>CAZQPF010000007.1:0-85423 GCA_964595165.1 uncultured Desulfohalobiaceae bacterium
TCATCCCCGCACCGAGATGCTGGATGTGGTCCTGGTGGATGGAGAGGCCAAAGGAATAACCGTGCGCGATCTGGTGACCGGAGAGATCGCTTCCTATGCCGGAGACGCAGTGGTACTGGCCACCGGCGGCTACAGCAACGTGTTCTATCTTTCCACCAACGCCATGGGCTGCAATGTTACGGCCGCTTACCGGGCCTACAAGCGGGGGGCCTACTTTGCCAACCCCTGCTTCACTCAGATCCATCCCACCTGCATCCCGGCCAGCGGCGAGTATCAGTCAAAGCTGACCCTCATGTCCGAGTCGCTGCGCAACGACGGGCGCATCTGGGTTCCAAAGCAAAAAGGGGATTCCCGGCCTCCGGAGCAGATCCCGGAAGGGGAGCGGGACTACTATCTGGAGCGGAAGTATCCCAGCTTCGGCAACCTGGCTCCCAGAGACATCTCTTCCCGGGCTGCGAAAGAGGTGTGTGACGAAGGGCGCGGGGTGGGCCCCACCGGATACGGGGTCTATCTCGATTTCGCAGATGCCATTGCCAGGCTGGGCAAAGAGACCATCGAGGAGCGCTACGGCAACCTCTTCGAAATCTATGAGCGGATTACCGGAGAGGATGCCTACACCCAGCCCATGCGCATTTACCCGGCTCCTCACTATACTATGGGCGGATTGTGGGTCGACTACAACCTCCAGACCTCGATCCCGGGCCTGTTTGCCATCGGGGAGGCCAACTTCTCCGACCACGGGGCGAATCGCCTGGGAGCGAGCGCTCTGATGCAGGGGCTGGCCGACGGATACTTCGTTATACCCTACACCATCGCCAATTACCTGTCCGGGATGAAGCCCGGCCTGGCCCAGAACGATCCCCAGGCCTTCCAGGAATCCAAGCAGAAGGTGCAGGAGCGTATCCACGCCCTGCTCAAAAATCGGGGCAGCAAGACTGCGACCGAGTTTCATCGCCGCCTGGGCAACCTCATGTGGGATTACTGCGGCATGGCCCGCAGCGGGGAGGGGCTGAAGAAGGCGCTCCGGGACCTCCCGGCCCTCAGGGAGGAGTTCTGGAAGGAGGTGTACATTCCCGGAAAAGGCGAGGACCTGAACCAGGAGCTGGAGAAGGGCTTGAGGGTGGCCGATTTCTTGGAGTTTGGCGAGCTCATGGTCCAGGACGCACTGCAGCGGGATGAATCCTGCGGCTGCCATTTCCGGATGGAGCATCAGACCGAGGACGGTGAGGCCGAGCGCAACGACGAGGAGTATACCTACGTGGCTGCTTGGGAGTACCAAGGCGAGGAGCGTGCTCCGAAAATGCACACCGAGCCTTTGGTCTTCGAAAATGTTGAACTCACGGTGCGGAGCTACAAGTAATGAAACTCACTCTTCATGTCTGGCGTCAAAACGGTTCTCAGGCCAAGGGAAGCTTTGAAAGAATCGAGGCTGCGGACATCAATCCGGACATGTCGTTTCTGGAAATGCTCGACGTGGTGAACGAAGGTTTGATCCAGGAAGGGAAAGAGCCCATTGCCTTTGAGCACGATTGCCGGGAGGGAATTTGCGGGGCCTGCGGCCTGGTGATCAACGGCGAGCCGCATGGCCCCGGAGAGCGCTCAACTACCTGTCAGCTCCACATGCGCCATTTCAAGGACGGCGACTCCGTAACCATCGAGCCGTGGAGAGCCAGGGCCTTTCCGAATATTAAAGATCTCGTCGTGGACCGCAGCGCCCTGGATCGGCTCATTCAGTCCGGGGGGTACATCAGCGTGGGCACCGGTCGGGCTCCGGAAGCGCACGCCCAGCTGGTGCCCAAGCCAAACGCGGATGAAGCCATGGACGCGGCCGAGTGCATCGGATGCGGAGCCTGCGTAGCCGCCTGTCCCAACGGCTCGGCCATGCTCTTTGTCGGGGCCAAGGTATCCCATCTGGCCAAGCTGCCCCACGGCCGGCTGGAAGCGGCCAAGAGGGTCCAGGACATGACCCAGCAGCTCCATGCCTGCGGCTTCGGCAACTGCTCCAACCACTACGAGTGTGAGGAAGCCTGCCCCAAGAACATCAACCTCAAGTTCATCGCCACCTTGAACCGCGAGTATCTCAAGTCGATGTGCAAGAAAAAGTAGGCTTCCGCTCCCCTTTTGGAAAGCCTCCGCACCGGAAGGGGAGCATGCTTTCTGCCAAGCGGCAGACGCTTTTTGTCTGCTGATTGCTCCCGCCCTCTGCTTTCGCTTCTTTGCCAATAGAGCTATCCGGTTGTCTTGTTTGCCATATTGCGTTACCCGGAGCACTCCGGCAGGAAGAGCAGGCTCTGTGGTCCGTGTCTTGCAGTCTTTGGCCTAAGTTCCGGATGCATTTTTTATTAAAAGCAATATTTTCAATGAGTTACTGCTAAAGCATATTTACAAATAACATTCTGAAAATATTGACCTTCAAGCGGGTCCATGCTAAAGAAGTACAATCCTTCGGTAAATAGGTCGATCGCATGCGTATTTCGGTCAAGTGCTACGCTACTTTGAAGAGCTATCAACCGGATAGCAGTCAGTTTTTTCCGCTGAGCGATGGATCAACTCTTGCCGATCTCCTGAAGCAGCTGGATCTCCCTGCGGATGAAGTGAAAGTGGCCTTTGTCAACGGAAAGCACGCTGCTCTGGATAGATGCTTGGAGGATGGAGATCATGTGGCCCTGTTCCCGGCGGTGGGCGGCGGATAAACAAAGGGGAAGCCACGCCCTTGGAATGGGTTGCTCTAACTTCCTTTGCGAGATGATCAGCTATGCGCTATAAAATCTATCCGGTCAACAAGTCCAAGCTTCGATTGAAGCGCTCCCAATCCAAGACTTTCCTGCTCCCGGTGTTTCTGGTCATCCCGGTTCTGCTCCTGTCGCTGTTCTCTTTACACCAGCATTTCAGCTCGCCGCAGGATGCTGCAGAGGCCCCCAATGTGCAGGCTGCAGCCAGCAGCGCTCCTTCCGGGCCACAGGAAGCTGCAACCGGAAACAAGGAACCGGCTGGGTCCGAGAGTCCGGCCCCGGCGGTGAGCCCTTCCGGGGATGACTCCCCAGAACTGGCCGAACCTGAGAAGCAATCGGAGCTGCGGGTGGTCAAGGCCTCGCTTCAGCGCGGCGATACCTTGAGCTCCATTTTAAAGGACCATCTCGATCCCCCGGAGATCTACCTCCTGAGCCGGCGCTGCCGTGACGTGTATTCCATGAACCGGATCAAGTCGGGTCACCAATACAGGCTTCTTTTTCGGGACGACCGGTTGACGGGATTTGAGTACGATATCGACGCCGATGAAAAGCTCAAGGTGGATTTAAGCGGCGAAGAGTACACGGCCTCCCGGGAAGCCATCGAGTACGACACCCAGCAGAAGCTCATCCAGAACACCATTAGCACCAGCCTGTTCGAAGCGGTGGACGAGGTGGGAGAAAGCCCCGCCCTGGCTATTGCCCTGGCTGAGATTTTCGCCTGGGACGTGGACTTTATCCGGGACGTCCGGCAGGGGGACTCCTTCAAGCTCATTGTATCCAAGCGCTACCGCCAGGGTAAGTTCGCTGGCTACGGCCCCATCAAAGCAGCCAGATTCACCAACAGCGGCCAGGAGTACTCGGCCTTTTACTATGCTACGAAGGACGGGCGCCAGGAATACTTCACTCCCGAGGGCAAAGCGGTGCGCAAGACCTTCCTCAAGGCGCCGCTGAACTTCACCCGCATTTCTTCCGGATATACCTGGAGGAGGAAGCATCCCGTTCTCAACGTGGTGCGTCCCCATCTGGGCATCGATTACGCCGCACCCACAGGTACGCCGATCAAAAGCGTCGCCGACGGAGAGATCATTACCAGGTCCCGCACTCGGGAGGCCGGCCGGTATGTCAAGGTCAGGCATCCCAACGGGTATGTCACCATCTACAACCACATGAGCCGCTTTGCCAGAGGAGTCGCCCGGGGAAAGAATGTGAACCAGGGAGACACCTTGGGTTACGTGGGCAGCACCGGGTTGTCCACCGGACCGCATCTGGACTACAGGGTCAAGAAGAACGGCCGCTATATCAATCCCCTGAAGATCGACTCCAAACCGGTAAAGCCGATTCCCGATTCCGAGCTGGCCAGATTCAAGCAGAGCATTCAGCCTATGCTGGCCGTGCTCGACGGAAACAAGCCGCTCCTGGCTCAACTGGAGACCGAGGGCCACTCCGGACAATAGTCAGCGCAGCCTCCGGCTGTGCGGACTTATTGGCAATTTATTGATGAAAAAGAGAATTACGAGTGCAGCCTCAGGCAAATCTGACCTGAGGATTCGCACTGGAGAAGTCTAGTCTCTACCCGCTGAAAGCCAGAGAGCTGATGGCGGTTTTGCCTTGAAAGAAGGAGTCCACTTTCTCCTTGTCCCGGATAGCGATCCTCAAGTCTGAAACAGGCAAGCTCTCCTGCCTGCGGGCATAGATCTTGAGGCCTGTATCAATGAAGCCGGCCAATACGAAGCCGGCTTTAATTTTTACCGGGCTCATCTCCGGGCTCCAGGCGACCTGGAGCAGGAGCGTGGGGTCCTCGGAGTCGTTCGGGGTGATGAGGTTTCCGGTGCGGATGAGGGTCTCCTCCACCGCCCCGGGCAGGGTCCCGGCCAGCTGAGCCATGTTCCGGGAAAAGGAGGGGAAGACGGCCAGATAGTACAAGGGGTCGATCTTGCAGGCCACCGACTTTCCCGGAAGGTTGAGCAGCTTCGGATCATCCAGAAAGCGTTGGCCCAGCTGCTTCTGCAGCGTGGCGAGTATTTCGGAGTAGTCGAGCACAGGCGAAGCTCCTTGTGGCATGGCACCTCTTCTATCCCGTCAGCTGAGGAGAAGAGGTTTTTGTTTTTCCAAAGAAGATCCCCTTTGAAGATGCGGCTGCAAAATATACTTTTGCAGTCGCGGCGGTCAAATGTCGGTGGTCAGTTATCAGTGAAAACAAAGAGTTATAAGAAAGTACTTGCGCTCGAATCATGCATGCACGACTTTTTGCTGGTGTGTCTTTGAATCCATTGCATAGAGTGTACCAGATAATGCATAATCGCCTCTAGGGCCAGGGCGTAAAAGGCTTGCCCTCGAGGCGGGCTCGATTGCTTAACAGGTAGGAAAATCCAGGAATCTTGCGGGAGCTTTCGTTTATGATAGAGGAGTACGGATTCGGGAAGATCGTCATCCAGGGCCAACGCTACTCCGATGATGTCAAGATTATAGAGGATCGGATTGTCCATCCCTGGTGGCGTCGATCCGGACATCAGGTGGAGGTGGAGGATGTGCAGGATCTGTTGGATAGCAAGGCATCAAGGCTCATACTGGGCATGGGACAGCCGGGAAGGATGCAAGCCAGCTCGCGGCTGCGCAGCCGGCTCAGGGAGGCCGGCATAGAGCTCATTGAGGAACCGACAGCCGACGCCGTGAAGCGGATAAACGATCTTGCGGCCAGAGGCGAACCCATACGGGCCGGATTGCATCTGACCTGCTAACCCCTGGTCAAAGACAACAGCTTAAGGATTGACAGTGCCCCGTATAGACCTGATTCTGGGCGGTTGCAAAAGCGGCAAGAGCTCAATGGCCCTCAGCCTGGCCGAGGCTTCGCAAGCCAAGCCCAAAACCTACCTGGCCACCTGCCAGCCTCTGGACGAGGAGATGCAAGCCCGGGTGGAGAGGCATCGGCAGGAACGGGGCCCGGAGTGGCAGACCCTTGAGGAGCCGCTGTTCATTGCTCCGGCGGTGCGGGAGTACAGCTCCCCGGGAACGCTTCTGCTGATTGACTGCCTGACCATGTGGTTGAGCAATCTGCTGGGGGCAGGCACTTCCGGGGAAGAGATCCGGGATCGGTACTCTGAGCTGCAGAGCTCTCTGGATGAAGCAAAGGGCGAGGTGATTCTGGTGGCCAATGAGGTCGGTCTGGGGATCGTACCGGAAAACCCTCTGGCCAGAAGGTTCCGCGACGAAGCCGGGGTCTTGAATCAACGCCTGGGCAGCATCGCGGATCGGGTGGTCTTCATGGCCGCCGGCTTCCCTTTGCCGCTCAAGGGAGCCTTGTGAAACATTTCTTTACTGCGCTTCGTTTTTTGACCATCATTCCCGCCAGGAGCGACGATGTTTTCGACCTGCAGCGCATGAGCGGGTTCTTTCCCCTGGTGGGACTGGTTCTGGGCGGTCTGCTGCTGGCCGGGGATGCGTTCTTTGCTCGGCTGTGGTCGGAAGCAGTGGTGGCCTGGTTAGATGTGGTTCTGCTCCTGGTGCTCACCGGAGGCCTCCATGTGGACGGGCTGGGCGACGCCGGGGACGGGCTTCTCAGCCACCGCTCTCCGGAAAAGATGCTGGCCATTATGAAGGACAGCCGGCTGGGAGTGATGGGGCTCCTGGCCATTCTCGTCGTTCTCGGCCTGAAATGGGCAGGACTGAGCGGTCTGGGCGCAAACAAGGGGTGGGCCTTGTTCCTGGTTCCGGCGTACTCCAGGCTGGGCATGCTTTTCGGTCTGCATTTCCTGCCCTACGGCAGGCCGGAGGGCGGGATCGGCTCCGGGGCCTTTTCCAGGCCCTTGCCTTGGTCCGCCTTTTGGGGTCTCGGTCTGCTGCTCCCCCTTGCCCTGCTCATGGGGCAGACGGGTCTATGGCTCATTATTGGCTTCGCCTGCCTGGTCCTGCTGGTGCTTTGCTTCTATCGCCGCAGGCTGGGCTGCATCACCGGGGATATGCTGGGGGCGCTCAATGAAGTGCTCGAGGCCGGGCTCTTCCTGCTGCTTGCGGCTGTTTGAGCCGCGCCTGGACCTCAAGGGGGTGGCCGTTCTGGGGCAGCTTGAGCCTCGGCCGATTTACCTGGGATGTCGCTTTCGCCGCCAGAGAAAGATGTAGACAGCCACAATCCCGGCGCAGACTGGAAGCAGGACGAGCATGATCTCTTTCAGCTTGAAGGCTACCAGGTCCTGGCTGCGGCCGAACCAGAATCCCAAGAGCGCCAAAATGATTACCCAGATAAAGGCCCCCAGGCAGGTGAACAGCGAGAAGAGGCCCAGATGCATTCTGGACATACCTGCCGGAAGTGAGATGTACTGCCTGATTCCGGGAAGAAGTCGGGCGATGAAGGTGCTGATGTGTCCGTGCCGCTCGAAGAAGACGTCCGCCTTGTGCAGCGATTTGGGGGTCACCAGGAGATACTTGCCATAGCGTTCGAAAAAGGGGCGTCCCACGCGAAGGGCCAGCCAGTAGTTGAACAGCGCTCCCAGGAGGCTGCCTCCAGTGCCGGCGAGAGCTACCAGCCAGAGGTTCATCTCTCCCTTGGCCGCGAGATAGCCAGCTGGGGGGATGACGACTTCGCTGGGAAACGGGAAAAATGAGGATTCCAAAAACATGAGCACCAGGATGCCGCTATAGCCTCCGCGCCCCACAGTCTCCACGATCCACTGTACGACTGATTCCAGCATGCCGCTTTTCGCTTTGCCTTTGGGATTGCCAGGCAGAAGTAAAAAAGGACCGGGACGCTCCGGTCCGATTTCGGAAAGGTCCTCCTACGAGACGGGCCAGATATAGCTGTTTTTGTCTCGGCTGACAAGAAAGCTTCAGGGAGCCGATCTATGACGCAGCGCTGTTTTATTGGCCTGCCTCTGCCGGAGCCCTACCAAGAGGGGCTGCAGAGCTTGACCGCCAAATGGAGCAAGCGCCTTCGTTCCCACGTAACCTGGACCAAGCCCGGGAACTGGCATTTGACTCTCTTTTTTCTCGGTGATGTAGCCGAGGACCAGGTGGAAGGAGTCAAACGGCAATTGGCCGAAGTGAGCCAGCCGCGGTTCGAGCTTCAGGCTGCCGGGGGAGGCTTCTTTCCGCCTGGAAAATCGCCCCGGGTTATCTGGGTGGGTCTGAAGAAGGGGGGCCGGGAGGCGGCTCAGCTGGCCGATCGGATCACAGACGCCTTGAGCCCTCTGGGGTTTATTCCCGAGAAACGGCCTTTCAAGGCCCATCTCACAGCCGGCCGGGTCAAGCGGGATCGGCGGGACGACTGGAACGAGCTCCTGGCGGAGATGCAGGAAATCCACTGGCCGGCTGTCGAGGCGAGATGCTTTGTGCTGTGGAAAAGCACCTTGCGGCCACAGGGTCCGGAGTATACCCCTCTGCAGGAGTATTCCCTCCAATAACTCGTACTAGGCCTCAAAAATCAGGGCAGCGATTCACAGATAGTCGCCGCGATTGAATTTTATTTCCTCGGTTACGGCAATGATCTTGAGCTCATTGAGGAGCGGGTGCAGAGCCGAGCCCTCATCGCCGCGCTCCTTGACTGCGTCTTCCATGGCTTCCAGATTGCGGCCGATTTCCTGCAGGGTGGCATAGCTCTGTTTGAGATTTGACCCTCTGGATTGGAGCTGCTGGGAATATTTTTCCCACTGATCCAGCACGTAATCCATGCCCTGGAGCAGCTGATCGCCGGTGGCTTCTTGGGGCTGCGTCTCAGCGGCCAGGCTTGTCCGCAGCTGGGTGTGCAGGGCATTGAGGTTGGAACCCGTCAGGGACTGCGCAGGCGGAGCGTCTGCTTGCTCCGTCTGCGGCGAGAGGGCTCGGTCCAGCATCTCGTGAAAGGCCTTTCCGGATTTCTGGTTGGAGCTTTTCTGCTTCTGTTCCTGCTCCAACAGGCCTTTGAGCTGATCGGCGTTAATCTTCATGGCGGTATCTCCTGCTCGATTTGAGACAATTTATGCAATATCGTTGCCAAGAGGATGAGAGGCAGCTGCAGCAGGCCGAGTCCATTGTGCGCTCCGGGGGGGTTGTTGTCTACCCCACAGAGACGCTCTTCGCTCTGGGCGGGGATCCCTTTCAGGCCCAGGCCGCAGACAGAATCCTTGCCCTCAAGCAGCGAAAGCCGGGAAAGCCTCTTCCTCTCATCATCGGGGGAATGGATCAGCTCTCCCTGGTCACCTCCTGGGAGGGACCGGAAATTCTCCATCTGGCTGCCTCCTTTTGGCCCGGTCCGCTTTCGGTGCTGGTTCCAGCCAAAGAGGGGCTGGCCGGGTCGGTCCAGGACGGAGCAGGGTGGGCCTCGGTTCGCTGGACGCCGCATCCTGCGGCTCAAGAGCTGAGCCTCAGGAGCGCCAGGCCTCTGATAGCCACCAGCGCCAATCTCTCCGAACAAAGGGCTGTTTCCCGCAGCCAGGATCTGGACCCGGCCTTGGCCTCCAAGGCGGACCTGGTTCTGGACCTGGGCCCTCCTACAGCCGGTGGGCCGCCCTCCACCCTGGTCAAGATTGTGCAAGGCAAGAGCGGGCTCGTCGTTTTGCGACAGGGAGCGATCCCGGTTTCCAGCCTGCAGGCAGCGGGCTACAGGATCTTTGAACAGGCCGCTGAGGAATAGTATGCTGAGGTGGTTTAAAAAGTTGAACTTGCAGCTGGCCTGGCAAGCCTATACGAGAGCTGGGAGTACAAAATTTTAAACCTCACGAGCGGATTTTTGTATATAACATATTTATATTGTTAGCTTAATTTGTTTCTGGTTTTGTGGCACAAAACTTGCTAATATTATAAATACCTTCCTCCTTTTGCCAGAGCCGGCCTCTTCGAATCCTTTCGAGAGGCCGGTTTTGTTTTTTCAGCCCTCCAAAAGCGACCCAACCTCTTGCTGAACCCTGGAAAGCCCTATGCCGCTGATGCATTCCGGATGCTCGCAGGCCATTTTCCCGATGTCGCTGCAGGGTGAGCAGTCCAGGCCGAGCCAGATAACGCGAGCCCCGAAAGGCCCCCATTGGTGCGGGGAGGCCGGTCCGAACAGGGCCAGGCAGGGGGTGCGGCAGTATCCGGCCAGATGGAGAGGGCCGCTGTCGTTGCCAATAACCAGCTTGGACTGCTGAATAATCGATTGCAGCTCGGCCAGCCCTTCCGGAGTGAGCTGTTCAAAATTTTGTACCTCGAGCCCCCGCTCTCTTTCTGCCGGGCCCAAGACAAAGACAGGCCGCTCGCCGCATGTTCGCAGCCATTTGGCCAGGCGCAGGAACTGCTCAAGCGGCCAGCAGCGCTTGGCATGCCCGGCGCCTGGAAAGAGGAGGACCGGTTGAGGCCGGGCACAAGGATCCGGTTTGCAGGCTGGCAGCATGCATCGCTGCCGCCAAGCTTCAAGCCAGTCTGCGGCCCGGGAAACTCCCCGCCATTTCAGCCCTTCGCAGTAGACCTCCCGAACCGGTTGGGACATGTCTTCATCCAGCCCGGGGATGAACCACAGATTGTCCAGGGGATGATCAGTCGGCGGAGTCCGGAGACCGAACCAGACAACGAGATCCTGGTTCAGCTCCCGGGGCAGGAGGCTTGCCCCGTAGAGCCCGTCCAGGCTGGAGCGAAGGCCCGGCGGCGCCTGCTTTAAGCCCAGGGCGGAGGTCCACAGGCTGTAGGCCTCCCTCCCGGCCCAATACAGGCGTTGCGGATCGAAATGCCGGGCCAGGGCGAGCATTGAGGGCCAGGCCTGAAGAAAGTCGCCCAGAGCCCCTTTGTGGACGATATGCACCCGCTGTGGTAGGATCATAGGACTCCATTACGTTGAATTCTTTTTAATCAAACCCATTAAGTCAGCGTGGCCAGAGGCCACGCTGACTTTTAAGGAGCAAGGAGGCCCGCATGGCGCAGACCAAGCCCTGTCCCAAGTGCGGCGCTTCGGTGAGCCTGTACCGCAATCCGGTGCCCACCGTGGATATTATTATTCCGGTTGAGCAGATCAAGGTGGTTCTCATTAGGCGCCGCAATCCACCTCATGGCTGGGCACTCCCCGGCGGATTCGTGGATTATGGAGAAAGCGTCGAGCAGGCGGCCAAGCGGGAGGCCCAGGAGGAGACGGGTCTGCAGGTGACCCTGGAAGCCCTGGTGGGGGTCTATTCGCATCCGGAACGCGATCCGCGCCAGCATACGCTGAGCGTGGTTTTCCTGGCCCAGGCCAACGATCTTTCCAGGCTTGCAGCCGGAGACGACGCCGGCCGGATCGATGTCTTTCCCTTGCAGGAGCTGCCCGAGCTCGCTTTCGACCATCGGCGCATCCTCGAGGCTTGCTTTGCTCTGGCCGGGGAAAGCTCCGGCCTGCCCGGCCACGGGGTGAGTGTGTGCCGGTCCGCCAGACTGGGGAGGCGGGCCTGATGTTCGCCTGTCTGGATCTGGGCGGAACGAACATCCGCGGTACCTGGATCGACTCCTCCGGCCGCTGCGGCGAGGTGGATCTGCAACCCCGGCCCAGGAGCCTGGAGGGAACGAAAAAGAGCCTTTGCTCTCTGATTGACCGCATTCAAGACCAGGCCCCGCAGCGGCTGGCCGGGGTCGGGCTCGCCACTGCCGGCCCTTTGGATCACCGGAGAAAAATGTATCTTCAGACCTCGAACATGCCTGAGCTGAATTTTTTTCCAGTTGGGGACTTCCTGGAACAGAGGTATCATCTTCCGGTGCTCATGGAGAACGACGGCCAGGCTGCGGCCCTGGGCGAGGTCTGGGCCGGGGGCCTGGCCGGAAGCACCGAGGCGGTGGTGCTCACCCTGGGCACCGGCGTTGGCTCGGGCGTCATCCTCCAGGGAGACATATGGCGGGCCGGACATTTTACCGGGCCCGAGCTGGGCCATATCCATCTGGGCTTTGGAAGGCCCAGATGCGGCTGCGGGCAGATGGGGTGCGCTGAGACCTGGCTGAACAAGCAGGCCCTGATCGATCTCTTCCAGGAGCAAGGGCATGGGGCAGCGGAGCTTCGCGACGCTCTGCCCCTGTTGGACCAGGGGATTGAGGGAGCGGAAGCGGCCATGCGCCAATACGGCGAGCGGGCCGGGCTCTACTTCTCCATGCTCCAGGTCGTCTTCGGCTTCAAGGCGATTGGGCTGAGCGGAGGGCTAAGCAGCTTCATTCCCTACTGCCTCCCCTATATTTGGCAAACCCTGGAGGACCGTTTCCAGCAGCGGGCCTGGTGGCTTCCGGATACCATAGCCGCGAGCCCGGATCCGGAAATGAGCGCACTGAAAGGCATGGCCAGGGCCTTTATGCTGCACCGGGAAGAATAAGCCTCCCCTGGACTTGATTGAGTGGAGACAAAAAATCGCTGGCTTAAGAGCCGCAAGGGGATCCGGACATGAGCCCTGCTGAAACAGCCGGGAAGCAAGGCAAGGAAGCCTTTCTCCTGCTCACCCTGGGGGATCCGAACGGGCTGGGTCCGGAGCTGGCCTGTCTTATCGGAGACGGTCTCTGCCAAGGATCGGAAACGGTGCTCCTCCTAGGGGCGGAGCAGGCGCTTGCTTGGCACTGCCGGCACCTGGGCCGCGCTCAGTTTTGGACTCGGCTGCAGGCGGGCTCGAGCTTGGAGTCCTTGCCCGGCGGTATCTTTCTTATCCCTCCTCCGGAGGCAGAAGGCCTGGAGATAGAGCCCGGGAAGCCCTCTCCCAAGGCAGGAAAGGCTGCCTTGGCCGCCTTGGACCTGGCCTGCAGATTGCTTCGGCAGATGCCTCAGGCGGCTTTGGTAACCTGTCCGGTTGACAAGAGCGCGATCAGTCAGGCGGGCTATGAGTTCAGCGGTCACACCGAGTACTTGGCCCTGCAGTTCGGCCTGGATCCGGAAGAGGTGTGCATGCATCTGGCCGGAGATAAGCTCAGGGTGTCCCTGGCCACTACGCATCATCCTTTGAGGCGGGTGGCAGATCTGTTGACCCGGACCAAGATAGAGCGCTGCTTGCGGCTCACCTGGAAGCTTGTTTCCTCCTTGGGCTGCGCTTCAGCTCCCATCGGGGTCTGCGGTCTGAACCCTCATGCCGGGGAGTCCGGCTGGCTGGGAGATGAGGAGCAGCGGGTCATCGCGCCGGCGGTGGAGCGAATGCGGGGCGAGGGCGTTTCCGCCGCTGGACCGATAGCTGCGGACACCCTGTTCTACCGGGCCCTGCAGGGAGAGTTCTCCGCGATCCTGGCCATGTATCACGACCAAGGGCTGGGGCCGCTCAAGATGATCCATTTCGAGCAGGCGGTAAACGTTACCCTGGGCCTGCCCGTGGTGCGCACCTCTGTGGGCCACGGCACCGGCTACGATCAAGTGGGCCGGGGGGGTGCCTCCAGGCTGAGCCTGAGCCGGGCCCTGGAAACGGCCAGGCTCATGAGGGACGCTCCTTCCGGCGTCTAGCTAGCCAGGATTGCTTGCTCTTCCAGCTACAGGGCTTTTTCTTCCTTTTCCCAGAGCTCGCAGAAGCTCGCCCACTCTCCTTCCCCGCAGGCCTTTCCCACCATGCGTTTCAAAAAGACGGGGGCCATCAAGGTGGTGACAAAAGCCATGCTCACCAATGCGGAGAACTGATCCGGAGTTAGCAGGGGGGCATCGATCACGTTCTGGGAGAGCAGGGTATCGCTCAGGTTGAGGATAACCGAGGCCACCACGAGCTCCACCGCCCCTCTGCCGTTCATTCCGAAACCGATAACCGCGTTTTCTCTGAGATTGTAGCCAAAGGCAGCCGCCCCTGCTCCGCAGCCCACCAGCTTGCCGGCAACCGCTGCGCCAATGACTACGATATTAAAGAGCAGAAATTGGAGGTTCCAGCTCAAGTGCAGGTGAAAGGCCAGGCTGGCGAAAAAAATGGGAACCAGAAACCCGTAGCTCACTGAATAGAAGGTATGGTTCAAACGCTCGTGGATGCGCTCGTCCACAACCTCCTTGCGGACAAACTGCCCGGCTAGGAAGGCCCCGATGATCATGTGCAATCCGGCCAGCTCGGCCAGGTAGGCCAGAAGTACCGCCGTGGTAATGGCGAACATGAAGGACTTGCTCCCGGTATCCGTCAGACGCCGGGTTATTCTGGGCATGATGAAGTGCCCGGCCACAATGACAGCCCCGAAAAAGAGCACGGTTTTGGCCATGATGATACTCAGCTCCAGCAAGGCAATCTCGCCGGTACGGGCCAGGCCTAGAAGAACGGAAAGGGTTATCAGGGCCAGGATGTCGTCGGCCAGGGCCGCGCCGATGATGACGTGTCCAATTTCGCTCTTCAGGATGCGCATTTCCTGCAGGATTGCCGCCTGCACTGCAATGGCGGTTATGGAGATCCCCATCCCCATGAAGAGGGATTGATAGAGGGTTCCTCCGAACAGCTTGGCCACCAGGAACCCGAGGCCGAAGGGCAGGAGAAAGCCTCCCAGGGCTACGCTCATGGAAGGCCAGAAGTGCTCCTGCAGCTCTTTGGGGTTCATCTCCATGCCGGTATGGAACATGACGAAGAAGATGCCCCATTCCGCCAGAAGCTCTATGGAATGGGTCAAAGTGACGGCATCCAGCACCATTGGCCCGAGCATGATACCGGCCAAAAGCTGTCCGAGAAAAATGGGCAGCCCCATCCGGACGAACAGTGCGCCGAATAGCCAGGCTACGAACAGCAGGAAAAAGATGTCTAGCAGATGATGGGCATTCATAATTCCTCGTTCTGCTTGATGCGCCTAGGTTAGAGGCAGATTGTCCAGCCAGCCTAGAGGGAAAGATTCTAGCAGCTGTGAGTCAAGCTGCCAACATTGCCTCTCTGCGGAATGTAGCTTTGGAGCTGGGCCTTGGCTGCAAAGGAAAGGGCTCCCCACGCCGGGGAGGCGAGGGGAGCCCTTGAGAGGCGGCAGTACCAAGCCCTGTTGCAAGGCGGGCCTTGCGGAGGTATCTGGTCAGGCCTGCTCCTTGTTTTCGCTCTTGAGCTTTTTACGGGCGTAGTTGAACATCTTGCCCGCCTCTTTGAAGTCCGGATTGACCTGAAGCGCCTTTTGCGACACCTTGCCCGCCTTGTCCCATTTCTGCCAGTCGATATATACCCGCCCGAGGTTGAAAAAAAGGTACTCATCGTCCGGAGCCCGTTTCAAGGCTTCGAAATAGGCCTTTTCCGCCATCTCGTATTGCTGCGACTTGCGCAGGGCCATGCCCAGCTTGTTGAAGGTGTTGACCGACTCCGGGTCGTCACGATGGGCCGACCTGTAGTAGTCCAGGGCCTCGGTGGTGTGATTGCGCTCCAGATAGAGATCTCCGATCTCCACCTTGAGCTCGGGATCGTCTGGAAAATCCTTGGTCAGCTTGCTGAAGGTTTTGTCCGCCTTCTCCAGCTCCTTGTGGTCCAGAAAGTCCCGGCCTTCCTGCATCTTTTCCTCACGGTGCTGCTCCATGAGGCTGAGCTGCTCTTTGGCCTGACTGACCGCGGTCTCCTGAAGCTCGCTTTCAATTTCCTTGAGCTGTTGCTGCAGGGTTTTTTCTTTGCCCGGAGAGTAGTCTATCTTTAAGGGATACTGCTGCTTGAGATTGACGTCCGAGCTGAGCTGAAAGACCGCCTCTTCCAGCTTGCGCTGAAAGTCCTGCTTTTCGTGCTTGAGCAGCTTGGTGCGCAGGTAGATGTTCACCGCTTCCAGCAGAGACATCACGGCGGCTAAGAGCTTTTCCTGCTTGAGCAGGGTCTTGACCCCGTTCAACTTGGATCTGGCCTTGTTCAGTTCCGCGGACATAGAACAAACCCCGTTCGGTGTGACGATTGCCGGTCAGTCCAGCCGATGGCTGCGCTGACGCTTGGTTTATTCCGATTGAGGGTCCAGGCTTCTGAAATTAATCCTGCCGGTTGAGCTTCACTACACCGGCTGGAGGAGAGGAAGAAGCACTGTCTGGGCAACACCCCTTGCTTAGGGCCGTTGGTTGCTCAGAGGGCGACTCCGCTGTGGTCTTGGACCAGCTGGGCAAAGTCGTGGAAAAAATATCGGGAATCGTGCGGCCCCGGCGCGGCCTCGGGGTGGTACTGCACGGCCATGATGGGCTTTGTTTTGTGTACAAATCCCTCCAGGGTGTTGTCGTTGAGGTTGATGTGGGTTGGCTCCACTTCCTCGAGCCCCTGGGTCTCGACGCAAAAGCCGTGATTCTGCGAGGTGATCTCGATCTTGCCGGACCTGAGGTGGCGAACCGGATGGTTGACCCCGTGGTGGCCGAACTTGAGCTTAAAGCTGGAGCTTCCCAGGACGAGCCCCAGGATCTGGTGGCCGAGGCAGATGCCCCCAAGGGGAAAAGAGTCCTGGAGGGAGGCCACGGTGTGCACCACCTCCGGGAGGGCGGCAGGATCGCCGGGGCCGTTGGAGAGAAACAGGGCGTCCGGAGCCAAGGCCTTGATCTGTTCTGCCGAATAGAAGGCGGGCACTGCCGCGACCTGAAAGCCTTCTTTCCTGAGCCTGCGCATGATGTTCCATTTGGCCCCGTAATCGCAGACCACAACCCTGGGCTTGTCTTCAGGCCAGACAAAGCTTTCCGGATCGTGAATAGCCTGTGGACCCTCCTTGGTCCATAAGTAAGGTGCCTGAGGGGTGACCACATCTACGAGGTTCTGGCCTTGCATTTCCGGTATGGATCTCGCCTTGTCAATCACCTTCTTGGGATCGCTCTCGCCTGTGTCTATATAGCCCCGCATTGCCCCCTGCAGTCGCAGGTGTCTGGTTAGGGCCCGGGTATCGATGCCCTCAAGGCCCATGATGCCGTTCTGCTTCAGGTATTCCGGCAGGGAGAGCCTGCTGCGCCAGTTCGAGGGGAGTCTGCAGCACTCCTTGACGATGAACCCCGCTACCTGAACGCGCTGTGATTCCACATCCTCAAGGTTCACTCCGTAGTTGCCGATATGCGGGTAGGTCATGCAGACCAGCTGTCCCCGGTAGGAGGGGTCGGTAAGGATCTCCTGGTATCCGGTCATGCCGGTGTTGAAGATGACCTCTCCCCCGGTTTGGCCTTGGCCGGTTACGCTGCGCCCTTCGAACCAGGTGCCGTCTTCCAGTGCCAGGATGGCGCGCATTATTGCTGCTCCTGTCGCATGAGTTGTTCTACAAGCGGGATGTCTTCCGGTCGGTCCACGCCGCGGCTTTTCCATTGCGTGGGAACCACCTGTATGGAAAAGCCGGCTTCCAGAAATCTGAGCTGCTCCAGCTTTTCGGTGCTTTCCAAATATCCGCTCCCAAGACGGGTGAAGGCTTTCAAGGCCAGAACCCGGAAACCGTACATGCCCACATGGCCCCAGAATCGGTCCTCGCTCCGGCCACCCTCTGCGTGGTGCGGAATGAGCGCTCTGGAAAAGTATAAGGCCCGGTATTGACTGTCCAGAACCGCTTTGACCACATGGGGCGAGTCCGCCTCACTCCGCTCTATACGGCGGGCCAGGGTAGCGACCTGAACCCGGTCGTCCCTGAGTGGCTCCATGAGCTGGGCAAGCATCTGTGGCGCCAAGGCAGGCTCGTCGCCTTGGATGTTGAGGACTACGTCCTGCTCTCGGAGGCCGAGGCGCTCGGCCGCTTCCATGACTCGGTCGGTGCCGCTGTGGTGCTCCGGGCTGGTGGGGATGACCGGCACCGAATGGGCCTCAGCCGCTTGAACGATACGTTCGTCATCCGTAGCCAGGTAAACCCCGTCCAGGCCAGGGCACTGGCAGGCCCGTTCATAGACGTGAACAAACATAGGCCGATCGAAGATCAAAGTCAAAGGCTTGCCCGGGAAACGGGTGGAGTCGTATCGCGCAGGAATGATGGCATAGAAGGACATGGCAGCCTGCCTTCCCTTTCAGGGAGCCTGGTAGGAGCTTTAGATTGCAGCTCCTTAGTCAGCTTTGCCTCCGGCAAAGCTCGTATGTGCTCGTATAAACTCCCTACCTACCAAGTTGCGAACCGGTCACCTGGTTCTCCTGCGCTTAGACGCTTCCGGTTCTCGGTTTGCTAAGAAAGCCTGAGAACCTCCCAGCAAGGGCGCGCAAGAGAGCCCTGTTGCCCGGTTCGAAAAGATGGCGCCTCTGCTCAAGGCTGGAGTTTCTTCCTTGATCAACCCGGCACTCAGTTTGAATGCAACCTTCTTCCAATAGATCATATCCACCTGAGCAGGAGCTCTTATTCAGGCTCGAACTGAGACTGGGCAAACTGAGTGCCGGGTCAATCCGGCTGCGATGTCGTTAAATCAATACCTTGAAAAATGCGAATTTTGTTTTTCCTCAATAAAATGAGCAATGAGTCAGCGCAGCCGGAGGCTGCGCTGACTATAGCCGAAATCGGGTTCAAGGTAAACAGATCCCCGTATGTAAAGGCCGGCCTGGGCAGAGCCGAGAGAAGCTTCGAGAGATGCTTGCATTTTCGCGTAGCGGTTTGAATTTTGGTCATTCCATGGTCAGGAAACGGCAATCCGGAAACGGTTGTTGCATCGATTCAAGTGCTTAGCGCTTTATCCCACCCGTCCGCTCTTAAGGAGCAGCCAGGGTCTGCAGCAGGCAAAGCCTGCTGCCTGTATGGCTGGAACATTTTTTGCTTATAGACAGCGGGTAAGCTCCTTGGCTTATCAGGGACTCTCAAAAGAGGACGGAATCAGATGCCGATATTTATTTATAAGGCCAAGAACCGGGCCGGAAGAAGAGTGAAGGGCGACCTGGATGCCCCATCTCTGGAGATGGCTCAGACCGCCCTGCAGCGGAAGGGCTTCAGCGAGATCAAGGTTAAGCCCAAGCCCAAGGATCTCCTGGAGGGAACCTTTCTGGAGGGCAAGGTCAAGTCCAGAGATATGGTCGTCTTTTCCAGACAGTTTTCCACCATGATCAACTCCGGAGTGCCTATTCTGCAAGCCCTGCAGGTGATGTGCGAGCAGACGGAAAACGACAAGCTGCGGCGCAAGCTCTACGATGTCCGAAGCGACGTGGAGGGCGGAAGCTCCCTCTATGAAGCCCTTTCCAAGCACAAGGACGTGTTTGACGATCTGTATACCAACATGGTCAATGCCGGAGAGACCGGAGGCGTGCTCGATGTGGTGCTCAATCGGCTCGCCGAGTACATCGAAAAGGCGGCCAATCTGAAATCCAAGGTCAAAGGGGCCATGATCTATCCGGCTGTGGTCTGCTTCGTGGCAGTGGCGGTGATCGCCATTATCCTCATCTTCGTCATCCCCACCTTTGAGCAGATGTTCGCCGATTTCGGAGGAACCCTTCCTCTGGCCACGCAGTTCGTCATCAATCTCAGCCGCTGGGTCAAGGGCAACATCCATTGGATAGGACTGGCTATCGTCCTTTTCGCTGTGGCCTTCAACTTTTTCTACCGCTGGGAGAAGGGCAAGATTCTGGTGGACAGGTGGATCCTGTTTTTGCCCCTGTTCGGCCCTCTGCTGCGAAAGGTTGCCGTGGCCCGGTTCAGCCGGACCTTGAGCACCATGATCTCCAGCGGAGTTCCCATTCTCTATGCCCTGGAGGTGGTGGCCAAGACGGCCGGCAACAAAACAGTGGAACGCGGGGTACTGCGGGCCAGGAAGAGCATTTCCGAAGGCCAGACCCTGAGCGAGCCTTTGGATGCCACCGGGGTCTTTCCGCCCATGGTGGTGCACATGCTCTCCATCGGGGAGTCTACCGGAGCTTTGGATACCATGTCCTCCAAGATCGCCGATTTCTATGACGATGAGGTGGACGTGGCGGTATCCGCCTTGACTTCGCTCATCGAACCAGTCATGATCGTTTTTCTCGGAGTGGTCGTCGGCGGGCTGGTCATCAGCATGTATCTGCCCATCTTTAAGATCGCTGGGACCGTGGCCGGGTAATCGAGCCGGACGGTCTAGAGCATTTAGCTTTTCAAGCTCCTCAGCCGGCCTCATCCGGCGACCTGCTGGCCGAGACGATTTTTCGGTATCCAGGAGGTCGATATGAGCAGTCAGGATGTGGTTGTTGGCGTTGTCGGAGCTACCGGGGCCGTAGGCCGGGAAATGCTCAAGATTCTGGAGTCCAGAAGCTTTCCCGCAGCAGAGATCAAGGCCCTGGCCTCTTCTCGTTCCGCCGGCGAGAGACTGTCCTTCCAGAATAAAGAGCTCCTGGTGGAAGAGCTCACCGAGGACTCCTTTCAGAATCTCGATCTAGCCCTTTTCTCCGCCGGAGGCGATACCTCGAAAAAGTTCGCTCCCATTGCCGCTGAGTCCGGCTGCGTGGTGGTGGACAATTCGAGCGCCTGGCGAATGGACCCCGAGGTTCCGCTCGTTGTGCCCGAGGTCAATCCCCATCATCTCGCCAGGCACAAGAACATCATCGCCAACCCCAACTGCTCAACCATTCAGATGGTTGTGGTGCTCAAGCCGCTGCATGACGCCGCTACCATCAAGCGGGTGGTGGTTTCCACCTACCAGGCAGTTTCCGGAAGCGGCCAGAAAGCGGTCCAGGAGCTGGAGTCCCAGGTCCGCGCCCTGTTCAATATGCAGGAGGTGGAGTGCAACGTCTATCCGCATCAGATCGCCTTCAACTGCCTGCCTCACATCGACGACTTCCAGGATAACGACTACAGCAAAGAAGAAATGAAGATGGTCAACGAGACCAAGAAGATCATGGACGACGATTCCATTAAGGTGACGGCCACCACGGTGCGGGTGCCGGTCTTTTACGGCCACAGCGAGGCGGTCAATGTGGAAACCGCCAAGAAGATCACCGCCAAGGAGGCCAGGGTCATGCTCAGCCAGGCTCCCGGGATCCGCGTTCTGGACAATCCCAGAGAGAAGATCTATCCCATGGCCATCGAGGCGGCCGGAGAGGACGAGACCTTCGTTGGCCGCATCCGGGAGGACAATACCGTGGACAACGGCCTTGATCTGTGGATCGTGGCCGACAACATCCGCAAGGGAGCGGCGCTCAATACGGTTCAGATCGCCGAGGAGCTGCTGCGGCAGAATCTCATCGCCAAGGGATGAGCTTCGATTGATGGCCGGGATGAAGAAGGGGCGCGGCTGCCGAGCAGCCGCGCCCCTTCTCGTTTTCTGGATCGACAGGCGCGATATCTGCCGCTATACGCCCAGGTAGGCCTCCCGAATTTCCGAAGAAGCCTTGATCTCCTGGGGCGTGCCGCTGGCCTTGATGGTGCCTTCGTGCATGACGTAGACGAAGTCCGCCGCCGCCATGGAGGCTTCGGCGTTTTGTTCCACGAGAAGGATGGTCAGCCCGATCTCCCGGCGCATCTTCTGCACCGTGTCGAATACCTCCTGCACCAGCTTGGGGGCCAGGCCCTGGCTGGGCTCGTCGAGCATGATGAGCTTGGGGCGGCTCATGAGGGACCGGCCGATGGTCAGCATCTGCTGCTCGCCGCCGCTCAGGTTGCCGGCCGGCTGCTTCTCTCTTTCCTTAAGGCGGGGGAAAAGGGAGAAGACCATCTCCATGCTCTCCTCCTTGTAGGGGAGGGCTTTTTTGGAATAGGCGCCCATGGCCAGGTTCTCGGTGACAGTCATGCTGGGGAAGAGGTGCTTGCCCTCAGGAACCAGAGACAGCCCGAGCTCAACCTTGCGGTGTGTCGGGGTGTGGGTCACCTCCTGCTCCTCATATAAGATCTGCCCTCTCCAGGGCGAAACCGAGCCGAAGATGGTCAGCAGGAGCGTACTTTTTCCGGCTCCGTTCGGCCCGAGAAGGGAGGTGATGGATCCACCGGACACTTCCAGGGATGGCTTCCAAAGCACCTGCATGGGGCCATAGCCCGACTCCAGCTGGCGTACGTTAAGCATGCTCTTCCTCCGGGGCTTGACCGAGATAGACCTCCACGACCTTGGGGTCACGCAGGGCTTCTTGCGTAGGGGCGTCTACTATCTTGGCGCCCTGGTCCAGAACGATAAGCTTTTCAGCCATGCCGACCACCGCGCGCATCACATGCTCCACCATGGCCACTATGGCGATGTTTTCCTGGTAGGCGATATCTTTGAGAAAGGAAACCATATTGTCGATATCCCCGGGGTGCATACCGGCCATAGCCTCGTCCATGAGCAGCAGCTTGGGCTTCATGGCCAGGGCGCGGGCGATCTCCATGAGCTTCTTCTCCACCGGGGTCAGGATCTTGGCCGGCTTGTTGCGGTGGGCCTGGAGGCCCACCAGGTCAATCGTCTCATCTGCCACCCCAAGGGAATCGTCGACATTGAGCTCCTTGCCCCTTGTTCCGAACATGGCCCCCACAGCCACATTCTCCCGGACCGAGGCCGAGCCGAAGGGGCGGGGGATCTGAAAGGTGCGTCCGATTCCGAGCGGAGCTCTCCTGAACGAGGGGAGCTTGGTAATGTCTTGATCCTCGAAGACAACGCGGCCCTCTTCAGGGAAGAAGACCCCGCAGATAATGTTGAACAGCGTGGTTTTGCCGCTTCCGTTGGGGCCGACAATGCCGATGAACTCGCCGGCTGCGATCTCCAGACTGACCTCATTGACAGCGATGATGCCGCCGAAACGCTTGGTCACGTTTTCCAGCTTAAGGAGTGTCATAGGCATCCCTATACGATGTAGCGTCCCAGCAGGGAATCGGTTTTGATGTTGTTCTTCAGCACCCCCACTACCCCTTCCGGGAACACAACGATGATCAGGATGATGACCGGGGCGAAGATGAGCAGCTGGAAGCCGGGTATGAAGATGGACAGATAGTATTTGGACAGTCCGTATATGAGCCCCCCGACCACAGGTCCGAGAAGGGTTCCGGCTCCGCCGAGCATGACGATGATGATGGCTTCGATGGTGTAGTGAATGTCGAACACTTCCGGGGGAAAGACATAGGGGGTTTTCAGGGCCCAGGCGGAGGCTCCGAGCAGCCCGGCGAAGCAGGCGCTGGTGATGAAGGCGATGATCTTGAACTTGGTCACGTTGATGCCCATGACCTTGGCCGCATCCTCGTCTTCGCGCAGCGCGGTCAGGGCGTAGCCGATCTTGCTGCGCATGTAGATCAGGGTGATGAGGGCTCCCAGGGCGGCGATGAGGAGCACGAAGATGTCCGCCCAGAAGTTGGAGATGGCCGAGGCCACCTCAGAGCCCAGGATCTGGTTCATTTGCCCGAAGAAAATGATGCCCTCGGAGCCGTTCCACATGCCGGTGCCTTCGATGAGGTAGCGGAAGCCCTCGTTGACCCCGATGGTGGCGATGGCGAAGTAGGCCCCCCTGAGCCGCAGAGCCACCGCGCCGACGGCCATAGACAGCAATGTGGAAAGCAGCAGGGCAAAAAGGTATCCGATGAGAATCACCCCCAGCCCCAGGGCTTCAAAGTGAGCCAGTCTGGAGATGGCCAGGGCCATTCCATAGGTGCCAACGCCCACAAAGGCTACATATCCGAAGTCCACGTAGCCGGTCATGCCCAAAAAGATGTTGAAGGCCTGGCCCAGGCAGCAATAAAAGAGAAGGGTGGCCATCAGCTGCCACATGCCCGGCATATTGCGGCCAATGAGAAAGAGGATGAGGTAGGCCGCAAACACTGGAAGAATAGGGAGAAATTTTCGCATCAGCATCCTCATTATTTGGCTTTCAGGATTCCGGTTGGTCTAAGGAGCAGAATGACGAGCAGCATGACGAAGGTGAGGAAGTGGGTCATGGCGAAGGGCTCAAGCCCTGGGATGAGTGCAAACAGGGTGTAGGAGCCGTTCTCTATGAGCCCGAAGACCAGGCCTCCGAAAAAGGCGCCGTAAGGGGAGGAAAGGCCGCCCAGGACAGCGATGACAAAGGCCTTCAGCGTATAGTGGCCTCCCATGTAGGGGTTGATGCCCACCGGGATGAACATGGTGAGCAGCACGCCGCTGGCGACGGTGAGCCCGATGCCCAGGGCGAAGCTCAGGGCATAGGTCATATCCACGTTGACGCCGCAAACGCGCGCCCCTTCGCTGTCTTCAACCACGCCCCGCATGGCTGACCCCGCCCGCGTCTTGTTGAACCAGAGATAGAGGATGATGGCGATGGCTATGCTTCCGAAACAGGCCAGGAGCTTGCTTACGGGAAGTACGGTGACCACCACGTCGATTTTGCCGACATCCCAGTTATAGCCGCGATACTCGGAGCCGAAGATGAGCTTGATGACTTCCTGGAGCAAAACGCCCATGGAGAAGGTGGCCAGCAATGTGGCCAGCTCCGGTGCCCGGAGCAGTCTTCGGATGGCGGCATAGTAGAAGATATAGCCCAGTGCCAGGCCCAGGAGGAAGGCGATCGGAACTGCGAAAAAGGGGTTGAGCCCTAAAGTGTTGAACATGAACAGGGTCACAAAGGCCCCGACCATGATGAAGGCACCATGGCCTACATTGACCACTTTGAGCACGCCGAAGATGAGGCTAAGGCCCATGGTGGCCATGCCGTACACCGTGCCCAGCACCAAACCCTGCGTCAGATTGCCGGCGAATTGATCCACAATAGCCATGTCTGTTGCTCCGAAGGATCGGTTCAGGCTGCGTTAGTGTCGGGCCCAGTTGCTCAAAGGTCAGGCAGAGCAGGCTGGGAAGGCATAAAGAGGCTCCCGCAGGAAGAACCTGTGGGAGCCTCGCACATCAGTTATTTGGGGACGGCAACCGCGCCTTGCGCCTTTTCCTCAAAGGTGGGCATGGGGTAGTAAGCCTTCCCGGTGCGCGCCTCCGGAGGCCAGACAATAACCCGTTCGCCGTCCTGCCACTGCACGTCCACCATGGTGTGGCCCACTTGCAGGCCGGTCTCGTCGATGTCCCAGCCGCCGTAGAAGGACATGAAGGTAAGATCGCCGAGGGACGAGCGGACCTTGGCCGGATTGGCCGATCCGGCCTTTTCCACACCCAGGACATAGGCCAGAACCTGGGCGCCGGCCTCTGCGGCATGGTAGTCAGGCGTCATGTCGCTTCCGGCAGCCTCTTTAAACAGCTCCACAAACTCGTCCTGGCTGGGGCCTATCCACTGCATGCCCTCTTCCTTAGCCGACTCCCTGGAGTAGGTGACCCCGTACTCCCAGTGCGAGGGTCCCATAACCCCTTCGGCCATGTTGGTCAGGGCATCGTAGAAGGCGGGCAGGGTGGCCGAGGCGATAAGGGATACGGCCTTGACGTTGATGTCCAGATCGGACATCTGGCGCACGAAGAGCTGTCCGTCCTCGTAGTGGCCGCCGCCGAGGATGAAGTCCGGGTTCTCGGACTTCAGAGCGGAGAGAACCGGCGTGAGATCGCTCACCCCTTTGGGATAGGTCCGCTTGAAAACGACCTTGAATCCAAGCTCCTTGGCGTACTCCTCGGCCCCTTCCATGACCATGCGGGCGAACTCGGAGTCCTCGTAGGTCAGAGCGACCCTTTTGGCCTTCGGATCGATCTCCTTGATCATGTCCAGGGTCCCCTTGTGGTAGCTGGAGGCCGGGCCGATGGTCTGCACGATGTACTTGAAGCCCTGTTGAAAGATCTTGTTGTTGGCCCCTCCGTGATCCATGTACAGCATGCGGTTGCTTTCGGCGATGGGTGCGCCGCGCAGGGTAAGCCCGGAGCTGTAGGGAGCAAAGATCACATCGACCTTATCCACGGTGATCAGCCGGCCGATGAGGCTGGTCACGGACTCCTTGTTCGATTCGCAGTCGTAGAACTTGTACTCCAGCTTTCTCTTTTCACCGTTGACCGTCACCCCGCCGTAAACCTCGTTGACCCAGTTGATGCAGGCTTTGATTCCCCCCACGGCCTGCTCTCCGGCCTTGGCGTACTTGCCGGAAAGGCAGGCGGGATGGCCGATGACGATGGACTTGGCCGCCATTCCCGGTACAGCGGAGAAAAGCAGCAGGGCCGCAAGGCTCATAGCCACGGCGACCCAGCGAGAGATTAAGGTAGACATGTTTCCCCTCCTTGGTTGATGGTGAAAACAATGTACTGGCAAAAACAGCGTTAGGGAAGATAATAATGATTCATTTTCATTAAGGTAGCAAAGCGGTTTCAACAGTGTCAATACGAGACCGTAAAAAGAGGAAGATCAAGATATCTAATTGCAGCAAGGCCTTCGAAGGTATGAAGGGAGCGTTTTGTGGCTGATCAGGGCTTGTTCGGAGAGGAGGGAAAAGGGCATTGGTAGGAGGCTTTGTCGATGTCGATGATTTTTGTGCCCTGGATGTAGTCTTTGGTCTCGTAGGTGGTGATGTTTTCCAGCTTGCTGGTAATGCTTCGAATTCGCTCCACCTGTCCCTTGATCTCATCACAGGTGGCGTCTTGAGGAAATTTTTCCAGGAGCTCGTCGAGCATGAAGACGATATTCTGCAAGGGCTGGTTCAGCTCGTGGCAGGTGGCCCCGGCCATCTCCAGGACTCCCTGCAGCTTTTCCCGCTTTATCTGCTCCTGCTGAGCCATTTTCCTGTCGGTGATGTCCCTGGTTACAGCGATGATGCACTTTTTTCCCTCGTAGTCGATGACCTCGGCCGACCAGAGCACGGACAGGACCTGGCCCGTCTTGATCCTGAAGCGCACCTCGGCGTTGCACACCCGGCCATGCTGTTTGAGGACTTGGTGGAGCTCATCACGCTGTTCCGGGTCGGTCCAGATACCGAGCTCAGTGGAGCTCTTGCCGATGACCTCTTCGGAATGGTAGCCGGTGGTTTGCAGAAAGGCCTCGTTCACCTCCAGGTATATCCCGTCTTGTAAAGTGCTGATGATCATCCAATCCGGGCTGGAGCGGAAGGCCTTCTGAAACTTTTCTTCCGACTGCCGCAAGGCCTCCTTGATCATCTCCTGTTCCGTATTGTCCATGAAGTAGCCCAGGGCTGAGCGAACTCCGCGATAGTTGATGGAGCAGATGGTTTCCAGAATGTACTTCGTATCTCCTTCCTTGGAGATGATTCGGGCCAGATAGGGAGAGTGCCGGCTCCCTTTGAGCATCTGGACGGCTTTGGAGCGGACCATCTCTCTGTCCTCGGGATGGACCAGGGCCAGCGACTTGAGACCCTTGAGCTCTTGTTCACTGAATCCGGTAATGCGCTGGAACTCGGGATTGACGAAGCGAAATCTGCCCTTCTGGATGATATAGATCCCGATAGGAGAGTTGAGGAACAGCTGTCGGACAAACTGGCGTTCCAGCTCCGGTCGGGCTTGATCCTCCGGGTAGTTGATGCTTGCTTCCCGGTTGTCGTCCATTGCTATAAGATACCTAAGGAATAAAGTGAGTTACTTGTATTGCTTTCCGATTGCCAGCCTGTTTAACACTTTTTGCAGCTGGACTCAAGAAAAAAGAAGGCTTGCAGTCCAGGCTGTGCAGGGGCTCTCGGTCGCGGATGAAAATGAGAGTTGACAGGAGAACTTCATTCTAGCTATGTAGGCAAAAACGGTCCGTAATCGTAAGATTTCAAGGAGAAATCCATGACCGAGCCAGGGGAGATCAAGGTTCTTCTCATCGATGACGAGCAAACCCTTCTCGAATATTTGTCCAAGCGCCTGCTCCGGGAAGGATTTACGGTCAAGGTTACTTTTTCCGGGGAAGAGGCACTCGAGGTAGCGACCAACGAAAACTTCGATGTGGCGGTGGTTGACCTGAAAATGCCCGGTATGGACGGCGTGGAGACTCAAAAGAAGCTCAAAGAGGTGCAGCCTTTTTTGCAGTGCATTGTTCTCACCGGACACGGCTCCATCGAGACCGCCCTGGAAAGCGGCCAGCAGGATGCCTATCAGTATCTCCTCAAGCCCATTGACTATGATTCTCTGCTTCAAACCATCAAGGAAGCCCATGACCATAAGCTGAAGCTGCAGCAGGCCAAGTTCGACGAGGAAGTGCAGGAAATATACCGCTCAGGACTGGGGGCCAAGGGAATAAAGAAAGCCATCAAGAAGCTGCGCAGGATCTATGGCGTCGAGGAGTAAGGAGCCGCCTTCTGACGCAGACGGGATCGCCGGAAGCGAAGGGCGGAACTTGGCGGCCGGCTCGGAAGCCGCCCTCCTGGAGTCCTTCCTTTTTTGCTCTGAAGATATCGTTTTCGCCCTCAACAATGAATACGTTATTGCCGCAGCCAGTTACGGGATGCATGAGCTTTTGGGGTACTCCTTTCGCGAGCTGGTGGGGTGCTCGGTCCTGGATTTGGTGAGCGACCCCGACGCCCTGAAGCAAAGACTGGCTCAGCTAGGCAGGGAGCTCTCCGTGCGCAGCGAGGTGTGTTTTCGCAATACCCAAGGCACTGAAATAGTCTCCGATCTCTGTCTCACTTCCTGGAGGGCCGGCGACGGCCAGAAAGCAGGCTATGTGGGAGCGGGAAAAGACCTCAGCCAATGGCGCACGTTCCACGACGATCTGGTCCGCGTGGATCGCTTGGCGGAGATGGGGCGTATGGCGGCCGGTATCGTTCACGAGCTGAAAAACCCTCTGTCCATCATCAATCAGGCGGCCGGCTGGGGCGCAGTTGTGGTCTCGGACAACAGAGATCTAAGCAGCGATGATCGTCAGGAGCTGAGCAGCGCCTTTCGTGAAATCGAGACACAGACGGAGCGCTGCAGCAAGGTCACCAACCAGATCCTGGACTTCGTCCGGGAGTCGGGGCCGGAAAAAAACGAGTTCGATGTGGTCGGGCTGATTGAAGACACCCTTCGCTATCTCCAACCGGAGCTCAAGTTTCCCCCGATCACTGTGACCAGGCGGTATGCAGACGAATCCTGCTGCCTCGTCTCCGACTACAAGCTCCTGCAGCAGGTTTTGGTCAATCTCATCAGCAATGCGGTGGACGCCATTCGGGAAAAAGGCCCTGCCTGCGGAAAGGTTGAGGTCTCTGTGCATCAGGATAGCAGGTCCGTACATATCGGGATCGCGGACAACGGGTCCGGAATCCCCAGGGAAAAGCAACCGGAAATCTTTCGCCTTTTTTTTACCACCAAGCCAGTAGGCAAGGGGACCGGCTTGGGCTTGCCCATCAGCAAGAACATCCTGCACAAGCTGGGAGGAGACATTGCAGTTCGCTCCATTCCGGGAGAAGGTACCGAGTTCTTGCTCACGCTGCCCAAGGCCTGAGCTGCAGAAACGCATCCGTACCATTACCATCAAGTCAGATTTGCCGAAGGCAAAGCTGACAGCAAAGGGGGAGCTATGCCCACTCCTGAGTCCCCCCGGGACAGAGCAAGGCCCAAGGCCTCGTCCTCTGGCTCGGGGCAGAAAGGCAAGGCCGTTTTTTCCTTCTGCTTAACCTTTGTGCTCATGATGGCCCTGTGGCTCGTGCTTTCTGGAAAGTTTCATCCCCTGCTCCTTTCCCTTGGGGTTGTGGCCAGCCTCATCGTTTCCGCCTTTTCCCATTCCATGCTTTTCTCCTCCCCGGGCTGGAGCGATTATCTTCTCACGGTGCTCCGTTTCTTTCGCTACATCCCCTGGCTCATCTACCAGATTCTCATGGCCAACTTCCATGTTCTGCGGCTCGTTTTCCACCCGCGGATCATGGACAATATCGATCCGCATATCGTGGTCTTCCGCACCGGTCTCAGAAAGGACATGTCCATTGTGACCATGGCCAACTCCATCACCTTGACCCCGGGAACCATCACAGTGACTGCCGACCAGGACGGAGAGTTCAGGGTGCATGCCATCGACCGTGCCTCCTCGGCAGGGCTGCCGGGCAATATGGAGCAAAAAGTGGCCAATGTATTCGGAGAAGAATAATGCTTGAGTTCTTTTTGGCTGTGGCGCTGTACCTGTGTTTTTTGATGCTTTTTTCCCTCTATCGCGGGGTCTTCGGCCCGACGGTGCTGGACCGCCTTATTGGGGCCAACGCCATCGGCAGCAAGACCGTGGTTCTCCTGCTGCTCATCGGGATCATCTACGAGCGGGTGGAGATGTTCATCGACATTGCCCTGGCTTACGCCATGCTCAACTTTGTGGCTGTGCTCGCCGCCTCCCGTTACTTCCATAAGCGAAAAGGGCTCTATGAGGAATCTCCGGAATGAAAAGCTTTAGTAAATTGCCAATAAGTCAGATTTGCCGGAGGCAAAGCTGACTTGCGGAGGACAGAATGCTTCTGAACAGTTTGGCCATCATTTGTTTGGTCCTGGGCCTGGTCTTTTTTACCGGCGGTGCTGTGGGCATCATCCGCATGCCCGACTTCTACAGCCGGCTCCATCCGGCCGGCAAGCTGGATACCCTGGGCATCATGGCCATGACCCTCGGCCTGGCCCTGTACAACCTGCACCACTTCACCTGGGAGGCCCTTCTGGTCAGCCTGAAGATGATCCTCATCATCTTCTTCGTCTTTCTCTCCAGCCCGACCGCCACGCACTCCATTGTGGACGCCGGCATTCGAGCCGGCCTCAAGCCCTGGACCAAACAGGAACGGAGGCAGTGATCCATGCACTGGCAGATCGATCTGTTCATCCTCACCCTGGTCATTGTCTGCGCCATCGGCGCTATCACCGTTCGGGACCTGCTGAGCACGGCCATCCTGTTCGGAGCCTACAGCTTCATGATGTGCCTGCTCTGGGCGATCATGGGAGCGGTGGATGTGGCCTTTACTGAAGCCTCGGTCGGGGCGGGTGTGAGCACGGTGTTCTTCGTCGCCGCGGTGTTTCGGACCACAAGGAGGACGAAAGATTGAAATACCTGGGACTCTTCGTCGTCATCCTCTGCGGAGGCCTGCTGCTCTGGGCCACCCAGGACTTTCCGGCTTGGGGCGATCCCCATTCCCCGGCCAGCACGCATGTTTCCCCGCACTTTATTCAGGAGGCCCTGCACGAGACTGACGTTCCGAACCTGGTCACTGCGGTGCTGGCGGATTATCGTAGCTACGACACCATGTTCGAGACTGTGGTTATCTTCTGCGCCGGTCTGGCCTGCTTTTTATTGCTCCGTTCCTATGCGCCGCAGAAGAGGGGCTGGTACTATCGACACATACCTACCGGGGTGCTCATTCATTTCAGGGAGCCGAGCCGAATTCCCCGCAGCACTGCGGAGTTCGAGCTCGTGGACACCCAGTGGGTGCCCTACGACTTCATCATCAAGACCATCTGCCGCATACTGATACCTTTCATCCAGCTTTTCGCCCTTTATGTGGTCGCCCACGGGGACTTCAGCCCGGGGGGTGGATTCCAGGGCGGGGTCATCTTCGGGGCCTCCATCATTCTGCTGGCCATTTCCTTCAATCTCCGGACAGCCATAACCCGGGTACAGGAGAAAATGCTCGGCATCCTGGCCGTGACTGGAGTGCTTTTCTACGCCGGCATCGGGGTCTGGTGCATGTTTCTGGGCGGGAACTTTTTCGATTACAGCAAGCTGGCGGCGGTGCTCCCGGTGGACCCGGTACATGTCCGAGCCTTGGGCATGCTTGGCGTGGAGATAGGGGTGGGCATAGCGGTGATGGCGGTCATGGCCATCATCTATGTGAACATCGCCTCCGCCGGTCTGCACGATGAAGGCCTCTAAAAAGATTCCTCTGCTCAAGGCACGCCTTGCGAAGAGGAATCTTGTATGGATTGACTGGCAAAATCTCGCAGAGAACCTTCGAGCCAAGGGGAGGTGTCGGTGATCGAGCTATTTCAGGAGATCGTAGCCAAGTACAACTACTGGCTGTACATCATCCTCATGATGATCGGGCTCTACGCCATGATCGTCAAGAACAATCTCATCAAGAAGCTCGTGGGGATGAACATCTTTCAGACGGCGATCATCCTTTTTTACATCTCCATCGGGTACAAGCGCGGCGCAACGATTCCCATCATCGAGAATGCCCACGGAGGCCATCACGGCGCGGGAAATCACGCGATAGAGGCAGCTGCCTATATGAATCCTCTGCCCCATGTCCTCATGCTGACCGCCATCGTGGTCTCGGTGGCCACCTTCGGCGTGGCTCTGGCCTTGGCGGTCAAGGTTTACCAGCGCTACCAGACCCTGGAAGAGGACGAGATCCGAATGCGACTGCGAAAAAGGTTTTGATCTATGGACCCCGTATCACCGGCCCTGCTCATTATCTTTCCCTTGCTGGCCGCGCTCGTGGTCAGCGGATTTGCCTGGCTCAAAAGGCCGCTGTGCTTCCCCGCCGCCTTGGCCGGCCTGGTGGCCGTCTTTATTACCGCCCTGCAGATTTTGGCCCAGGTTCTCAGCCAGGGGGTGGTACAGTATCGGCTGGCCGGCTGGCCCCCTCCCTTTGGCATCGAGTTTCGCATTGATCTGCTAAACGGCCTCGTTCTGGCGGTGGTTACCGGTATTGGCCTGTTCAATCTATTGGCCAGCCGGGACTTTATCGAGCGGGACATGCAGGAGAAGTCAGGGTCCTTCTATGCCCTCTATCTCCTGTTCTTCACCGGCCTTCTGGGAGTGGTGATAACCGCTGACCTGTTCAATCTCTACGTGCTCCTGGAGGTGACCTCGCTCACGGCCTACGCCCAGATAGCCATGGGCCCCTCGGACCGGGCGCCTCTGGCCAGCCTGAACTACGTGTTCATCGGAGTCATCGGGGCCAGCTTCTATCTCCTCGGGGTGGGCTACATCTACATCATGACCGGCTCCTTGAACATGGTGGATGTCGCCTCTCTCATCCCGGCCATTCAGGCCTCCAAGGCGGTGCTGGTGGCCTTTGTCTTCTGCATGGTGGGCGTCTGGATCAAGATGGCCTTCTTCCCGCTGCACATCTGGCTGCCCAACGCCTACACCTACGCACCTCTGGCCTCCAGCCGCCTTATCGCCCCGTTGATGACCAAGGTCATGGTCTACGTCATGATTCGGCTCATGATCTCCGTGTTCGGCCTGGATTATGTCTTCGGCTATCTCGATCTGAGCCAGTACGTCATCTGGCTGGCTATCCTGGCTATTGTCGCAGGCGGGCTCCTGGCGCTGGCCCAGAACGATCTGCGGCGGATGCTGGCTTATATTATCGTCTCGGAAATCGGCTACATGGTCGGAGGGGCCTGGCTGGGCAATCAGGCCGGGATGACCGGAGCCATTCTGCACATCTTCAACGATGCGCTCATGACCTTCTGCCTGTTCCTCGTTCTGGGCAACATCGTGTACGCCTTCAAGACCATGGATATGCGGTTTAGCAATCTTCAGGGCCTGTTCGCCAAGATGCCGCTGACCATGGCCGGTATGGTAGTGGCCGGGCTGAGCATCATCGGCGTGCCGCCGACCTGCGGCTTCTTCAGCAAGTGGTACCTCCTCAGCGGCGCGTTGCAGGCCGGTGAGTACGGGTTCATGGGGGCGCTCATTCTGAGCAGCCTCGTCAATGCCATTTTGTTCTTCCGCGTCTTTGAGATCGGCTATTTTGAGCCTATGAGCCAGGGGCACGGGCATCACGGCCACGGGCACGGCAGCGTGGCGATGGCGGAAGCCCCGGCGCTCATGCTCGTCACCCTCGGTGTGGTGAGCCTCAGCCTCGTGGCTTTCGGACTCTATTCCGGGCTTATCGTTGAACACATCATTCTCCCATTCGTTCCACAGGGTTTATCGTGATGGATCAGATCATCTCCATTCGTCCGCTCCTGGCGGTTCTGGTTTCCCTTATCATCATTCCCATACTGGTATCCAGCAGCGAAAAACCCAATATCCGGGAAGCCTGGACCTTCATCGCCGGGCTCATCAAGTTCGGGATCGTGGTCTCCATGCTTCCCGCGGTGCTAGAGGGAACCGAGTATGTGTGGACCCTTGTGGACATCATACCTGGGGTGGCGATCAAGTTCAGGGTGGATGCTCTGGGCATGCTCTTTGCCTTGGTGGCTTCCTTTCTGTGGATGGTGACCAGCCTCTACTCCATCGGCTACATGCGGGGCCTCAAGGAGCACGGCCAGACCCGTTACTTTTCCTTTTTCGCCCTGGCCCTGTCCTCCACCATCGGGGCGGCCTTCTCCGCCAACCTGCTGACCCTGTATCTGTTCTACGAGATGCTCTCCCTGTCCACGTATCCCTTGGTGACGCACCATCAGGACGCGGAGGCAAGAGCCTCGGGCCGCAAGTACCTGATTTACATTCTCGGGACCTCGATCGGGCTCGTCCTGCCGGCGATGCTTATCTGCTACAACCTGGCCGGGACCCTGGAGTTCAGCCAGCAGGGATTCATGAGCGGGCAGGCGTCCGCTCCGGTGCTCATCACGCTGCTCATCGTCTTTGTCTTCGGGTTCGCCAAGGCCGGGATCATGCCGCTCCATGCCTGGCTTCCGGCGGCCATGGTCGCGCCCACGCCAGTGAGCGCCCTGCTGCATGCCGTGGCCGTGGTCAAGGTTGGGGTTTTCAGCATTGTCCGGATAATGACCGGGGTCTTTGGCGTGGACCTTTTGGGCCAGCTGCAAATAGGGCCGGCCGTTTGCTACATCGCCGCAGTGACCATTCTGGTCGGCTCTCTCATCGCCATGTCCCAGGATGAGCTCAAACGACGGCTGGCCTTCTCCACCATCAGCCAGCTGTCCTATATCGTCCTCGGTGTGGCTCTTCTCTCGCCGCAAGGGATGATAGGAGGCGTCATTCACATCGCCATGCACGCCTTTGGCAAGATCACCCTCTTTTTCTGTGCCGGAGCGATCATGGTGGCTACCGGGAAGAAGTACATCAGCGATATGGTCGGGCTGGGTAAGGCAATGCCCATTACCTTCGGGGCATTCTTTGTCGGCGCTTTGAGCGTTATCGGGCTTCCCCCCACCGGCGGCTTTTTCAGCAAGTGGTATCTCGTGCTGGGGACACTACAGGCCCAGGAGGCGGTTTTCCTGGTGGTGCTCCTGCTCAGCTCTTTTTTGAATGCTGTCTACTTTCTCCCCATCGTCTACCGAGGGTTCTTTGGCAGAGCTTATCAGGGAAGTGCTCAAGTGAGCATACAGGAGGCACCGCTGTGCTGCGTGTTGCCTTTGGTGGTCACAGCCAGCCTGTCCATTGTTCTGTTTTTTTACCCTGATGTTCTCAAGCAGCTCATTGTTTTGGCTTTACAGCTGTGAAATGGAAGACCTTTACGATGCGAGGCAGCTTGAAATGAATCCTGTTCATTAAAATATGTAAGCTATGGAGAGGGCAGATATGCAATACCATGAAGAGGATGAAGGGCAGACATTTAAAAATATTCTCCACCATGAATCAGACCCATTTTATAGATGGGTGTTTTATGTTACGTTGTACGGGGCTGGATTGTATTTGTTATTTATCTTTTTAATGAGCCTATGGAAGAGTTAAAAAGGGGCCATATGAAAGAATTAAAAATCTTTGACGATCCTAAAAATGTTCGTCTTCTTCTGAGATTTTTTTATATTTCCCTTGTTATACTATTCCTATGTGATCTGTTTGTTCATTATCACCACGGCTTCCTGTGGGAGAAATATCTGGGATTTCACGCTGTTTATGGCTTCATATCCTGCGTGTTGCTCATATTTATCGCTAAGGTGCTGCGATTGATAGTCATGCGTCCGGAGAACTACTATGATGAGTGAGATGCTCCCCCCGGCGCTCATTTTTATTTGTGGTGCAGCGCTGGTCCCCTTCCTGAACGGAAGATGGAAGTCGGGCTATATGTTGCTTCTGCCGGTTGTCGCCTTCGCCATTCTGCTGGACATTCCGGAGAAGAATATTTGGGTGCAGGAGTTTTGGGGCATCGAGATCATTCTGGGCCGCATTGACAAGCTCAGCTTGGTTTTTGGCTATATCTTCACCATTATGGCCTTTCTAGGTGTTCTCTTCGCCCTCCAAGTCAAGGACAATCTGCAGCATATCGCCGCTCTTGTTTATGCCGGAAGCACCTTGGGCGTTGTTTTTGCCGGAGATTTCCTGTCCTTATATATATTCTGGGAGCTGATGGCCATCAGCTCCGTGTTCATCGTCATGGCCCCTCGGACTGCCGAGGCCATGGCAGCCGGGTATCGTTATATTCTCGTTCATATTGTCGGCGGTCTGTTCCTGTTGGGCGGCATCATCTTCTATGTACAGAATACCGGGAGCCTGGAGTTTGATTACATCGGCCTGAGCGGTGCGGGGTCCTGGCTCATCTTCCTTGGCATTGCCGTCAATGCAGCCGCCATCCCTCTCCATGCCTGGCTGCCCGATGCCTACCCCGAGTCCACTCCGACCGGAAGCGTCTTTTTGAGCGCTTTCACTACCAAAAGCGCTGTGTATCTTATGGCACGGACTTTTCCCGGCACAGAGATTCTCATTTGGATCGGGGCGGTCATGGTCTCGGTGCCGATCTTCTATGCCGTTCTGGAAAATGACATTCGAAGAGTTCTGGCCTACAGCCTGCTCAACCAGGTCGGCTTCATGCTCTGCGGTATTGGTATCGGAACGCACTTGGCCCTGAACGGGGCGGTGGCGCACGCCTTTTGCCATATCATCTACAAGGCCTTGCTCTTCATGTCGGCCGGCTCTGTCCTCTACATGACCGGACGCATCAAATGCACCGACTTGGGCGGTCTCTACAAGACCATGCCTTTGACCGCTCTGTTCTGTATGGTAGGAGCGGCTTCGATTTCGGCCTTTCCCTTGTTCAGCGGGTTCGTGAGCAAATCGATGGTTGTTTCCGCATCCTCGCACCACCATATGGTCTTTATCTGGCTCGTCCTGCAGTTCGCATCCGCGGGCGTGTTCCACCACGCCGGGATCAAGGTGCCGTACTTCACCTTTTTTGGTCATGACTCAGGGGTGCGTAGCCAGGATCCGCCCTGGAACATGGTCCTGGCCATGGGCATTGCCGCTTTTATCTGCATCTTCTTAGGGGTCTATCCCAAGCCTCTCTATGCTGTCCTTCCCTTTCCGGTGGATTACGCTCCCTACACAGCGGCCCACGTTGTCGGACAACTCCAGCTGCTCATGTTCGGGGCCCTCGCTTTCTGCCTGCTTATCCTCTCCGGATATTATCCGCCTGAGATCCGGGCTTTGAACCTGGATGTGGACTGGTTCTACCGCAAGGGAGGACGGGCAGCCTACGTGGTTTTCGATCGGGCCCTCAACGGGCTCAATACGCTCTGCAATCGCTCCGTGATGGGCTTTGTCCGGCTTTTGGTCTACTTCTTCCGCGATGCAGTGGCCAGGATCAGCCTCTTCTTCCTGGTGAACTTCTGGATGCTTACCGGCGTGGGCGGGAAAAGGCTGGAGATCAAGAAGTCCAGCGTGTACTATGACCTGCGGCAGGGAACATTGCCTGTGGGGCTTGGTGCCTGCATCGCCACGGTGTTTATCTTCCTTGTCTATCTTCTCAGCTAAAAGCCAGCCCAGTCTCCGGCCACGCTGGCTTACTGGGTTTTATTAAGAAAAATTCAATTGATAGATTTCTTTGTCCAAAGGTTGCACATCGCTATGGCCGGTGGACCCGGCACTCAGTTTCGGGATGAATGGCTGGAGCGTATTTCCAAACCCGTTATGCTTTATGGTCAACCCTGAGATCAGCTCTTCAAAACTGAGTAGCCTGGTGAGGGGCTGAAAAGAGAAGCTCATGAGAGGAACGACAAGCCGATGATCAGCAAGCAAGAACTGCGAAGAATGTATGTGCTCAGAGACATCCCGGACAAGGACCTGGAAAAGATAGCCGCGGTGGCCAAGCTTCAGCTCTATAGCGCGGACTCGGTTCTGTTTCGGCAAAACGAGGAGCTGGATTACTTCTATATGGTTCTTTCCGGGCAAATATCCCTGTCCATAGATGTGGTTTCCGATGTGAGCATCATCCTGGGAACGGTGCGCCCTGGCTACTCCTGCGGCATATCCGCCTTTATTCCGGGATCGCGCAGCTCGTCCACGGCTGTGTGCGACGAGTCCTGCGAGCTCATCTGTCTTTCCGCTTCCAGAATGCAGGCGCTGTTTGAGCAGGACTGGGACCTGGCCTACCATTTCATGTACCGCATGGTCCGGATATTCAAATCGGTTATGGATCACCGGACCTCTATCTTTCTCAAGTCCCTGGAAAACCACCCGGAGATTCAAAAGGAGCTCAAGGATCTGGACCATTTGGCACCCATATTCTAGACTTTTCCTAGCCTCCAGATTGGTTTTTCTCTCGTAAGGAGCTGTGATATGGTGGAATTAGACGATCTTCGCCGGATCAAGATTCTGGAAAGCCTGAGCGACGAGATGCTGGGCCAGATTTCCACAGTGGCCCAGTTGAAAGACTTCGAAGCGGGCACCATCCTTTTCCGGCGCAACGAGAAGCTGGAGTACTTCTATTTGGTTCTCTCCGGGAATGTGGCCCTGGAGGTGGAGTCCTCCGAGGGAGGGACGATGACCCTGGCCCAGGTGCTTCCGGGGAACTCCTTCGGCATCTCGACATTTATCCCGGGCACGAGGAGCTCGGCCACCGCTCAATGCCTGGAGCGATGCCGGCTGATCATCCTTCCTGGCAAAGAGGTGCTCGATCTTTTCGAGCAGGACGGGCATCTGGGCTACACCTTCATGCTCCAGGTCATGCGCATCTTCAAGTCCCGCATGACTCAGCGGACCAGGCTGTTCCTTCGCTCCCTGGAGCGCCATCCCGAGATTCAGTCCGCATTCCGGGATCTGGGCCATATGTCCCCGGCCTGAAGTAACGGGCAAAATGGCTCGGGGCTCCCGAAAAGGGCAGTCGAGGCCCTCAGTTGATTTCTTATTTTACCGCCAGGAGAAGGGATAACAACGAATTCCCCCGGGAGGCATATGCCTCCCGGGGTTTCGTTGTTATTGGAGCTGATACTTGCGGACAGCCCGGTTATGTTCGCGCAGGGTCTTGCTGAACTTGTGGCTGCCGTCTCCCTTGGCCACGAAGTAGTAGTAATCGTGGTCCTCGGGATGAAGAGCCGCCTCCAGGGAGGCGAGACCGGGTGAGCAGATGGGGCCGGGGGGAAGGCCGGCATGGGCATAGGTGTTGTACTCGTTGCTTCGGTCCTTAAGATCCTTCTTGGTGAGATTGCCGTCGAACTCCGGGCCCAGGCCGTAGATGACCGTGGGATCGCATTGCAGCCGCATGCCCCGCTGCAGCCGGTTGCGGTACACCCCGGCAATCCTGTCCCGCTCTTTGGGAACAGCGGTTTCTTTTTCCACCAGGGAGGCCAGGGTCACAATCTCGAGAAGTCGCTTCGGAGTGGGTCTTTTGTCCGGCCATAAATGCTCGTCAGTTTGCTCCCGGAACTCCTGGAGCATCACCGTGAGGATCGTTTTGGCCCGATGCGGACCCGTCCTGGAGAGATGGTAGGTTTCCGGGAAGAGAAATCCTTCAGCGCTTGGAGCGGGGATGTTGAAGCGCTGCAGTAGGGTTTGGTTGTGCACTTGCCGGGAGAAGCTGTCATAGGGGGCCAGCCCGGATTTGTCGATTCGTTTGGCGGTCTGCCACCAGGTCAGCCCTTCAGGAATGTTCAGCTTATGGAGCACAACCCGGCCGCTGTGCAGGTGATCAAGGAGGGTCAGCCTGGACCATCCGGTGTCGATGCGGAACTCACCGGCTTTGATAGAGGTGGTTTTGCCGGTGAGCTTGGCCAGCCAGATAAACAATCGGGGGTGGGAGATGATGTTTTGTTCGTGCAGCTCCTCCACGATCCGGGCAAAGCTCTGTCCGGATCGGATCTGGAAGACGATGGTCTCTCCCGGGGACTTAAGCGGGGCGTGAAGATAGCGGTACCCGAGGTAGGTTCCGGCTCCAGCCAGCAAAAGGAAAACGAGGAGGAAGGCAAAAAAGAGTTTTTTGATCATTGCAGCAATAGTTCATAAGAAAAGAGGCCTTGCATGTCAATTGATAACTGCCCTTAAAGAATGCATTCCAGCCGGCCTGCGGTTGACACTGTATCCTTGAGGGGTATAGTTACAATAATCCTGCATTGTAAGGCCCTGGAAAGGGTTTCGCGATGAGCTGCGTGCCGAGACCGGATGAGTGATTCCAAACCATGTACGCGGGAGCTGTTTATGGCACAGGAGTGGGGACAGAGCGATTTCTTTACCTTGAGGGAATTATTCGTCTCCGAGAAGCTGCTCGGACCGATGCAGCGCTTTCTAAAGCTCGAGGCCTCCAGCAGCCTTCTTCTTTTGTTTTCCGCCATCCTGGCCCTGGTATGGGCCAACTCCTATTTCGCCTCTGCCTACCACGAGCTCTGGCATACCCATTTCGATCTCTGCCTGGGGCATACCTGCTTCTCCCTCTCCATCCTGCATTGGGTCAACGACGGACTCATGGCCGTTTTTTTCTTTATTGTGGGACTGGAGATCAAGCGCGAGATCCTGGTGGGCGAGCTGTCTTCCCTGAAGATGGCCATGCTTCCGATCATAGCCGCGGCAGGGGGGATGATCGTTCCCGGCTTGATCTACACCGCTTTCAATTACGGAACCCCGCAGATGTCCGGCTGGGCCATTCCCATGGCTACGGACATCGCCTTCGCCCTGGGGGCGCTGGCCATACTCGGGCGGGGCCTTCCCAGCGGGCTGCGCATCTTTCTGGCCGCCTTCGCCATCGCCGACGATATCGGCGGGGTGATCATCATTGCAGTATTCTACACCGGAGAGCTGTCTCTGACCGCCCTGCTGGCGGCCGCTGCCATTCTTGCTCTCATCGGGCTGACCAATTTTCTTCGCTTTCAGTCGCTTATCCTGTATGGCCTGCTCAGCTTTTTTCTTTGGGTGGCTGTTCTCAACTCCGGGATTCACCCCACCATTGCCGGCGTGGCCGCCGCCCTGATGATGCCGGCGCGGGGCAAGTACGACTTCGAGTACTTTGTGAAAAAGGTGAACAGCATCATGTGTCAGGCTGACTCTCCCAAGATCGACGTCTGTTACTGGTACTCCATCCTCATGGACAGCGATTACCTCAATGTCGTGCACAACTTGCGCCTGGCCTGCCAGGAGGTGGAAACTCCGCTGCAGCGCTTGGAGCATGCGCTGCATCCCTATGTGGCCTTTCTCATCCTGCCCATCTTCGCCTTGGGGAACGCCGGGCTCACCCTGAGCTCAGAGGCCATGAGCCAGGCTGTGCTCCATCCGGTTACTTTGGGCATAGCCCTTGGTTTGTTGGTGGGCAAGCCTCTGGGGGTCAGCTTGTTCGCCTACTTCGCGGTCAAGAGCGGCCTGGCCTCGCTCCCGGAGAACGTGACCTGGATACAGCTTGTCGGCGTAGGCTTGCTCGGCGGCATCGGCTTTACGGTTTCCCTGTTCATTTCCGGGCTCTCCTTTGAGGTTCCGGAGATGCTTAATTATGCCAAGATCGGGGTGTTGAGCGGCTCCGCCCTGACCGCTGTGATCGGTGGAGTATTGCTGAGCCGGGTGGCCCGTTAAGGCAGGCTCGTTTTAGTCCTGAGACGGGGTTTTTGCCTCGATGGAGCTTTGCCTGCGGCTTTGAATGAGCTGACAGACCAGGTCCGTAGCCTCGGGCATGCTCAGCCGGCTCGTATTGAGCACCAAGTCGTAGAGCAGGGGGCTGTCGAAGTCCTGTTTGCCGAAATAGCGGTACAGGTTAAGGCGGATTTTGTCCTGGCGGGTTACGATCTGGTTGGCCTGGGCCTTATCCAGGTCGTAGTTTTCCATGAGGAAGCGGACCCGGTCCTGATGCTCGGCCACTAGCAAGAGATGCACCGTGCCGGGATAGGATTGCAGGATGTACTGGCCGCCCCGTCCTATAATGACCGTGTTTCCCTGCTGATATATTTGTCCGATGATCTCGTATAGGAGCTCCACATAGCGATGGCCGTCGATGTATCCCTGCTGATTGATCATGGCTTTGTTGAGGTAGCTTCTGCGAAAGGGGTTGAGGCTGGAAAGCTGACGGAGTAGAGTCCCTCCGGCGTCCTTCTCCACGTTCTTGACCCATTCCTGGGATACGTTCGCCTTTTGGGCCACCTTCTCGATGAGCTCCTCGTCCACGAGCTCATAGTTGCAGCACTTGGCAATATTCACTCCCAATGTCTTGCCTCCGGCTCCGAACTGCCTGGAGATGGTAACGATCGCCATATAAAGCCCCCTTTGTTTGACGCACCTGCAAAAAGTCATGCACAATATGTATGTTTTCCGGAAACACCCACTGTTCCATGTGTGGGTAAAGGCCATGCCAGCGGCAGCGCTGCCTACCGACTTCTGGCCACCGAGCACTGCGACTGCAAAAGGATTTTTTGCAGTCGCATCTTCTATGCTCCCTGCCGCAGAAAGCTGTTTAGAATCTCCACTGCTGCCTGGGAATCAAGATACTTTTTGCGCCGCTTGCCAGGGATGCCCGCCTCTTTGAGCTTCTCTTCAGCCTCGGCAGAGGTACAGGCCTCATCGGTCACATATACCGGAAGACCGAGCCGCTCCTCGATCTTGCGGGCGAAGTTTTCGGCCTGTCTGGTGGCCAGGGTGCGCTCGCCGTTCATATGCAGCGGAAGTCCGAGCACAATGGCTCGAATTTTGCGCTCTGCTGCGATGCGTTGGATTCGTGCGAAGAGATCGGCATTGGTCGTTTTGGAGATAGCCGGCAAGGGAAGCGCCAGGGCACCGGCCTCGTCCGATACTGCGAGCCCGAGCCGCTTGGTGCCGAAGTCTATGCCCAGGTAGGCCATGGGCCTTATACCTCATCCAAGGCCTTACTGGCCTCGAGGGCTTTCTCCTGCCAGGAGGAGCCTAATTGCCTGCGGGCCAGATACTCCAGGGTATGCAGGACCTCCCGATCTCGCCAGTCCTGGGCCAGAATTCTGGTCAGGCCCACTTTGCAGGAGGGGCAGCCCACCAGAACCGGGCTCTCCTGAGGGCATAACCGCAGATCCTGGGTCAACTGCCGCTTTTTGCGCTCCCGAAGAGTGCTGTAGATGCCCGGCGAGGTGAGAGCTCCCAGTCCGCTCTCGCCGCAGCAGCCGGGGCTCACATGAACCTCGGCGCCCAGGAGGCTCTCCAGGGCGGCGGCATAGACGGCTCCGCTGCTGTTTCCTTTCACCCCTTGCCACTCCGTATGGCAGGAGGGGTGGTAGATGAGACACTCCTGCTCCCGCCGGGATAGATCTTCAACGCCTAATTTGTCCGGCCCGTATACAGCTTCCACAAGATACTGCACAACGTCTCTTTGCGGCAAGGGTTTTCCATAGACGTGCTGCAGGTCGTATCTGGCCAGAGACTCCCGGCAGGTGCCGCAGGAGGTGAGCACCGCGTTGACGGTTATGCCCTGCTTCTGGCTGCGTTGAAAAAGCTCCTTGAGCAGGTTTCGGTTCCGGGCTTCGTTGTTTTGAAAGCCTTGCTCATAGCCGGAGGCGAGCAGAGGATAGCCGCAGCACAGGGGGGCCGGAGGGATGAGAACCGGCCGTCCGGAATGCAAAAGGAGAAAGATTGCCGCCAAGCCGATGTCGCTATAGAAAAGCCCGGCCCCGCAACCAGGGAAGTAGAAAACGGCCCTCTCCTTGGAGTCTGTGCCGTTCTGCGGCCATAGAATGCAGTTGCCTTTGCTCCCCAGGATCTGGTGCAGGTTTCTGAAGCCGAGCTCGGGCCCCGGTCCGCTCAGCAGAGGATGGTGTGCCCCCCGGCGCATCCTTTGGGGGACCAGGCCGATCATCTTGTTCTGCATTTTTTGTCCCACAGCTGCCGTTTTCGCAGCCGTGGCCAGTCGCCCGGAGCTCTGAACCAGACTCTGCAAGACAAGGGATTTAATCGGATGATGGCCGCCGCTTTTCTTTTCTTCCAGAAAGGAGCGCAGGCTCAGGATTTGGCTGGGCATGTCAATCTTGACCGGACAGACATCCATACACTTGCCGCAGGTGGTGCATCGTTCGACAAGATCCTGAAGCTGACGAAGCAACGGCTTGTTGGGACTGCGCTGGACCTGCCGGGTGTAGTAGTAGGCTTCGATGAGGGCCCCGAGGGAGATGATCTTGTTTCTCGGATGGTAGAGATAGCCCTGCTCCGGATAGTACATGGGGCAGACCTGCTTGCACTTGCCGCAACGGGAGCAGATCTGGATGTTCTTGAGCATCCCGGTGAGCTTTTCCTTCTGTGGCACGGTGGTCCGGTTCAGATCCTGGATCAGCCGATTGAAGGAAAAGGTGTAGGGGGTAAGGTCGATCTGCCTTTGGGTCAATTTTCCGGGATTGAAGATCGCCTTGGGATCGATCTTGGCTTTATACTCCCGCAGGGCTTGAATCTTGTCCTGGTGAAGAAATCCGATCTTGGTGATGCCGATCCCATGCTCACCGGAGATCGATCCCCCGATCTCCAGAACCCGGGTAAAGACCTTCTCCGCTGCCTCTTCAGCAAGCTGCATCATGTCCGGATCGTTGGAGTTGACCGGTATGTTGACGTGGCAGTTGCCGTCTCCGGCATGCATGTGGTTGGCTACCATGATCCGGGTAGCGAAAAGGCTCTTTTCCAGGTCGCGCAGCGTGGCTTCCTGATAGGGATACCTGCCTTTGAGATCATGGAAGAAATAATGAATCTGGAGCTCGAACTCCTGTTCCGCGAGCTCCTGGGTGGTCACCTTTCCCTTGAGGATCCGCTGCGCAAAGTCAAGCTCCATTTCGATGAATACGTCTCCGGGATCGATGGTTTGGAGCTGCGTGACCTGCTGCAGGGTGCGGCGGTAAGCCAGAGCGAGGTAGTGAAGATTGAGCCCTTCGATGAAGTCGGAGAACTCCGGGATAACCTCAATGGGGATCACCACATCCTCATTGATCTTGAAACCGCTGGTGTGACGGGTGATCGCGCTCAAGCGATGCCTGTCCTGCCAGAAGATTTCCGCCTCCTCCTCGCTGCCGGCCACAAAGGCATCGACGTTGTGATAGCTTTCGGCAATCTGGACGATCTCGCGGGTTGTTTCCTCCAGGGCTTGCCGATCCCCGGAATCGAGCTGCAGGAGGAGAACGGAGATGGGCTCCCCTTCATACTGCTCGGACTTCTTCTCGTACTCGATGGCCTGGACGTACTTGGTCCCGAACTCCTCCAGGGCGGACATCTTCACCAGATCTCCGCCCTTGCGGATGCGGTCCCGCAGGTCCACCAGTTCCCGGATGACCAGCATGGCCTGATGCATGGAGTTGCCGAAGAACTCCAGGCAGAGGGTGGTGGAGTAGGGGAGCTTGTCGTGCAGAACAAAGCAGGCCTCGGTGATAATGCCATCCACCCCTTCTTTCTGCATGCCGGGAAGGCCGCCCAGGTACTTGTTGCTCACATCCTTGCCCAGGCCGCCGGAGCGAATCTCCTCCCCGGAGAGCGAGATGGTCTCCTTGAGCTCACCCTGCGTGTCATAGATTTCAAACTCCGGGGTTTCCGCAGGCAGAATCTTATGTCGGGGGTGGCTTTTGCGCCGCACTTCAATGAGCTCTCCGTCCGGCAGAGCCATTTTGTAGGACAAAAGGTTGTCCAGGGTGGTGCCGTACTCAAAGGCGAAGGGGCCGCCGGCGTTCTCGGAGATATTGCCTCCCAGGGAAGATGAGGCCTTGGAGGCCGGATCGACTGTAAGCAGGAGGTTTTGCTCCGCAGCCGCCTGGATGGCGTTTAAGGTGATGACTCCGCTCTGGGCACAGAGAAACTTTTCCTCCCGGTTGATCTCCACTATATCCTTCATCCGGCTCAGGCTGACCACCACGGTGCGCCGCTTGGCCGGGACCGCTCCTCCGGTGAGGCCCGATCCGCCCCCCCGGGGCACGATGTGAAAGCCCATTTCATTGGCCAGGGATATGATGGCCCGGACCTCTTCGGAGCTTCCGGGCGCCACGATGAGCATGGGGATTTCCAGGCGCAGATCGGTGGCACCGGTGGCGCATTCCACCAGGGAGTTAGGGCTGGTGTAGATATGATCCTGCACAACGATGTCCGCCAGTCTGCGAATGACCTCGGCCCGGAACTCCCTTTCGGTCTGGAAGCTCTGCCAGAACTCCTTCAGGGAGCGGTGGATGGCCAGGTAGTGCTCCTCCTGCAGCCCGTCCCGCTCGGCCTCGAGCCTGGAAAAGACGCTGCGGTGGACCTCTCCGGGCGGAATAAACGGATTGTAGCGGATGATGAACAGCTCTGAAGCCAGGTTGGCAGCGAGCTCCTGAACCGAGTCCGGCCAATTGCCGAACTCCTCTTCGGTAAGATCCAGGACCCGCTCGGCGAGCTTGCGGTTGGATATGGACAGGTGCGGTTTTTCTCCGGACATCGGCTGCTCTTCTGCCCCCGGCTCAGGCCTGTGCCTGCGGGCGCGAGGCAAGGGCTTTGTTGTTTGCTAAAACTATCAGTATAGCCTTGTTTGACTAGGAAGACAAGAAAGCAGGGGGCGGGCTGCAAAGCAGCCGCGATGGCCCAAGCCTGATTTATTATGCCAGGCTATGAGGCCAACAGGCGCGCATACACCGCCTGCCCCAGGGAGATGCAGGCATCGTTCGGCGGCAGCTGGTGGTGGAGCAAAGGGGTGAGGCCCAAGCGGCTGAGCCGTCTGCAAAGCTCCTGGGCCAGGGTTTCATTTTGCATAACGCCCCCGCTCAGAGCCACCGAGCTCAGGCCCGTCTTGCGGCCGAAGGCTAAAGCGAGATCGGCCAATCCTTGAGCCAGACCGAGATGGAAGCGCCGGCTGATGCTCGCAGGGGCAGCTCCTTTTTTCCAGTCCCGGAAAACCGCCTCGAAGAGCGTAAAGGTATCCAGGATTGCAGGACTGCTCGAGGCATCCACCGGACAGGGATAGACTGCCTTCTCCCGACTGTCCTGGATCGACTCCAGCCGGACAGCGGCTTGCCCTTCGTAGGAGGCGGTACCGCAGAGGCCCAGCAGTGCAGAGACCGCATCGAAAAGGCGGCCGCAGCTTGTGGTTCTGGGAGTATTGAAATCCTTTCCAAGCATCTCGGCCACCATTGCTTGGGCCTGCTTCGAGGGTGCCGGGATAGGGCCCCGGGAGCCCAAATCCTTGATTCCGATGGCGTGCAGATAGCTCAGGGCCATGCGCCAGGGCTCTTCCACGGCCCTGGAGCCGCCCGGGAGCCCGGCAGGGCTGCAGTGGGCCAATCTTAAGGAGGAGCCTTTGCCTGGATCTACAAGCAAAAGCTCACCTCCCCAGAGTGTGCCGTCCTCGCCGAGCCCGGTTCCGTCCAGGGCTAGGCCCAGGGCGGGATCCTGATAGCGGTTTTCAGCCAGAACGGCAAGGATGTGGGCCAGATGGTGCTGCACAGAGACCACCGGGGTATCGGTGAACTCCTTAGCTATCCGGGTGCTCATATAGTCCGGGTGGAGATCGGCCGCCACCAGCTGCGGCTTGATGCGCAGCAGCTTCTGGAAATGGGCCAGGAGCTCTTGATAAAACTCCAGGGTCTCCACACTGGTCAGATCCCCAATATGCTGCGATACATAGGCCTTATCCCCTTTGCTAAGGCACAGCGTGGCCTTGACCTCCGGGCCCAAGCCCAATACCGGAGCTCCTGCTGCGGCGAGGGAGACGGGGTCTGGGGTGAATCCCCGGGCCCTGCGGTACATAAGGGGAGGAGCAGCTTCTTGCCGGGGCCGAAGCACGGAATCGTCGCAGCGGAGGAGTATGTCCCGGTTGTGCAGGAGAAAGCCGTCGGCCAGTCCGGAGAGGGAGGCGACCGCTTCTCGGTTGCCAAGGCAAATGGGTTCCGAGGCGCGGTTTCCTGAGGTCATGACCAGCGCCGCGGGCCGTTCCTGCAGGACCAGCTGTCCCAGTTGCCGGTACCGTTGTAGAAGCAGGACATGGAGCGGAGTGTAGGGGAGCATGAGGCCCAGCAGTGATGTGTCCGGAGCCAGGCTCTCCGGAAGGGCGCCGGCTCGTTTGGCAATCAGGACGATCGGCTTGATCCATCCCTCGAGCCAGGCCTCGTCTTCGGGCCGGGGATGGGCCAAGGAGCGGGCCGTTTCCAGATCCGGAACCATGACCGCCAGGGGCTTGTGGGGTCGGCTCTTCAGGGCTCGCAGCCTGGAGATGGCGCAAGCATCGTCCGCAGCGCAGGCGAGGTGGAAGCCGCCCAACCCCTTGACGGCGACAATGGAGCCTTGAATAAGCTCTTGAGCCGCTCTGTCCAGGGCTGCTTCGCCGCTGTCAAGCCTATGGCCCTGTTCACCGGCGTACCAGAGATGGGGCCCGCATTCGGGACAGGCGTTGGGCTGGGCGTGAAAGCGCCTGTCCAGCGGATCTTGGTACTCGGCCTCACAAGCGGCACACATGGGGAAGCAGGCCATGGAGGTCTGTTGGCGATCATAGGGAATGCTTCCGGTGACGGTGAGCCTGGGACCGCAGTCGGTGCAGTTGGTAAAGGGGTAAGCGAAGCGGCGGTTGGAGGGATCCAGGATGTCCTGCCGGCAAGCCTCGCATAAGGCGATGTCCGGACTCACGAGCACGGAGTGCTCCGTTCCCGGCTCGCTCCCAAGGATAGTGAATCCCTCCAGTTTGTCATTAACAGGCACAGGCGTGGCAAGAAGGCGGGTGATACAGGACAAGGCGGGAGCTTTTTGGCGAAGAGAGGCTGAGAAGTCTTCCAGCTGCTCGCTTGGACCGTGGATCTCTATCTCCACTCCTTGAGAGGTGTTCTTCACGTGACCGGCAAGCCCTCGTTCCGCAGCCAGGCGGTAGGCAAAAGGGCGGAAACCCACGCCCTGGACCCGTCCCTGGACCAGGAGCCGCAGGCCTGTGCCGGCCCCTTCAGGGGGCTGGCTGCAGCAAGTTGTCTTTTTCGGATGGTGCGCCGTCATTTAAGAATCGTTCCTATCATGATTTGCCTAGAGGGTCCAGGAGGACGGGGCAGTATTGACGCGACCTCCATGATGGCCTAAGAAAAATCGGTTTTGCCGGCAAAGGATACAGCAGGTTGGCACCCGGAAAGACGTGCAAGGCTGGAGAAGCAGACGGGACCGCAGATGGAGCAAGAAGAGAGCAGACGTAAAAAGGCGCAGGCCAAACGCCTGGGGGCGGCCTTTATCCTGCTCGTTGTGGCCTTTATCTGGGGGGCGACCTTTACAGTGGTCAAGGACGCCCTGCAGGAGGCGCCGGTTTTCGTATTCCTGAGCCAGCGCTTTCTGCTGGCCTTTGTCGCCTTTATCCCGCTTTTGCTGCGCTTTCGCAAGGGCTTTTCCCGGTCCGTCCTGCGGCAGGGAGCAGTTCTCGGGTTTTTGCTTTTCGGGGCTTATGCCTTTCAGACCCTCGGCCTGGTCTATACCACTGCTTCGAATGCGGCCTTCATTACCGGCCTCAATGTGGTGCTCGTGCCGGTGTTCAGCCTGATTGCCTTCGGTGTCCGCATTGAAAGCCAGGTGCTCTTTGGGGTTTTCCTGGCCGCTTTCGGCCTGGCCGGGCTCTGTCTTGGGGCGGATTTGAGCCTTAACAGCGGCGATCTCATAGTTGTTCTCTGTGCGGCCTGCATCGCCCTGCACATCATGTATACCGGACGGTTCGCCGGGGTGAGCGATATCTTCTGGTTGGCCGGGGTCCAGCTGGGCGTGGTGGGCCTACTGAGCACAGCAAGCGCCTGGCTGCAGGGGCACGAGCCGCTGGTCTGGGTTCCTGGACTCTTCTGGGCCCTCATAATGTGCTCCGTTTTGGCTTCCGCTTTTGCCTTCTGGGCCCAGACCTCCATGCAGCGCTTTATCAGCCCGGCCAAAACCGCGGTCATACTCTGCATGGAGCCGGTGTTCGGGGCCATCTACGCCAGGGTCTTCGGCGGTGAGCTCCTTGGGCTCTGGGAGCTCCTAGGCGGAGCCCTGGTGTTCTTCGGCATGCTCCTGGCAGTGCTCCCTTTCCCCGCTCGAGCCTTTCTGGCCGCCTCCAGGGCCTGCTGCAGCTCAAGGCCGCTCTTTTGAACTAGCGCTTCAGGCGGCGGTTTCTTTCCAGAGCCCGGCAGCGCAAGTCCTTGAGGACTTGTCCAGAGAGGGGGCCGAGCTTTCGATATTCAGGCGGAAGCTTAATTGAGAGCACGAGCTCGAGATCTCGGTAAACTTGCTCTTGCAGGTCAAGCTTGGCCACGGCCTGGATAAGCCGGAGCATGGGCTGGACAAGGCTGCGGGCGTAAAGACCCAGGAGCAGATCGACTTGGAGGTCAGTTGGGAGGCGGGGATAGTTGCCGCCGGCTGTGATCCACCCAGCGGCGGCCTCTCCGGCTCCAATGAGCCGTTTGGACAGCCGGAGGCGCTGCCCAATATCCCGAGCCAGGGAGGCTGCCTGCGCTTCCCATATGGCGGAGGGCTCAGAGGCGTAGCTCAAGGATCCCAGACAGTGACAAAGGGCCATCCATACCGTTGTGGGCTCGCCTGCAACTCGGTCCATTACCGTTGCGGCCTGCCGGGCCAGCAAAGGCTCTTCCCTCCAGGAAGCGGAGCCCAGGTCCCGCACTTGGGACAGAAGGACAAGCCAGGGGCTTAGGCAGCGGTTTCGGCAAAGCACTTCCAGAAACCTCCCCGGGTTGGGACAGGAGCAGGCTTTGACCGCCTCTCTCCCTGCTCGCTCCGAAGCCACTCGCCCTAGTGAGCCGGACTTTGCCAGGTCCCGGAGGACTGTTTCCAGCTGGGGATGGACTATGAATTGTGGCAGGCAGGCCGCCATTCTGGCTGCCCTTAAGACGCGGAGGGGGTCGCGGAAAAAGTTGTCCGGGTGCACCGGGCGGAGAATCCGGAGCCTTAGATCGGAAAAGCTGCCCGGCAGGCCGTAGTAGCGGCCGTAAACATCTCTGGCCAGAGCGTTGATGGTTAGGTCTCTTTGCCGGAGATCCTCCTGGATGGTGGCGCTGTGGGATAGGGTGTACTCCCTGCCCTTATGGATATAGACCGAGTGTTGTCGGCCGACTCTTTTGGCTTCCGGATAACGGGACAAAAACTCCTCTTCCGAGGCTTGAAGCACCACGAAGTCGCGGTCCTGCGCCCCGCGACCCAGAAGCTCGTCCCGAACCGAGCCGCCCACGGAGAATATCTGCATGCCAGCGGCGCATCCCTCCTCAGACCTGGCTCAAGGAGGCCTCTTCCTCCTGGCTAAGGATCTTGTTCAGGTCCAGAAGGATGAGTAGCCGATCCTCAAGCTTGCCCACCCCTTTGATGTAGTCGGATTCGATGCCGGCCACGATTGGAGGAGGAGGCTCCACTGTGTCTTCTGGGATCCGGAGCACCTCGGAGACCTCGTCCACGATGAGCCCCACGGTGACCTGGCCGATCTTGACCACCACGATGCGGGTGGCTTTGCTGTGCTCCTTGGCCTCCAGGCTGAAGCGTTTGCGCAGATCGACCACCGGGATGACGCGGCCGCGCAGATTGATCACTCCCTCAACGAACTGAGGGGCGTTGGGGACGTTGGTGATCTCTTGCATGCGGATGATCTCCTGGACCTGCAGAATATCCACTCCGAACTCCTCGTCCCGCAGCTTGAAGGAAACGAGCTGCAGCATGTCTTTCTTGCTGGTATCTTTTTCCTGTTCCTGCATAGGGCCTCCTTGTTTGGTCTCCTCCACGGGTATCCAAGCGGTTATTCAAGTCAGCGCAGCCTCCGGCAAATCTGACTTACATATAATACGAGCCGCTGCTCATGGTATTGCCAGGGGCATGGGCCGGGGGTGCCTATGCCTTGGAGAGGTGAGGCTCCATCCGGCGTATTGCAAGTTGTATATCCTCGGGGAAAGAGGTTCGCTGCAACTGGTTGAAGTCGAAGGCTACGATCTTGGCCGTGCCCAGGGCGGCGGGCTTTTCCGACCTGCTGCTTTTTATGAGGTACTCCTGGTAGACCTCGGAGTCGTTCAGATCCCGAGTACGGCAGCCGACGGAGATGGTATCCGGATAATGCAGGGGGAGGATATACTTGCAGCTGGTTTCGGCAAGTATGGGCCCCACGCCTGTCGTTTCCATCAACTTGCGCAGGCCGAGCTTTTCGATATAAGCGATGCGTGCCGTTTCGAAGTAGCGAAAAAAACGGGTGTTGTTAACGTGCTGAAAGGCGTCCATGTCGCCCCAGAGTATTGGAAGCTCAATGATCACCGGGAAATCCTCGAGCGTCTGCTTGTGGGTCATAATAACACCTCTTTGCACGGGGTGCTTCTTGTGGTGCCGATTTTTCTAATGCTCCTTTCGTCTATGCGGCGCAGATCTTAACCCTGGAGGCCCCACCTGGCAAGGGCGATTTAAAAAGGTCCTCCTCCGGACAGGGCCTTAGCTGTTGACAGCCACTCCAGGTTTCGATGTATTGAAAAACGGTCCATGCGATATACAAGCAACCTGAAACCAAGGAGTGCACTATGAGCTATGAGAACATTCTTTTTGAGGTCCAGGAGGGTGTCGGGTTATTGACGATCAACAGGCCCAAGGTGATGAATGCCCTTAACCCGCAAACTCTGGAAGAGATCGGTCAGGCGGTGCAAAGCCTGCACCAGGCGGAAGAGGTCAGGGTATTGGTGGTCACCGGAGCTGGTGATAAGGCCTTTATAGCCGGGGCGGACATATCCGAGTTTCCCAAGATGAACCCCCTTCAGGCTAGGCTGTTCGCCCAGAAAGGACAGGAGGTCTTTTTTTCCTTCGAAGAGCTGCCCATTCCGGTCATCGCCTGCGTCAACGGCTATGCCCTGGGCGGTGGATGCGAGCTGGCCATGAGCTGCGATTTCATCTATGCCTCGGATAAGGCCAAATTCGGGCAGCCGGAGATCAACCTGGGAATTATTCCGGGATTCGGAGGGACGCAGCGTCTTTCCAGGCTCATCGGACGGGCCAGGGCCAAGGAGCTCTGCATGACCGGGGAGCAGATCGATGCTCAAACAGCCCATACCTTGGGGCTGGTGGCCAAGGTCTTCCCGGCGGAAGAGCTCAAGGACAAGACCATGGAAACGGCCAAAAAGCTGGCCGGCAAGGGCCGAGTCGCCCTGCGGGCCGTAAAGCAGACCGTGGACCGGGGTGTTGAGTCCGACCTGAAGACCGGATGCTCCCTGGAAGCCGAGGCCTTTGCCACCAGCTTTTCCAGTCAGGACGCCCTGGAAGGGGCGCAGGCCTTTTTGGAAAAGAGAAAACCCAATTTTCAAGGTACTTGGAGCAGCTAAACCTGCACTCCGCTGCCCTCAAGCCCTGGGAGAGGGCTCCGGGGCAGATGTGAAGCTGCCCCGGAGGGCAAATGCCCTTTTTCATGATTATTGCATAACCCTAATTGAATATCGCATACGGACAAGCCGGGTGAGCTCATCTGTCGCTTTTATCCTTGCTCCTTAAATTTTCGGTTGGACTTCCGGGACTGCTGCATGAAGGTCGACACATGGTGGCCGGGGAAGACGAATTTTGTCGCAGGAGTCAGCTTTGCCTCCGGCAAATTTGACTTATTGGGGCTTTGTTTGGAAAGAATCCAAGGTCTAGATCTTTCCCCAATTAGTTGATTGGTTATCGCGACCCGGTTGAGCCGGCACTCAGTTTCGGGGATGAATAGCTGGAGCTTATATGATCAACCCATTATATGCTTCCATGTATACCCTGCCTGAGATAATTTCAAAACTGAGTGCCGGGTGAGGGGTTGGAATCTGGAGTTCATACGAGTGCCGGTGTTCAGCATTGACATTGTCATATGCAATCCCTTAGCGTATGACATTGATTTGTTGAAATTTTGAAATCCTGCGACAAGGGGGAAATTTTGTCCAAAGTTACCTTAATCTGGTTTTCCGATACAAACCAGCCTTTTAAGGTCCTCTCCATCCGCAAGTCGCTCATCTACTTCCTGGCTGGGGCTGGCATTCTGGCAACCATTCTGGCCGGGCTCTTCATCTGGCTGACCCACGTCTTCCATGAGGATTTGCAGGCCCATCAGGCGAAGAATTCTCAGCTGCAGCAGCGGATCAGCGAGAAAAAGCAGAGCCTGGAAAGCAAATTGCATGATAAAAAGCAGCGCATCCAAGAGCTCGAGCAGGCCGTCTCGGCGAAAAAGTCCTCCATTGAGGAGCTGAAGACTCGACTGAGCCAGTCGCAGCAGGAGCTGGAAACCATTCGGGACATGGAGCTCAAGGTCAGAAGGTATCTGGGCCTTGAATCGGACGAGAGCTTGTCCATGGGCAACCAGACCCATCAGGGAGGGTTCACCTCTATGGGCACCGGCCTCGGCGCCCCCTCTTCAGCCGCAAATGGGACACAGGCCGGCAATGTAGTCTCCTACTCCCTGTCGCTCAAGGAAAGCCTCAGCGAGGTTCTCTCCAGCCTCAAGCAGCGGGAGAAGACGATGCGCCAGAGGCCCTCCATCCTGCCGGTTAAGGGTGAGGATGTCTGGCTTTCCTGCAGCTACGGCTGGAGGCGCAATCCGTTTACCTCTCGCAAGGAGTTTCACTCCGCCGTAGATGTGGCCGGCGCCTGGAGAACCCCGATCATTGCTCCAGCTGACGGCCAGGTGATCAAGAAGGGCAGAAACAAGATCTGGGGCCGGTATCTCCGGATCAAGCACGGAAGCGATCTGGTAACCGCTTACGGTCATCTCCACTCCTTTGAGGTGGAGGAAGGCGAGTGGGTCGAGCGGAGACAGGTAATCGGATACATGGGAAATACCGGACACAGCACCGGGACCCATCTCCACTATAAGGTCGCTAAAGACGGGAAGCATGTGAATCCCATGCAGTACATTCTGGATCGCGATCCGCAGACCCTGGCTTTGAGGTGACAAGATGAAAAAGTTCAAGAAGAATAAAGCGGCAAAGGAACGAGTCATGGACGGAGCACCAACATTGATCGGAGCCAACTGCTCTATTGAGGGGAGCTACTCCGGCAACGACAGCATTTGCATCCAAGGCGAGTTCAAGGGCCGGGTGGAATGCGAGGAGAACGTTTACGTCAACAGCGGAGCCAGGGTCTATGCAGACATTATCGCCCGCTTTGTGGCTGTCCACGGCGAAGTGAAGGGCAACATCACCGCCAAAGAGGAGCTGAACATCGGAGCCACGGGAAGAATCACCGGTGACGTGTTCACGCCTTCTCTCACGGTCATTACAGGAGGGTTCATCAACGGGCGCTGCAAGATGCTTTCCGGTGAGAACGACCTCCAGGCCAACCAGAGCTTTTCCAGCCGTGTAGTGGACAAGTTCTCCCTGTTCAGGGCGGTCGAGGACAAGGAGACCTCGATGGAACCCGTGGAAACCCTTGAAGAAAGCATTGCTTCCTCCCGGTCAGCTGGAGAACAGGCGGAAAGTTCCTACGACAGCCTCGACGACCTCGTGGAAATCACGGAGGACGAGGAGGAGAACGAGGAAGAGAAGGAGTCGGTGAGCTAAAGCCCCAGCTCCGATCCGAAGCCAACCCAAAACGCCCGGGATGCTTTTTAGCCTCCCGGGCGTTTTTGTTAGATTATTGCCTTGCCGGTATCGAACTCTTCGGCCAGATCGTTGTCCACAACGTAAATGCAGATCTCTTTGGCCCCCTCCTTGGTGTATCCGAACTTGTCCCCCAGATTGTGTATCAAGAAGGAGATGTCGTCTTGAATGCGCTTGTCGTAGGTTGAAAACTCCGGTTCCTCAAAGTCCTTGATAGCCCGGCGGAAGTTTTCGTTGTCCAGAAAGGGCTCCAGCACTTTCTCCTTGAGATTGTAGACGTAGCGTTCGTAGAGCTCCAGGTAGAGCTTTGTAGCCCGGATGTCTTTTCCGTCCTGCAGGATCTCCAGCGGCAGGGCGTGCGAGGTGTAGCGCCTCTGGATCTCCTCCCGGAAGGCATTGCGGAAGTACTTGTTCTCGCGGGAGCCAAGCAGTCTGCTTTCAAGGTTGCTGAAAAACTCCTCGTTGATGTCGATCTTTTCTCCGGTATAGATACAGGTGTGACTGCTTTCCGGCTCGAAGTTGACCGCAAAGAGATAGTTCTGGATGTCGCGGGAGATACGTTCCTCATTGTAGTAGTACAGGCATTCCTTGACCTCCTGGAGTACGCTGAAGTTGTACAGCTTGATCATGGATCCCAGAAAGCCTTGGGGAATGAGCTCCTTGATAGAGGCTGGCACCTTGCTGAAGAACTCCTTGAGGGTGGCCATGTTGATCAGGGAACCGTTCTTGGCGTATCTGGAGTACAGATCGTTAAAGATCTTGATCGATTCTCTTCCGGAGATCCCCTTGTCACCTTCGTTTTCCCCTTCGGCGATGACCTTGGCCCGGACCTCGGGAGAGAAGCGCTTTCTGTCCTCCTCGGAGAGCCATTTGGGGATGCGGCCGGAGTAAACCTCCATCTTCAGCAAGTGGAGGTTGTCGTCGCAGTACCGGCTGTACTTGCGGGGATTGCCGATCCAGTCCAGAAGGGCAGGCGAGCGCGGATTCAGCCGAGAGGAAATGATCGTTCTGGCGAAGTTTTCCAGCATCATGGGCAAAAACCTCTCTTCGATCTGCTTCCCGAAGGTGTTGCGGTAGATCTCCACCTCGGTGTTGACATCCATAACGTAGGGGATCTTGATGTACTCGATCCGGTCCTCAAAGGATTGGAACTCCTCGATGCTCTGTGTATCCTCCGGGTTCATGACCGCCAGGAAGAGGGAATGCACGGACTCCTCGATATCCTCCACCTTGTGGGTGCCTTCGCTGATGATGTTGTGCAGCTCCATAAGGCGGGTCCGGTTGTGGGCCTTGACGTCCATCAGGGCGTAGACCCCGTTGTTCGTCTTGGCGAACTGGGAAAAGAGGTATTTGACCCGGTTGCTGTCCTTGAGCACATTGTCGATGCGCTTCTGCACCTCGGGGTTGCGGATGCTGTTGTGCTTGAGCGGCTTGTCCCCTGGAGTGAAGACATTGATTCCTTCGCCGAGCCGCCGGTTGAACTGGTAGGGCTGGGCGTAGACCATTTCAAAGACCCGCCAGGGATCCTTGAGCCTTTCCAATAGGGCGTAGTAAAGCGAGCTGCAAATGGTGCAGGGCTCATTGCGCCACACCCAGTCGAACTCCTTATCGTTGTGCAGTCGGTTTTCGAACTCGCTTCCGGAGAACAGGGCCCGGAAAAAACCCCCGCGGTAGGATTTGGGGATAGCCAGGACAGGATGGTCGTAACAGGGACAGGGAACTTCCACCGGCTCCTCGGAAAGTTCCGCTCCGCCGAAATCGATGTCCGGCTGCAGCTGCTTGGGATCCAGCCGCCACAAGGTTCTATAGGTCAGGCCTTCCTCGGTTCCGGTGAACTCCTCGAACTTGCGCAGCAGATTGTTCAGGAAGGTCGATTTGCCCGAGCCCGGGGGGCCTTTGAAGATATAGATCTTGTTCTGCTGGGCGCTTCTCTTCAAGGCCTCCGCCACGTTCACCAGCCGGTTGGCGAAGAGGCGGTCGGCGAAGAAGGGGTAGTCCGAGCCTTCGATGAGCAGGCGGCTGCAGTCGTAAGACAACAGATCGTGGGCTTCCTGGCTCTCCTGGCAGGCCTCCCCGTCGTGGCTGATGTGGCTGGTGACCATGGCGTAAAAGAGCTGGAAGACATTGCGCAGGGTCTTGTCCGGCTGGTGCGCCAAAAGGCTCAAAAACTCCTTGAAGGCCACGGTTCGCCGGATGCGGTTGCCGTTGATGCCGCCCAGATAATCGATGGCCTTGGACAAATTGTGCTGTTGCATTGCTCACCCCGCCTTCTATAGGCTTTGCTTGGAAAGCTCTCTGTTCTTCATGGTGTACAGAACCCTGCGCCACTTGATGTCCGGGGCTGGCTGCTGCTCTTTGGAGCTGCGGTTTATGGAGGCCACCTCGCTGGTTTCCAGCTGCACCGGGCCGCCCCAAAGGTACTCCAATCCGAGCATGGTGTTGGAGATGAACTCCTTGACCAATGGCTTGTTCTCAAAACGGTGATTGAGATACAGCGTTTTGTTCTCCTGCTCGGCAAAGGAAATGGACGGGGGGTGGTAGAGGCTGTTTAACAGCATAGCCCGATAGTCCTCCACGTTTCTGCTTTTCACAAAGTACTCCCAGCTCCGCTTGCCCTTGTTGAGCCGCTTTCCGGCCACAAAGAGCTTGTGGCGGTCTACGAAGTCCTGGGTAAGGAAGTGCTTGATGAACAGCAGGTCGCAGAGGTTCTTTCTGGCCTGGAACACGAAATCCTTGCCTTGCTGGGCCCGGGTATCGAATTGCTTGCGCTCCTCCAGGGTAAGCAGCCGCTGAAACTCCAGGCTGTATCTTCCTTTGTCGGCCAGCTCTTCAATCTCCTGAAACAGGCGAAGGCCCAGGGCGTAAGGATTGAGGCCCACTCTAGACAGGGAGGCCACCTGGCTGTGGATTCTGGAAAAGTCCACCTCGTGGCCCCTGATCCGGTTGTCCTCCAAGAAAAGCTTTTCATGCCAATAGGTGGCCCAGCCTTCGTTCATCATCTTGGTTCGTATCTGGGGCTGGAAGAAGACCGAGGTCTTGCGCACCACCTCCAGCACAGACTTCATCCAAGCCTTGTTTTTCTTGTTTAAGAACTCCGAGCTGGAAACAAGGAACTGCAGCAGATCCTGTCGCTGTTCCCGGGAGCTGTTTCGGAGGTGCTTTTTGAATTTCTCCTCGAACTCGGGATACTGCTTTTGGATGTCCAGAAAGAAGATCCGCTCCCCGTTTTCCCGATGCTCCCGGCAGGAAGCGTTATAGCGCTCGATTTCCGTGAAGTAGAGCTGTCCGTCCTCCTGAACCTCGCTTTGCAGGAAGACGTCGAAGTAGTAGTCCAGCTTGCTCCGCGGCGGGTGGTGCCAGGTGGTGTCCAGCCGGGAGAGCTCCTGGTGGTAGCCAACCAGGTTGTCGATGCCCCGGGCGAACTCGATGACGTAGTCCACCCAGCGCCCGTGCTCCGACCGGAGCCTGGCGATGAGCCGCTTGTCTGCCAGGGCCTCGCCGTTGAAGTCGTAATCCCAGGTGTTCTGGAAGTAGATGTTGTTTTGGAAGAAATCGATGTGGGCCAGAACGTGATAGAAGATCATCACGTTGAGCCAGTCCGGATTGTTGTCGTTGTAAAAGGAGATGGCCGGCTGGGTATTGATCACCGTCTCAAAAGGATTGGAGGGGTAGAGGTCGTAGCGCCCCTTTCCTTTGAGCACCTCCACGTCGTGCACCCAGTAATCGTACAGGGTGGGGATCATCATCTTGGGAGAGAGCTCCAAGAGGTCGCGGTTGGTCACCAGGTACTCCAGAGTCTCCTGCTTGAAACGCAGCCCGGCATCCTGGGCCCTTTCCTTGCAGCCCTCCATGATCCTCTTGCTATGTTGATCTATAAGTTCCATGGCTTGGCCTCTTGGCTCCCCAAAAATTTGAGCTTGGTATTAAGCAGCCAGGGTTTCGGAAATGAGATGCTTGATGCCTTCGATGAGACGCGTTTCATCTGCGTCGTCCTTGATGAGATCCATGCGGATGAGATGCGATTGCTTCTCCAGCAGGCCCGATTCTTCCAGGTAGCTCCGTACATTGCTCGGGCGGGAAGTGAAGCCGCTCTCGGCAATGGACACGCCGACCCGATTGACGAAGTGGAGCATCTTTTTCAGCTGGGGCATGGTTTCCTTGCCGTGGGCATCCCAGTCATCACCGTCCGTGCCGTGGAAGACATACAGGTTGTAGTCCCGGTAGAGGCCTTCCTCCTCAATGATCTTGTTCACCAGCTGGTAAGCCGAGACCACTTTGGTTCCGCCGGCCACTTTGGAGTTGTAGTAGGTATAGAAGTCCGGAACCTCTTTGGCCTCGGTATCGTGAAGAATGAACCTGGTTTCCACTTGCCTGGAGTACTGATAGAGGAGCCAGCTGTAGACCAGGACGTGCTGGGCCACCACGAGCTCTGTGGGCTTGCCGATCATGGAACCGGAGTAGTCCCGGACGAAGAAGACCAAAGCCTGGGACTCGTACTCCTTTTCCCGGGAAAGGATGCGAAAGATCTTGTCCTCAGGGGAAACCAGGAACCGGGTAGTGTCGATGTCGCTTACATCCGGAATGTTTCCCAGGCAGATATTGGTTTCCAGGATCTTTTTCGCGGTGGCCTTCTTGTCCAGAAGCTGTCCCACGCCGCGGTTCTTGTCCGTAAGGTCGTAGGAGTAGCGGGTGAGCGAGCGTTTTTTGCCCTTGTCCTGCAGGTTGGGGAGCTCGAACTTTTCGGTCAGGATTTTGCCCAGGTCGTAGGCGTCGGATTCTATCTCGTGGCTCCCGCCTTCTCCCTGTCCAGCTCCTCCCGCTCCTTCCGAGCCAGATTCATGGATGGGCTGCTCCCCCACGACCTCTCCTTCCTCCCCGTCGCCGCTGCCCCCGCTGGCAGACTCCTCCTCCAGAAACTTGATCTGGTCGTGGACGAGCTTCTCCTCCACCGTGGTGGGCACGATGACCACTTTGCCCGAACCTCCGCGCCCCGGCTTGATCAGCCGTCCCACCTTGATCTTGCGCGGAAAACCGTCCTGCTCCCGCAGCTTGTCCCGCTCCAGGAGCTCATCCAATGAGCGCAGATTGGTCTGGGCGCTGCGGTGGAGGATGGAGACCCCCTGCAGCTGCTGGAAGTCGTTTCTGCTGTAGATGCCGACAAAGGCGGAGAGGGCCGTGGGGCAGAGCTGCTTCTCCTGCGACCAGCGGGGAGGAAATGGATCGGATGGCCGCTCCTCAGCGGCTTGGTCATTGTTAAATTGCTTGAGCAGATCGTTCTGCAGCGTCGGTTGGTTCATGGCTCCATACTCCCCTTTCCGGGAGGGATCCCCGTGCGTAAAGGTTCGGGTTCATGCCCCCATAGTTTTACTTTTGCGCTTCAATGAACACCTGCAGTCAAATGAGCTCCTTATTATCAGCCAAAGAAACATGGATAACAGGCTGCCCTACTCAAGGCGGGCTTTGGGAGGGCAGCCTGTTATACTTCGTCCTCCTGGGTACAGAAGTACTCTATGGTCTTTTGGGCGCAGGTGGGGCAGTAGTTGAGCTTGTTGAGCATGGTGTCGATCATTCGGTTGTAGAGCTTCTGATTCTCCTCGTTGCTTCGGTTGGCCAGGGCGCCCACTAGGCTGCCCGCCCCGGCGATATCCGATTTGAGCCGGACATCGGTGACCGCCTTGACGAGCTCCAGATTGTCCATGAAGTCGTAGTTGGGCTCCACGGAGATCTTTTGGCCGTAGATCTTGCGGATGGAGGTGCGAAACATCTCCCGCTGCTCCGAGGTCTCCAATCCCAGGCGCTTCTCCACGCTGTTGATGAAGCGGGTGTCCACCTTCAGGGCCCGGAGCTCGCCGGTCTGGGGGTCCTTGTACTTCCACATCTTGTCCGGACCGAGATTCTCCGCATCGATGCCGATGATCATGTTTACATAGTTGAGAACGTCCTTGCGGATGGCCTGGGGCTCGTTCATGTAGGCATTGAACATCTCGGTCATGATCCGCTCGCGGTAAAGTCCCTTGGCAGTTTTGAGATCGTCCAAGTACTTGCTGCGATCGTTGGCCTCAGTGACGTAGTCCAGGATGATCCGCTCCAGGGCCCGGAAAAAGTCGTAGGCGAACATGCACTGCCCGTCGTTCGTCTCCGAGCTTTCCACCATGAGCTGAATGGCTCTGCCCAGGTTGCGCTGGCCGAGGCCTTTTTGGCCGAAGCGTTTGGTCACGTCCGGGTCCTGATTCAGGGAGTCGATGACCTCGGAAAGGGTTTTGATGCTTTTTTCTCCGGCCACCTCTCCGGCGGCGAGCTTGAGGGTCTCTACAGGGGTCAGCTTCTCCGAGCGGGGCAGCCGGGAGAGGACAACTGCGGCAGAGGCGGCATAGATCAGGTTGGGGTCCTGATGGAGCGTGTCCCGGTCGAAGGTGGTCTTGCCCTGGGAGCCGATGGCATAGGCAGTAAGCTCATTCTGGAGCCGGTAGTTCGTATTGTGGGAGACGTAGCAGATGCGGCAGCGGTCGATGATCGGAGCCTCTTCCTTCTCGGAGAGAAACTGGTTGAACTCAGAGTTGTTGCTCGTAGCGATGATAAGGGTGTCGATGGGCCATTTGTACCCGTCCAGCTCGATCTCCCGGTTCTGGATGACCCCGAGGTAGACCTGCACCAGGTCCTTTTTGTTTTTGTAGATCTCGTCACTGAAATGAATGCCTCCTCCGGCTACCCGGGCCAGGGCGCCCCGGCGCAAGTCGAAGCGGTAGGGGTTGTTGGTGTCTGCGATATGCAGCATGCGCTGGATAGACTCTTCGCCCAGAAGATCCACCGCCGAGGAGGTGATCTTGTCCTTGGCCGGATACTTGCCGGTCAGGGTACCCAGGCTTTCGATGAGCGGAACGGGCACGATCTCTACAAAATCATCCAGGATCCGGTTCATATCGCTGTTGCCGGCGTTTCGGATGTCCTGCCAGATATAGCCGCTGCAGGCCCCAAGGGGGCGGTAGTCCTGGAACAGCCTTTCGAGCTCCTGGTCCTGGAAGCCGATCTCCCGAGCCAGAAACTCTTTGTTCTCCTCCTTGTCGTCGAACAGGTTCATGGCCAGGATGGCAGGATCCTCGTAAGTCTGGGACTCGATGGAGCTGATCCGGCCGTAGCTGCCAAGGCGATCGAGGTTGGTGAAGCGAAAGGTGAACTTGGCATTTTTTTCCTTTCTCAAGAAGTCTCGATACAGGCTGCACAGAAAGTCCACGAAGAAGGTTTTTCCGTTTCCGGGCTCGCCTACGAGCACAAAGGCCATCTCCTTGGAGGAGCCTCCTTCGGAGGCATCCTTGACGTAGGATACGAAGCTGTTGATCTCATCGTACATGCCGACGATATGCTTCTTCCCTTTGCGGAAGATCTTGAAGTCGTATGTCGTCTTGCCATTGACGGTAACCTTCTCGAACTCATCCTCCAGGATCATTCTGGCTACTGACTGAAAGGCGTTTTCAAAGCTTCTCTGGCCCTGCTTCACTTTGCTTAAATGCTCTTGTATGGATTGATGCATGGTTTCCTCCTTGCAGCTCGTTTGCCTGTTGCACCCGCTGCCGGATTTGTTGCAGGCGCATGTTGCCTGATTCATCAAAAAAGCCCCGGGAGAAGTCTCGCCGGGGCTTTGCTGTCAGGAGGCGGGTATTGCTTAAGCCTACTCTAGCCTCCGGCGTGGCACATAGGGGTTGAAAGAATAAAGAGCTGGGTCATGTTCCGAATTCTCCGGGAAAAAACGGTGTTGGGGTCAAGCCTAGGGAGAGCTGCAGCCAGCTCGATTCTCCAGTTACGCCTTGCCTGTTGCTCGGCTGTTTGGTTGGCACTCAGGAATAGCGTTTGCTGATACAAACACCGTTCTTAAAAGAGATCGACAGCATGAAGTCGCCTCCTGGAGCGGAGCGACGGAATCACCGACACCGGGGACGGAGTAGAGTGAGAACCGCAGATGGAGCGAAGGGGAGAGGATCAGTAAGAGAGGGAAGGCCGTCTTACAGTATTTTGAGCAAGATACGGAGTATCAGTCTCAAAACGGGCCCGGAATGGTGCTGTTTGAGACTGGAGATGGTTTGTACGCCTTGCTCGATCAAGTATGGATAAAAGAGCTAAAAGAAATGCAGCATGCTCTGGCCAGGCAGGGAAAGGGCATCTTGTAAGAAATTCGTTTGAATCAAATATACCCCAGGCCAGCAGTTTGGGCAAGTCATTTTTTGAATCAAAGCAAAAAAAGTGCCAAGGCGATCCCTCATAGGGGCTGTCTTTGAGCCCTCAAGCCGGTTCTGCAAGGAGTGTCTCTTTTGATTGACACTTTTTCCGGGATGTGCTCTGTACCCTAAGTCAGCTTTGCCTCCGGCAAATCTGACTTAAGGCTCATTTTATTGTGCAGCGGCTCTATCGCAGCCTGAACCGGAACGGAGGCGTTTTTTCCGCAAGATAAAATTGTCCTTGGAGATATGAGCATGCAGCTCTTTCGCAAGCACACATCCAGAATCACCTGCCCCTGCTGCTTCACTCCCATTCCGCTCCAAAAGCGGGGGCGCTTTTTGGGGCTCTTCGGAGAGCGGCGAGTAGGGTCCTGCCCTTTCTGCAACCAGCCGCTCATGTGGGATCCATGGGGTCATGGCCTGTTCGTGGGAGGAGGGATCGGAGTGGGCGTGTTGCTCATCTTTGCCGCCCTGGCAAGGGATCCCCTGATCAGCCGGGATATGTTCCACATTCTCTTTGTGATCTGCACCCTGATCGTTGTCCTCGGCTATATGCGGCTTCGGCTCATCCCCTTTGCTCAGGGTGGGGCGTCCCGAAAGAAGAGGAAGAAGTCCGCCAAGGACAAGCTTCCCACCTCTTCCAAGTAACCGGCCTTTTCTCTCTCCCTGGCAAAATACTTGCACATACTCCCTCTACAAATCCAACTCTATTCATCGAGGGATTATGTACCAAGAAAGCTTTCTGGAATTTTTGGACTCTGAGCCGGAAAAGGCTTCTCCCCGCGAAGAAACCTTGTTCAAGGCACGATCGATCCTTTCCGAAAAGGGCTTGGATCGGAAAGCCGGCCTTCAGCAGGCGCTTGAGCTGATTATCGAGGCCATCCAAGCCGACGGAGGGTCGATCCTCGCTGTAGAAGGATCGGACGAACAGTACAGAGTTCTGGCCTCGTCCAAGGAGCACTGCATCGGCCAGGTCAAAAATTTGGACTCGCATACAATTTTTGGCAACCTCTGCCGGAACAGGAATCCCGTACTCATCGATGAGTTTACGAGCGCCAAATGGTCCCGGCTGAGCAAGCAAGCCAGGATCCGATCCTTCATTTCCGTGCCTTTGCTCTCGGACAAGGAAGATCGCTTATTGGGGCTGGCCTATGTCTACACCAGCCCGGAGGGAGTAACCTTTGAACGCAGGGACCTGGAGTTTCTCCAGCAATTCGCGAACGTGCTGACCCTGGGCTGCAGGGAGTCTCTCGAGCAAAACATCGATATTCAATCCGACATTCTCCATGATCTTCTGCGGGGTGGAAGCGAGCTGTACGAACCAGAGCCGGAAAGCTTCAGCCATTTGATCGATTACCGGGAAGACCGGGATGATGCCCAGGGCATTGAACGGGTCCTGCAAAAGCTGGCTGCCCAAGCAGCGTTTGACAGGCCGGCTCGAGGCAACAAGAAGAAGTCCACCTGCTATCTGACCCGGGATAACTTTAACCGCTTGGACCAGGCGAAAGCCGAGAGCCGGGGACTGGTACCAAAAGCCGAGCGGTGCTGGGTGAGCAAGTCCCGGATTATCAACATCTCGCTCGATCTCCTGCTGCAGGATTTCGAGAGAAATCTGGAAAGAAGCATTTTAGTCCGATGCTTGAAGCGTCAGAAGGGCTGAATATTCTGCAGAGGGGAGCGTTTTGAGAATCACACCAGGAATGAATAGCAGCGGAGTAACTCATTCATGAGCTCTAACGAATATCAAGAGGAAACAGTCCTTTCCGGCAGCGGCAGTACAGGCTCTTCTCCTAAGAGATCCGAGATGATTATCATCTGCCCCCACTGCAAACGAGAGCATACCATCGACACGGCTAAGATTCCTCAAAACGCCCACCGGGCCAGATGTAAGATCTGTGACAGCCGCTTCGATCTCTCCGAGGCGATGCACAGTGAAGAGGCCTTCAAGCCTGTGGAGGCAACCGTGCCCCATGCCTCCAAGAAGACCCGCTCCATCGGGGTGGCCCTGACCAAGGGGGGAGTGGGCAAGACCACAACCTCGGTAAATCTGGCTGCCGGCTTGGCGCATGCTGGCTACAAAGTACTCATCGTGGATACGGATACCCAGGATCAGGTCCGCTATATGCTCGGAGCCAAGCCCAAGGCCGGGCTGAGCGAGTTCCTTTCCGGCGAGCTGCCGGCTGAAAAGGCGGTGCATAAAGCCAGGGAAAACTTGTGGCTCCTGTCCGGCGGACGTTCACTGGCCGGAGTCAAGCGCATGATCGACCGCAAGGATTTCGGCGGTGAGCAAACCCTTTCTGAGGCCTTCAAAACCTTGGAAAAGAGCTACGACTTTGTCATCGTGGATACCTCTCCGGGATGGGACTCCCTGACAGTGAATGTGCTCTTCTATGTCCAGGAGGTGCTCATCCCGGTGTCTCTGGAGATTATGACCCTGCACGGCCTGGTGGAGTTTTTCCGCAACGTAGCCGCCATCAAGAAGTATCGAAACGATCTGGCCATCCGCTACCTGGTGCCGACCTTTCTCGATATGCGGGTCAAGAAAAAGGCCACCAAGTTCATGGATAAGCTGGAGCAGCACTACTCCAAGTATCTCTGCCCTCCCATCAGGTATAACAACATCCTTTCTCAGACGCCGATGTACGGCAAAACGATCTATGAGTTCGCCCCAGGCTCCAAAGGGGCCAAGGACTATCAGGAGCTCATACGCAACATCACTGGCAACGAGCGGCTTTTTGCCCAGAAGTGAGTTGCGGTAGACCGGCCAGGCTTTCGAAAACTCGATCTTGCCGATCCACCCTCCTAGCCTGCAGCCAACAGGCCTTATTCCACCTTTATCCTTCCTGAGCGGCAGGAATCAGCTTGTCTCTCGCCTATTTCCCGGCTGATGAGGCTTCAGCTATGCCTTGACTTTGCTCACCGTTTATGGATAGCTCTGAAGCTATGGGAATCTACTTTAAAAGCTACCTATCATTGGAGTGAGCCTATGTCCGAGGAGTCAGATCTCATCCCTTTGGATGGACTGGAGTTTCTGGAGTCTACAGACGGGCGGCAGTATGTGTTCAAGGTCCTGCCGAAGGACGGCAGGCGCCCGGTACATATCCTGGGAAACACATTGGATGCCTCTCAGGTGGGGGCCAAGCTCATCCAGATATCGCAGCAAGCAGCAAAGCGTTTGCCTGAGGAGGATATTCAAGAGGAGTTCGAACGTATTCGGGAGGCGCAGAAAGAGGCCTTTATCGAGGCTACCGATTTTGAGATCCTTCAAGACGAGGAGGGAAATCCAGGCGGGCTTGTGGTGCATACCGGCCATTCCTGCCTGGTGTTTACCTGCCCGGAGTCCAGGCTTCGCTCCCTGGTCAACCTGTTGAACCAAGCCCTCAAGCAGTAAGCTCTGGTTCCCGGAGGGCCTATGATTGGGGCTTTTTCCCACCAGGGGCTTAAGCCTTCCTTGTGGTGTTTTGCGTTTGCTCCTTCAGGTCTGGGAAACAGCAGCAGGGGGAGAGGCTATGGATAATGAGCATCAGCAGGCCGAAATACGTTCCGCCTTTCCCCAAGTGGAAGTCGCCCGTCTTTTCTTCGCTAAGAACAATACCTTATTGGAGGAGCAGTACGGCTTTACCCCGCAGAACACGCGCTTTGCCGAAGGCGGCTGTTGCGACGAGATCAACGAGCCCGAGTATCGATTGCTAGAAGCCTACTGGGGGGAGCGCTTCAAGTTCGGGGGCTTGGCCGGGTACTGTCATGGAGGCAGAACCGCACTGCAGGCGGTCAGCCATCATGTTCCTGAAGCAAATGGCGTGAAGAATCTGCTCCTGGTAGCCGGGCCGCATATTGGGTACCATCGCGGAAAATGGGGACGGATCAAACGACCGGGGCAGGAGGGCAGCACCCCGTGCTGCGGCTCCATCGCTGCGGTCCTTCGCTCCGCAGCGGCGGGTATGGCTGCCGATCCTCTGGATCTGCAGCAGCATGCCGTGGTCGAAATTCTGAGGCCCTATCTTCAGCAATGCCTACAAACCGGCCATAAACCGGATATGGTGGAGGCGACGCTTTTTTTGCTGCGCCGGGTTGAAGAGGACCTGCTGCAGCTGGCGGGGGAGATTCGGAAGCATTTCGACGGCCGGGTCGGGCTGATTGTCGGAGTGACGATCAATACGGCGCAAACCAATTACTTCAGCCCATCAGTAGTGGACGTTCGCTGAGGAAGCCAAAGCAAGCCCATGTTGCCCGGGATTTAGAAGCGATACTCGAGCACCAGCTCTGAGATATGCGAGCTCTCTATTTCGGCCATGTCCTGCAGCTTGGCTGCGACCCCGGGGCCTTTGTTGCGGACGAACTGCAGCCTGGTTATCAGGCCCTTGTCCTCCTTGGCATAGTACTGGCTGAGCATCGAATCCACGAGAGCAGCAACTGAGCTCAGGCCGACGTAGGAGATCATCTTCCCAGCCCCTGCCACCGAGGAGCCGGGATTCGTTTGGAGGATGTCGCTCCACAGATCGCGCCAGGTGGTGCGTTGCGAGGTAAGGTGCATCAAGGCGGCCATATTGCGGGAGAAGCTTTTCACGGCAGTTCCGGGCTGTATCTCAAGGGCGTATCGGAGGTCTTCGGTAGGTAATAGATGCGGTTCGGGATATCGGTTTTGCAGATTGAAGGAACGGCTGCCCTCAAGCTTGAGGACAGCTCCGCTCTTGGCAGGGGAAGTGACCTCCCCGGCGTGCAGCAAAGAGGCTCCTGTTGCCAGGACCGCGAAGCAGGCCAACAGAAAGCCGAGACCGTATAGCGCCAAGGCTTTGAATGGAATGGAGGTGAACATGGCAGCCAGTCCTCCTTGAGGGTGGTCTGAGAAATGGATTCGCACTGAAAATAAGGCAATTTGCATGCCAGATCTTGGATATCGAAAGGCAAGAATCGGCATGGAGTAGGGTCCTGAAAATGGGGTCTATTTGGGTCTGGATTAACAAGGGGCGGAAAAGGCCGCGGATATAGGAAAAATTGAAATAATTTCAACTAAATCAGGGTGTTGAACAAAAACAATGGCCTTGATATCGATCCAAGGGACACAATTTGTGGCGGGGTGGACGGTGGATGTCAGATGCCTCCGGCCGGCTCGAGGTGCTGCCGGAGGCATCTGAGGCGAGCCAAGGCAGAGGTCACAAGAAGCGTTTGATTTGTTCCAGGATTCTTCGGCTGATCTCCTCGTCTCCAAACAGGCCCACCCGGATGGAGATCGCGCTGCTTGGACTGTCCTTGATCTTGGATTCCACTGTCACCTTCTTGTCGTTCGTAGTCCGTCCGATAACCCGGGAATGGAGCTTTGAGGACTTGGTTTCAATGTGCTTAATCCCCAGATTGTCGAATGCCTTTTCCGTGGCAGCGGCGATTTCCTGGGGCTCGTGCTGGAGTGTGGTTTCCAGATCGCCCAGGACGTAAGCCGCACCACCGACCCCAGCAGCGCCTCCGGCTCCAACAGCCAAAAGAGCGCATCCGGATAGGCTGAGCAGCAGCAAGAACAGGATGAGGCCCCGGGCCAGAAAGCGCGGGCCGGACAATAGACTGGCTGAAAAGTTCATGTTTTTCCTCCTTGCTCATTGTGATTTCAGTCCGGTGTGCACACCGGCAAGCTTAAGCACTCTTTCTGAAGATGTATAGCCCCCTGCAGAGGGATGCTGCGACTTTCCGCCGGGCGTTTGCTTGACGAACCAGGCTTCCTTGATTATCAAGGTTATGGCTTGCTTCAACGAGCCGGCGTAGCTCAGTGGCAGAGCAGCTGATTCGTAATCAGCAGGCCAAGGGTTCAAGTCCCTTCGCCGGCTCCATAATTTCAAGGGGTTAGCCATGAAGGTTAGCCCCTTACTTGTTTGGGGTATCAATTTGGGTATCAATGACATTCTCGGGTATCAATCCCGCCTTTTTCAGCCGCCACCTCCTGCAGCACCGTGTCCGTGATCTTAATGAGGTCGCCGCTGATACGCTCCAGGATCATGCCGGCGCCGGTTGTGGCCTCGTTCTCGCCCCTCAGCCCTTGCGCCATGAAGGCGATCTCCTCGGTCATGTTCGCCCCCTGGCTTTGTAGTAAAATGTTCTTACACTCTCCTCTGTCCACTCCCCGCCGCCCAAGGTCAACCCGACATCATTCAAGGCCAGTGCTATCCTGCGCCAGGTGAACCTGCGCCTCATGTCCTCGATGCGATCCAGGAGCTCCCGCTTGGGGTCCGGCCCTGGCTCCGGCTGAGAGTCAAGCACTAGCTGGTGAATCCTGAACCGGATCAAGGCCTGGCGGTTGCACCCTTTGGCCCGGGCGTCCTCGATCCACTCAAGGAGCCAACCCCTGCGCATCTCCTCGCGTGGGCAGACAGCTTGAAAAGTCTGCCACCAGGCGGCCTCAAGCGCCAGGCTGTAGACCTCTTGGCCTACCCGGAAGCTGCGCCGCTGTGGTGTTAGGTCAATATCTGTGTCGTACATGCTGCCCCCTGTAGTCTTATTTTATACATCCATGAAAGTGAAGGCCGGAGCCGAAGCCCCGGCCCGCTGTTTGGAGTATTGCCCCCGCGCGTGGGGAGCAAAAGAAACTTCGCACTCAGGTGCGAGGTTTTGGACAGTATTGCCCCCGCGCGTGGGGAGCTATAGAAAGTCAAGTACCCAAAATGGGAACTTGAACCGTATTGCCCGCGCGCGTGGGGAGCATGGCGGCCTCCTATGCGTCCTCGATGAGATCCGAGAACCATTGCTCGACCGTCTCAGCATCCAAGTGCTGCTCCGCCCACTCCAGGGCCTTCTCCTTGCTCAAAGGGAAAATTCCAGAACCTCCCCTGGACGCGTTCTGTCCGGCCGGCTGCGCGAACCTGCTCATAGGTCCACCCTCGCCTGCCAGAAAATATTGATCCTTGCTTGTGACGTATAGCCCGGCGGTCCAATAGCCAAAGTCGGAGACTGAATCCACCCCGTGGCCCAGGTTGTCCGCTTCGCCGATGAACTGGGCCTTCGCCGAGTCGTAAACCTTGCCCTCAATTACTTGTCGCATAAGGCCTCCTTCTGGTTTGCCCACTCCGGGAGTAGGCGGTTTAATCATTGCCTGAGTCCTAATATATTCGGACTTGCTATTGCTGTCAAGATATATTAGGATTTTTTTTTAAAAAAGGCGGGCAAGATAATGAAGTCCAATATTCCCAGGTTGATGAAGGAAAAAGGCGTCACGTTCTACGAACTGGTTGACCAAACTGGTTTGTCGAAGGAGACAATCACCCGTGCCCGAAAAGATGACAAGATCCAGTCCTGCACCCTGACCACTCTCCAGAAGATCGCAAGGGTGCTTGAGGTCCAGACTGCTGACCTATATGAGAACGAAGACTGAAGGGCCGCGTATGACCAATAGCACGCTATTGCCGGTCAGGATACTGAACGAGTTCTCCAGGAGGTACCCTGGTTGCTGGAAGGCCTTGGAAGGGTTTCGGGCTGAAAAAGGATCTGGCCTCCCAGACTGGCCGGCCTGGTGCTTCGTTCCGGTAGCTGGATCGTATGCTGTCATCTCTGGTGGGGGAGCAAACCGCGTTCCGGTGGACCTCATGCCAGATGTTGCCCTCATGCACAACCTGGCCGCCTGGAGGCTATCTCAAGGAATATATCGCTTTGACCCGGACATCTACCAGGAGATCACCGGGACCTCCATCAAAGGCGATCTTCCGGTGGATCTTTTTCTGCAGCTGCCCGAATGGGGCATATACATCGAACTTCAGAATGAAGGGCCTGCAGGTGTGTTTGTCGCCCTGGAGCAGGATCAGAACGACGGCCATGCAGAGCTCCGCCTCGTTTATGCCAATGAGGACCAGGCCACTTTTTTTGTCCCGGTCCATCTATACCGTGAATCCTTGGAGTCGTGCCTGGCCAGAACGATGGAATACACTGCACAGCAAGCCGCAGCTGCAAAGGTCAATATCAATGATGTCTCCCCCGATAGAGTTCCCGACCTGCCCCCTGACCTGCTGTCGCACACCTTAAGCCTGGTACTCTACCTCTGCTCGGCCAGAGCCGACGTGCAGGGCGACCAGGGTGAAAGCCCTGGACCTGTCCAGCCGGTGAAGACCAAAAAAGGGCCTCGGTATTTCCCGCCGAAAAAGCCTAGGGTTTTTGAGGCAGGTTATCGCTTAGGTGAGTTTATCCGCAGACAGAGGACGCCATCAGGACCTGCCGGAGGGACTCATACCTCCCCCTTCCCCCACGTCCGGGCCGCCCACTGGCACACATTCTGGACAGGGCCAAGGTCTGAGCCTGATAAGCAAAAGCGGGTTGTCAAATGGCTTCCGCCTATTCCGGTGGGGTTCAGGTGGTCTGAACTGGAAGACCAGATCGTGCCTGTTGTGAAAAAGGTCAAAAAAAGCTGATATTCCGACCGCATACAAAGCCGCAAATTTACCTTTTCCGCTCGCCCCCGACCCATACCCCCCCGGAACATTCCAGAAGGGCAAAATACGGCCACTGTGGAGCACTTTTCTTAGCTGTGTAGTCAGTTGTTATTACAGGGCATAAAAAAACCCGCCCTCGCTGTGAGGACGGGCCACGTCAAAAGTTCAAGGTCAAAACCTTACATGCCGACATCAAAACAATAAGAACTGCGTAGGGCATCCAAGGACTGGAGACACCAGGCAATGTGTTGGCTTTGAGGCCTTCCCCCTTCGTCTCTCAAGCCAACCAAAGGCTTTATGTCCACTTTCAATGCTGTGAGCTTTTCTGAGGTGTAATAGTTTCGATTAAAGTTCTCTTCGTTCTCCTTCCTCAGCTCATCAATAATTGCCTTTACAGTCCCATAAGCCAAGAGGTTCTCTTTTTTCGACCTCCCCTCCATATCGGACACAAGTTCTTGAAGGGCGTCAATGTGTCGCTTAATGAATTCCATAAGATGTACTCCCGTTTTTTATATTTTTGGAGCCAGTAAAGTACGATATAACAATTTCCCCTTCAAGGCCAAAAAAAAGCCACCCCCCATGAAGAGGACTGGCTTTGTGCCTGCGCGAACAGAAATGTATCCGAGGCTGCGGGAAGCATGAATCCTCGGTATGTTTGTTTAGCCCCGGCTGCGACCCGGAACAGCCGGGGAGTATTTCATTTGTGTTTTTCAAACCCCCAGCCCGCCCCGGTAAAGGCTGGGGGCAGTGGAACAGCTCATTGCCTTCCAGGGCTTCCTGCCACGGTGGAGGTAATTCCTGCAGGCTCTGGGGATAGCCGCCCCAGCGCGGCGCTCTATGGAGCTTTTACAGAAATGGCCCGGAAATATTGCCAATGATGTTTTGCGCGAACTGCTGAAGTTGCCAGCTTTCGGCTTTCAGGAGCTTTGCGCGCTCGGTAGTTCCGTAGGTTTTCCCAACCGCATCTTGGGCCTCGCACCAGCTGTCGAAAAGCTGCTTCAAGTCCTGCAGCTGACGGTTGAACTCAGCCTCGACCTCTTCGATGACAGAAGAGTTGTTCAAGGCCTTGCGGATCTCCGAATTCATCCGGCGCTTTAGCCTTTCGATCTCCTGGCGCTCAGCAGCGTCCGGCCGGGCCTCACCTTGCGGGAGAAGCTCCTGCATGGCCTGAGCTTGACCTTCAATCTGGACAGCCTGCTCCAGGAGCGGCATCGGATCGTCCCCAGTGGACAGACAGCGACCGGCCTCATCTCGAAGCCGTTGAGCCTCTGCCTCTTTTTCTTCGATCTGCGCCCGGAACCGCTCAACACCAGCCACCTTTTGCTCGGCCTCTTTTCTGAGGGCCTGAATTTGACTCTGTAACTCCGCGACCTGCGGCTGAACCTCCTCGAGGAGCCTTTGTTGGATACCTTTGCTTTTAGCCATCAGCATTTACCTCCTCAAGAAACTGTGCATGGAGCTGTGGTTGCTCTTTGGCCAGAGCGGCGATAGCCTTGCCCAGCGAAATGCCGTCTTTGCGGCTGCGCTCCTCGGCCTGCGTCCAAAACTTGTGGTTTTGAATATTCGATCCCTTGGCCCTGACCTGCGGGCTGTGCTCCTGCCAGGACTGCAACCAAGCCTGATGAGCTTCGGGGCAAGCATCCATGATGGCCCGCATGGATTCGCTTTTCGAGCAGTTATTTGCTGCTTGATGCTCCTCGACCAGCTGCATGAACCCCTTGCCGGCCGGCGCCTGGATCGTGGCGGCGGGTTGCGGAGCCTGGCCGTCACCGCCGAAAAGCTCCTGGACAACCCGTTGCTGCTCTGAGGTGAGGGGTTGGGGTTGGCCGCTTGGAGAACTTGGGCTTGCCTTTGGGGCCGGAGAGGGAGCAGTCGAGGCCTTGGCTTTCCTTTTTCCCGCCTGGGCCTTGCTCCGCTCTGCCTTTCTGTCCTGGCGTCGGATTTCACCAATGGACCGCGGATCGCCGTTTTTGATCATATCTCGGATTTCAAATGGAGATAGCGCCATAATTACTCCTCCGTCTCTGAAAGACTTTCGTGAATAAGTTCCAACTGTTCCTTGAGTTCCGGCGGCGGCACTCTGTAGTTGTTCAGATAGGCGTTTAGGGTTGCAATATTGACCCCAAGCGCTTTTGCCAGCCACACCTGAGAAAGGCCTTTCCGCTGCAAGGTGGCCTTGAGCGGATGAATCTCATGCCCACCATCAATGATTTTTTCCATGGCTATTGCCTCCGATGTTTGAAGGCTATTGTAGTAGGAGAAGAAAGAGAAGTCACTTCATTCCGTGCAAACTGTGTTTGTTGTGCGAAGTTTTTATATAATTTTTTACACTTTCTGCGTATATTCTCCAAGAGCTTCCTACCTTAAAGGCTTCTAGCTGCTGCTTTTTGATGAGCTTATAAACCATGCTACGGCTGCAGCACAGTCGCTGCATCGCCTGATCCGGGCGAAGAACTTCATTTGCCATTTTTCCCTCCCAGTGACTCAACAGATTTTATGCTTTGCTCTTTGGTGTGTAGGTGGCAAGTGCCATTGTCACAGCGATGGTACCGAATCCTCGACTGCCCAGCCCACGCCTTCGTGTGCGTCACTCGTGTCTTTTTACCGCAACAGGGGCATAAGGCCCCATACTTGGGCGAGTAATCCACACCGGACTCGGCCGCCTGGATGGCCTCAACCACCTCGTCTGCCGTGATCTTCTGAAAGCCCATGTCCCCCTCCTTAACTCCAAACCCCAAAGCACAGCTTGCTCCCCAAGGACCTGAGCGCCTGGATGGCCCATGCAATGTGCTGCTGTTCGGAATGGCCCCCGTCTTCCTCCAGGGCGGCCAAGACTTTTATTCGGTGAAGGTATTCGTGGAGCTTTTCCAGCGCGTAGCCGTTGCCTCTAAAGTCGCGCTCGTTCAGCTCTCGCAACTCATCCACGATGGCCTTAGCTGCGCCAAAGGCAAGAAGCCGTGAATGAAAGTCATTTAAAAGACCGTGATCCATCTCATCGAGAAGCGTTTGTAGCCGATTGAGGTGCTTCAATGCATCCATGATCACCTCCTATCTGCGGTTGAACCAGGACGGCAATTTGCGCTTATTGCTCCGGTCCTGCTGGTTAGGCTGTCTGGGCTGGGGTTTCTGCGCCTGTTGTTCATGCTGGGTATTCCGAACGGTCCCCACGGATTGCCGCAAAGCCTTCAAATCCGGTTTCCATAAGCTCGAGTTCATGCCCTCATGCAACATGGCACAGTCGAGGTAATGATTCGCGCGGCCACCTCGCTGCTTCCACACATAGCGGCCACGTTGCAGGACCTTCTCCTCGGCCAGGAGTTGCCGCAGGAAGTCGTCTCCCGTGTCGGCACTGAAGAAATGGCTCCCATCCTGAACCCGCTCCCAGAAAAGATCCTTAAAGGTCCCGGTATCGAGCAGATAAAGCACCAGGGGCTTGATCGGATTTCTGCTGCCCGGCAAAACGTCCACGCGGCTGACTGTAATCGACCGCTCCCGCTTGCCCGATGCACCCTTGACCCCCACAACCCGACCCGGCGGAAAACCAGACAGAAAGCGGTAGGCCTCCTCGGTCCGGCTCATGCCGGAATCTGATTCGCCGCCGCCGGTATCCAGGGCAACCCGGTAAATGACCATGCGATGATCCGCGCCTGCTACTGGCCAGGTGGTCTCTGTGATCATCTGCTTGAGAGCATCCCATGACTCGATCCGGCCGTAATCAATGGTTGCCGTCTGCCACTGCTCAGACTCCTGATTAAAGCGGCCGCAGGCCCGAACGGAGTAAAGGAAATGGTTTTTTTGCATGTCCACCGACAAGGTGAGCGCCACCGTACCGGCTGGAGCAATCCCGCCCGGGATTTCCGGATGGAGACAGGAACGCATCTCCTCGAGATCGGCTGTGCGCTGCCGCTCCTTCCAGGGCCTTGCCTCATGCTGCGTCACGAAGAACATGCGCCGGCCGAGGTACTCCTCCTTGTCTGAATCCCGGACAGCCTCCGCCCGCAGGAAGTCCGCTGCCACCTTGGAGAGCGACACAAAGGGGCTGTAGAAGCTCGGGAGATGAAATCCGATTGCCCTGGGTCGATCAATCTCCTGGTTTGCCTCCCAGAAGCCAGCCCGGACGGCCTGGTCCCGGAGGTGATCATTCCACGTGGCCTGGCAGTGAGCGCACTCATACCAGGCCAGCTTTTTTCGCAGGATGGCTCGCGGATCGCGAACCGTTTCCGGCCACCTGATGAGGCCTGTGTCCATCTGCTGCGGCACACCGCACTCAGGGCAGACCGCCATATAATGCCGGACCTCATCCGCCTCATTGTCCATAGCCCTGGAGATCGCTCCAGTTTCCGTTGTAGGCGTGCTCAGCAGGAGCACCAGGGCATCATCTCCATACGTGGTGGTCCGCACCTTGCCCAGCGAAATGGGATCTGCCTCGCGTCCCGAGAAGGCCGGATATTTGTCGGTCTCGTCGAATACCGCGAACCGGATTGACTCCGAGGCAAGCTCACTCGCGCTCGTGGCCCAGACACAGAAAAGGCTCATCCCGTTCTGGAAGCTCACATTGTAGAGCGTCTCGTCATGGGCCTGCTTGGGCAACTGCTTGGAAATAGCTGGGGAGCTTCGGAGCATCGGGAGGATCTTTTGGCGCATGGTTCGCCGCATGGTGCTCTCTGTGCTCATACAGAACATGAAGTCGTCAGGGTCCTGGTCAATGCAATACCCCATAATGTTGAGGGCCACCTGCGTCTTGCCGGTCTGAGGCGCAAAACACAGGATGATCTCGTTGACGTTCGGGTCAGTGGCGGCGTCCATTGGCTCCACAAGGTAGGGTGTGACCTCGTTCGACCATTGCCCCGGGCGTGGACCGACGTTCACCACACGGTGCTTCTCTGCCCACTGTGAGACCGTCAAAAGAGTCCCGTCAGGATTCAATGTCTTGGGCCGGATCACTTCCAACTCCGCCGCTGTCAATTCCAATGTGTCCATCTTCTGTCCCTCGATAATACCATTTCGCCATCACTCGCTCGGCTAGCTCCTCGCAGGCTCGCTTGAACTCGGGGAGAAGCGTCTGATCCCCACCCGCGGCATGGAGAAGATCCGGGGCTGCATTGCGTAGCTCTATTCGAAGCCCCTGCTTGAGAAGGCGCATACGCTGTGCCAGCATGCGATCCCTGCTTTCCCGGGGGACCAGCTCACCTCTGGCCTTGGCCAACTCCAGCTCATGGCGATCAGCTTGGGCCTGAATACGGCGAGCCTCCTGGGCGAGCTTGTGCTGCTTCAGATCCACAGTATCGGAACCTACGAGGGCTTCCTGTCCTCCTTTCGGCTCTAAGCCCTCATCCAGTGCATACCGCTGCACCTCGGTTAGGTCGTATCCCTGGCCATCCGCCCTGGGGAAGCACTTCGGAACCCGTCGTTCTCCTTGCTGCATGGTGGCCAGATCCCGCAGGATTGAACGCATGGACCGCTCGAACCGCTCGGAGATATATCGAGCCACTGCCTTCTTGCTCGGAAAAATGTCGGGAGCATCTACCCACAACTTTGAGCCGCCCGCTTTGTTGTTTTTAGCCATTCAGGACCCCGAAGAGAGTTTTAAACTGTAAAAGGACTGCAATTTTGGTCTGTTATATTGGTGCTCACGAGCACCCGGAAACCCCGGTGTCAGGTGACACCCCGAACTGAAATCAAAAAACGCTCGATGCTCGCGCTCATTAGTACCCTTGCACTTTAGTAGCCCAGGAAGGACCCGTAACCTCATGCGCTCACCTCATCGAGTGCTCGCTCTCTGCTTCGCGCTTGCGCTCGGAGTACGCCAACCCGGGAATCAATATAGTCAAACACTACTGGGCGCTTGCCGTCCGCTGGCCGGAGTATGCGCCCTACCACCTGCGTCAGCCTTCCCTTGAAGCGCACCGGTGTTGCCAGGACAAGAGAACTCAGCCCGGGGCAGTCGAAACCTTCTCCCAAGAGCTGCAGCGTCGAGACCAGGACATCCACCTCACCAGCCTGGACATCGGCCACGATCTGTGCCCTCTCCTCCCGTGGTGTGCGGCCGGTGAGGATCTTCACCCTATGGCCGGCCGGTTCGATTAGCTCAGCGAGGGCTTGGCAATGAGCCACGCGATCCGAGACCACGAGGACGGTTCCCGGGCGATTGCCGGCCAGGTCGATCACGTCCTCAGCGATCTGGAGGTTGCGCCTTCGGTCTTCGGTCAGGGCTGTGAGCATCGCTTGATAGTCTTCGGAGTAGGCGTACCGAAAGCTCGTCTCCCTTCGGTAGACCTGCGGCGCCAGAACGGCTCCCTCCTGCCGTAGCTGCTCCGAATCTACCTTGTGTGCTCGATCTCCGAGAGCGTAATAGATGAGCTTATCCAGGCCGTCACGCCGGTAGGTCGTTGCGCTCAAGCCAACCATGTACTTGGAGTCAAAAGCCTGGACGGTCTCGATAAACATTGAGCTCGGGACGCGGTGACATTCATCCACCACGATCTGGCCAAAGTGCTCCGGTAGCTCCTCCAGGTGCTTCCGGGCAGTGTTGACTATGGCCACTGTCACCGGCTGGATGTCGAACTTGCCGTCTCCAATAAGCCCCGGTTCGATGTCGAGAAAAGAGCGGACCCGCTCGGCCCATTGGTGGAGCAGTTCCTTGGTATGGACCAAGATCAATGTGGGCTGTCCTCGCTTGCAAATTATCGCCAGGGCAATAACGGTCTTGCCACTACCGGTATCGGCACTACAGACTCCAAAGTCCCGCTGCAGGATGTCCCGCACTGCCCTTTGCTGGTAGCCCCGGAGTCTGCCCCGGAAAGATAGTTCAACGGGGCTGAGAGAGCGTCTGTGGTCCTGAATTTGGGTCTCAATTCCGTTCTTCCGCAACAATTCCAGGCACTGTCTGGTCCATCCGCGAGGGAAGGCTACGCCGCCGGGGATGTCCTCATACAAGTAAATGTGCTCATCCAGGTGGCCGGCATAGCGTCCATACTTCTCAGCCTGTATGAACTCCGGGTTGTCCAAGATCATGACCTTGCGGATGTATTTCAAAATCCGCTCAGGTACGTTGACCAGTTCTGTCCTGTGGGATACTTTCAGCTTGGCATTCACAACTCTTTCTCCTCAACTCCGTGGACTTCGAGGCAAAGTTCCATCCTTCGTGTCAGCTCTTCGAGCTCACTATTAAAGTGGCTCAGGTCTTCGATGAGTGAACCATCTGCATCACTCGGACTTTGTGCGAAAACGAAAAGATCAATCAGCTCCTGCTTCACCTGGTCCAGCCGCTGCACCTGCCTCAGGAAATCCAATACAGCGTGGTCTTTAGGTTTCTGGATTTCCAATGCGAAACATTCTTGCGTTGCCATAAGGCCTCCAGGTTCTTTCGGTTTTATCATTTCACCACATGGCGCAGGCCTTCCGCCTGCAGTCTGCCTCGTCTTGTAGGGACACAAGGGGACAATGAAGGGACAATGAAGGGACAACGAAGGACAATCTTAGGAAGGGACAAGGGACACCCCCCTTTAGGGGGTGTCCCTGTCCCTAAGGAGTCCGAATATGATGTCCTTAATTGAAGTCGGTAAAATCGATCTCGTTTATCGGTATCCATATTCCACGACCATGGCCCTTTTTGATGTATCCAGATTCCTTAAGTTTGTTCTTTATCCGGTCCATTTCCTTTTTCTGAGCGTCTTCAGAATTTGCCTTGATTATTCCAGCCTCTAAGCAAGCATTCTTCCATTCTTTTAGAGGCGGGGTGCTCGTTCTGGACATATCCTTTAGGATTTCCAGGGCTCCCATATCCTTCTTGGAGGGTTCGTTTTCGCTGAATGTGATATCCGCTTCATGCAGCATCCCGTACTGATCCCGGCGGAGCCAGACAGGAATGTAAGCATCCGGGGGCAAATAGTTCCCCTTGGTTCCTACCAACTGGACGTGTCGAAAGCGCTCCTCTTTGTCTTGCAGTTTGGCTTGAGTAGCCTCTTTGCTCGTCATGGTCCTCATCACGAACTCAGCCCGGACAGCATCGGTAATGGCTCCCCCGCCTCTGGAATTATGGCTTGTCAACTCATCCTTGGTGAGACTGCCTTTTGTGGCGTGGGTAACAAGAGCGCAAGCCGCTCCGGTCTGGACGGCCAAGTCATCGGCCATCTTCCCGAGGGTGCGTTGGTTCCCTTGGTCAAGTTCGTCTCCATCAGTAAGAGAAAGGGCAGGGTCCAACCCCACGAAGGCTATGTCCCCGAGGTCTTTTATTTTTTGAGAGAGAGCGTGGAATAGGTGAGACTTTGTAAGGGTTCCAGCTTTATTCTTGGCCAGGAGCTTGATGTCTTGCCCGGCAAGGGGATAAGGAATAATCGAGTTGTATATTTTCTGTTTTTCCTCCAGTGATATTTCCAGAGATAGGCAGAGGCTGTGGATGGTTCGGTGCAGGTCTGCGGCCACGTCTTCAGTTAAGACGAGGATGGAGCGCCCTGTTGTTTCGATATGCCATTGCCATGTCAGGCGGCCTATCGCTGCGCCGGCGGCCAAGTGGTAAAGCATCCTAGTCTTTGATGAACCGCCCACACCGGTCAGAACGAAACCACGGCCCAATGTGATCCGATCTTGAGCGAACCATTCAATGCGTGGGGGTGCGACATCTATCAGGCTGGTCAGGTCAACGGGGCTATCCCATACATTCCCGGAGTTTTGATCCAATGCCTCCCCAAACTGCTCTTGAACGGCCTCCAGCCCCTCCAGGCGAGCCAGGTCGTTGAAGTCCTTGGGGTGTTGCTTGAGGTGTTTATCAGCGAACTCCGGGCACACCACACGGCCCTCAACAGCTTCCGCCGCCTCTGTTGCCTTGATAAGGCCTGGGTTGACGCGGCCGTCAGGAAGAGAGGTCCACCTGTCGTTGTCTGCCGCGATGATGAAAATCTTCTCAGGAAAGAGGCCCTTGAACTCCTCAGAAACTGGCTTTAAGTTCCCAGCATTGAAGGCCACAACTACGGTTGCTCCTGTCGCCTCATGAATCGAGGCCGCAGTGGCGTAGCCTTCAGCAATAATGTATTGCTCGTTCCCGTCGATTACAAAGAAGTTGCCGGCAACGCGGCCGCCGGGCATGAAGAGCTTTTTGCCGTCAGGGCTGATTTTCTGGAAGGTATGGATCTGAGCATCCAAATCATGGAGGGGGATTATGAGGTTGCCTTGGCTATCCCCCTTGAGAGGCATGCTGCCGTGAGCCTGGACGTTCTTCTTGGAAAGGTAGGAATGTTCGCGTATGGGCTTTAGGCGAGAGTATTCCTGCTCGGCCTGTTGCTTCGCTTCCTCATGGGCCCTCTCCCGTTCTTCACGAGCTTTCGCCCTGGCCTGCTCAACCTGTTGCTGCTCGCGTTCTGTCCATTCCCTGCTGCTGGACTTCCAGGTGATTTCAACGTTGTTCCGCCAACATCCAAAAGCTCCGGCAAAGAGGTCGTTGCCGTTATCGAAAAGAACATACCAGCCGGCTTTGTCGCTCGATTGACCATTGGTAGGAAATCGGTGGATTTTTCCATCCGGGTGGATAGACTCAGGGCAGGGGAGGCCAGTGTCGCGGATTGCCTCGGCAAACGCATTAAGAGGCTTCATTTCTGAAACCCTACTCGCACTTGTCGGTTGGCCGCTTTGAAATCCATTGATCAATAGTCGACTCGCGCCAACCTACAGAACGGCCCCCCAGACGGATTGGAGCAGGAAATTCGCCCTGGCTTATCCAGCGGTACAGTGTAGGCTTAGATACAGGGACCCGATATAGAACCTGCTTGATTCTCAAAATCCGATCTGACTCAGTGTGCATACAATTTACTCCGATAACTTGTATGTGGAGAGTTGAATCTCTGTGCACTCCCTAAAACAACATTTGTGCCAGAAACAAAAAAAGCGGCTGGAATTGACCCAACCGCCTAAAATTTTTGATTATAAGTAGATTTAGATTTTTGTTCTGTGGGCCTCTAGGATTTTTTATCGTGATGTTCTTGCACAGAGTTCTGTGCACCGCGTTCAATATTCTGTGCAGGGAGTTTTTTGCTCAAGGTATTCCGGTTCCAGCCGAGCCTGTCTGCCGCCTTTTTTTTCCCTCCCTCCTTCTCAACAATCCGAGCCAGCACCTTGCCCTTCAACTGATTGAAAAATCCCTTTTTGTCCTCAGATTGCTCGAATGCCGCTTCCAGCTGATCCAGTAGCCCGTCCGTATCCTGTTTCCCCTCGAGTCGCTTCATAAGCTGATCGAATTCTTCCGTGTATGGAGAGGGGAGCTGGTCAATGTATTTCAAAGCGCCCTTCTGTTGCATAATCATTTCCAGGGCCTTCTTTTCAATAGATGCTATTGCCTTTACTTTTTTCTTTGCTGTATGGCTAGGAAATACTGCAGGGATTAACCACGTTTCGGGATCTTTGAGTAAATTATCATTGCTAAAATGATCTCTAAAAAAAATATTGCAAAAGTGAAAAAAGTTCAATTCAACGTTAGTAAACTTCTCATAATTAATTAAATATACAAAACTATCTTCTTTTTGATTTTTTATGTGTTCTTTTTTGAAATTATTAAATACCTTTTTGTTGTTTCCCAAATCAACACTCAATTCATTGTTAAATACTTTCTCAATTTCTTTTGTTTCAATTCCATACTGCTTAATCTTTCCCAGGAACTGAATCATGTCATTCAAAAGAACTTCATATAGGGCTGTATCTTTAAACTTGCCAGCTTCACGAAGCGGATCTTCATTATCTCTTTTAAAATTCAAGAGACCTTGGTCAGCGCATTTTTCCTGCATTTCCTCGAATATGCGCTCTTTTTCAAATACCTTGCCAGCTTGCATCAATTCCCGCACATTCCCAGGCCAATGATATGATAGAAGAGCAAGAACATCGGCAGGCGTCAGCCTGGAGACAAGATGTGGGAAATGCCAGCCCAGGTAATACAGGATGTCTCCGCGTCGTTCATGGAGAGGGGGAATTTGAAACTCAAAGAAGCGGTCTTTGAAGTCAGGCCGAAGCCTTGAAGGATCGTTCGTAGCTGCGATTATTTGAACATCCGTTCTTTCTGTGGCAGTAGAGCCCACTTTATGGAATTCACCATCTTCAATAACGGTCAGTAGTTTCGCCTGCACATCTTCTGGCAAGGTCCCGATCTCTTCAAGGATCAGGACTTTCCCATCAGCCTTCTCAATCCAGCCAGGCCTTGTTTCTGCCGCTCCTGTAAAGGCCCCTTTTTTGTACCCAAAAAGCTCCGAACGTGCCAGATCGCCCTGGAAATGAGCGCAATTAACACGTTCAACACCCTTGGACTCTTGATAGTCTATTTTTGCGAGCTCCAAAAAGAGACTTTTTCCTACGCCACGAGGCCCGGAAACGAGGACAGGATCATCCCCGGCCGCATCCAAGTGGGCTTTGAAGCGATCACGGTACCACAACAAATCCGGGGTGATTACCCATTCTTTTTTTGTAGTCATTCCCAACTCCCTGCAGTTGCCCTGGTTGAATCTCCCGGCCAGGCCGCCCAGGGAAGCGGCTTTTCGGCCCAGCTGATCAGGCCGGACCTAGGCCGGGAAAATTTTATCGTTCAGCCCCAAAAGGGATCACTTTCTTTTCAGTCCTCTTCCCGGAAAGGATAGTATCAAGCTCCCGCTCCCAGGCCTCCAGGGCCTGCCGCTTCTCCTTGCCGTAGCTGTGGCGATCATAGACCCCGCCCATGGATTGATCCTTGTGGTTCAGGAGCTTGTCCACGACCAGGCGGTTGAAGCCGAGCTCTGAGATGATGGTCGCTGCAGTCCGCCTCAGGTCGTGCGGGGTCGTGCGCGCCATCTCGACATCATTGACCACCCGACGGATACCCTGAGCGAGCCCATACTCAGAAAGCGGCTTTTCATCATAGAAGGGCGAGGGGATGACCCAGGCAGCAGGGGAGAGGTCCATTGCTTCCTGTATGAGCTCCAGCATCTTGTCAGTGAGAGGGACCACCTGAGCGAGCCCGTTTTTGGTCTTGCTGGCCGGAATGATCCATACCTTTTCGGCCTCGTGGATGTCCTGCTCCTCCATCTGACGAACCTCTCCCGGCCTCTGTGCGGTCCTCAGGATGAGCTCCAGGGCAATCTTGGTACCAACCCATAGGTCAGTCTTCTGGATAGCTAAGAAGAGCGTTTTGATCTCCTCCCGAGTAAGCACACGGTCCCTGGCTTTTTCCCTGGCGGCCTTTATGTGACTGGCAGGAGTAGTCTCGATCACTCCGCGCTCGACGGCGAAGTTGAACATGCGCCGCACACAGGCCAGCACTCGATTCGCCTGGACCTCGGCCCCGCGGTCCTTGATCTTGTCGATCACGCGAATGATGTCGCGCCGCTTGACCTTGGCGAGCTTCATGCTGCCGAGTATTGGATACACTTCCTTGCACAAAACCCGCTCGTCTTCCTTCCAGCTTTTTTTGTTCGGCTTGGCCCATCGTTTAATGTACTCCTCCCCGAAGGCCTTGACCGTGGGAGCGATCTTCTCCTCGCGCTTCTTTTCCTGTTTGGCTTTTGCTGGATCTCCTCCCTTGTCCCTGGAGGTCTTCCCCTTGGCAGCCTCCTCCCGAGCATCGGCCAGGCTCCAGGATGGATATTGCCCAATGGTCAAGCGCCGCCACTTGCCCTCGGACCAATACTTATAGACCCAGGTTTTTGAGCCGGAAGTGGAGACGCGGATATATAGGCCGCCTTCCTCCCCGATCTCATATCTCTTTTCCGTGGGCTTGAGGCTTTTGACATACTTGTCTGTGAAGCGCATAATACCTCATTTGTGTGACCCGGTGATCTCATTCTCGGGTATCAATCCGGGTATCAATTTGACCTTGGCTTGGGTGAATTTTGCTGAGATTCACTGAGACAAACTTATACAAAAAAAGCCCGAATAACAAGGATTTTTTTGAGACTCGGGGGGATAAGATGATACATACTGAGAACGCTCGGTACACGATTCGTAATCAGCAGGTCGTGCGTTCAAATCGCATCGCCGGCTCCATAATTTCAAGGGGTTAAGAATGCTTCTTAACCCCATTTTTTATCCTTTCAAATCAAGCTGGCCCCCAGTCTGCCCCCTGTCGTTATTTCTGCAAATATTGAGAAGTTCTTACAAACCGGAACATTGAGGCCTTGGCAGCAAAGAAGCGTTTTCTCGCTTCTTGCCCACTACCTTCCCATTCTCGGCAACATGATTTAGATCTTTATAAGAAACCAGCGGGAGTAATCTGTATGTATCTGGAAAATGATCTGCAAACCAATCTTCAGCAATCCGCCAAGTATGTGCTCGACGAGGAGCTGGCCAGGATCGTGAATGTAACCATGGCTTTGGAGATGCCTCTGCTCCTCAAGGGAGAGCCGGGCACCGGAAAGACCATGCTGGCCCATGCCATTTCCAAGGCCTTGGAGATGGAGCTTATCGTGCTCAACGTGAAGTCCAACATGAAGCTAGTGGACGCCCTGTATCAGTACGATACCCTGACCCGGCTCAATGACAGCCGCTTCGGGGACTCCAGCCGGGATGTCAGCCGCATCGAGGACTACATTAAGATGGGCAAGATCGGCCAGGCCTTTGATGCAGACCAGCGGGTGGTTCTGCTCATCGACGAGATAGACAAGGCGGATTCCGATTTTCAGGACGATATGCTCGATGTGCTGGATCAGATGGAGTTCGACATCATCGAGATCGACAAGACCATTCGGGCCAAGCACAGGCCGGTGATAATCATCACCTCCAACGCCAAGAAGGATCTTTCCGAGCCGTTTCTGGGACGCTGCAACTTCCACCACATTCCGTTCCCGGATCAGGAGATGATGCGCAGAATCGTCCGGGTGCATTTTCCCGATATCGACGATGAGCTGCTGGAAAGCTGCCTGCGCTGCTTTTACAACATGCGCTCGCTTCCTGCTGTGGAGAAGAAGCCGGCCACCCGCGAGCTGATCAATTGGATCCGAGCCCTTAAAACGGATCCCGATTTTCAGCCCAAGAAGCTGAAGAAGGGCGATATCCCTTACTTGGGCGTCCTGTTCAAGAAAAGCGGCGACTACAACACCGCCCGCAGCTCGCAATCCAGATTGCGTCCCTAGTCAGATTTGCCTCCGGCAAATCTGACTTATGGGGTTAATTTAAAAGAATTCA
>CAZQPF010000008.1:0-85323 GCA_964595165.1 uncultured Desulfohalobiaceae bacterium
GCCGGATCGAGGTCCAGGCCCGGGGGAGCGGCCAGCTCCTGCTTGCCGGCCAAACCGACTCTCGGGGCCGCTTTCGCTTCGCCCCGCCGTCAAAAGCCAAAGAGCAAGCCCTGGACCTCAAGGTGGTCTGCATTGCTTCCATGGGTCACAAGAGCTTTTGGATCGTCCGCAGCGAGGAGTATACCACAGCCCGGAAAGATGCCTCCGGTCAAGAGGCTCAAGCCCAAGGCCATGCACCCTCTGCTTCGCAAGACAGGACAGAAGCAGAGGAGCCAACCGAGAGCGGCCCCCAATCCGAGCTAAAGGAGCGTCGCTTGCAACAGGCCCTTTCCGCCGCTCTTCAGGAGGAGCTGGCCCCGATCAAGAAGAGCCTGGCCGAGATCCGGCAAAACCGGATCAGCATTCAGGACGTCCTCGGAGGTCTGGGCTATATCCTGGGGCTCACCGGGATTGGCCTCTTTTTCGCTTCCAGGCGCGGGTAAAGGCTCTATGACACAAGAATCTTTCAGTGTCGGAAGCTCCCCTCTGCATCGCTTCGACCCCAGGGCCAAGCTGCTGAGCGCCGCAGCCCTGGCCTTTGCCTTTGCCTCCCTGCAGAGCATTACCGCCGGCTTCGCAGCCTTTGCCTTCAGCCTCTGGCTGACGGGAATGGCCTGGCTCCCTTTCTTTCAGGTAGCCAAGCGCCTGGCGCTGGTCAACGGGTTCATCATCTTCCTGTGGATCGTATTGCCCTTTTCCGCTCCCGGGGAGGCAATCTTTACCTGGTGGCATCTCGAGGCCACAGCACAAGGCATCCGGCTGGCCGGCCTGATCACCCTCAAGTCCAACGCCATCCTTTTGGCCATAATCTCCCTGGTGGCCACCTCTCCGGTGCCAGTTTTAGGCCAGGCCCTCTCCAGCTTGAAGATCCCGGAAAAGCTCACTTTCCTTCTGCTGATCAGCTACCGCTATCTGCACGTGATCCAGGAGGAGTACGGCCGCTTGCACACCGCCGCCAAGGTGCGCTGTTTCCGCCCCTCCACAAACCTGCACACCTACCGTACCTTTGGGCATCTCGTAGCCATGGTCTTCATCAAGAGCTACGAACGGGGCAAAAGGGTACACCAGGCTATGCTTCTGCGCGGCTTCCAGGGAAGGTTTCATACCTTGCAAAGCTTCCGCCTTTGCACTACAGACTGGTTTCTGGTCTGCGGCCTGATCGCAGCGGCCATAGGGATTCTCCTTCTGGACTGGCTCCTCTTGAGCCCGCTTTCGCTTGCAGCCTAGTTCCGTGTCTTATCCGTTCTGTCCCAAGTGGTGGCAATTTGGAATGCTGTTTTACTTTTCAAACCTGCCCCACTATTCAAGGACACGGAAATGCGAATATCGTAATTCGAAACAAGCTCGAACACAAAAGGATCCGCTTCTTTATCCATGACACCGCTTATCAGCCTCCAGGACATTGCCTTCAGCTACCCGGAACGGTCCTCCCCCATCCTGAACCAGCTCCGCTTCGATCTTGCGCCCCAGGAGCGCGTAGGCATCATCGGACCCAACGGCCAGGGCAAAACAACACTGCTCCACCTCTGTGTCGGCCTGCTCAAGCCGGATCAGGGCCGCCTCATCTTCAAGGGCCAACCGGTTCAGAAGGAAAAGGACCTCCTCCCCTTGAGGCAAGCGGTGGGTCTGGCCTTCCAGAACCCGGAAGATCAGCTCTTCAGCCCGACCGTACTCGAAGACGTGGCTTTCGGGCCGCTCAATCTGGGGCTCAACCAGGAGCAGGCCAAGGAGCGGGCCCTTTGGGCCATGGATCTGGTCGGCCTGCAGGGCTTTGAGCAGCGCATCACCCACAAGCTCTCCGGTGGAGAGAAAAAGATTCTGGCTCTGGCTACGATCCTGGCCATGCGTCCGGAAGGATTGCTTCTGGACGAGCCCACCACAGGTCTGGATCCGGATACCAGGCAGCACATCATGGATATCGTAAACAACCTGACCCAGAGCTTGGTCATCGTTTCCCACGATTGGGACTTCTTGGACCGCACCACCGATGTGCTCTACACCCTGGACCAAGGGGAGCTGATCCATACCGACAAAGGGGCCTTGCATCAGCACGTTCACTTCCATCCCAGCGGCCACATCCCGCACGAGCATCCCAACGGCCTTCCCCACAAGGACTAGCCCCGCCCGGTTCACAATTTTGTATGAACCGTCATAGGAGCAGCCAGTCCCCGGCCCGCCGCAGATCCTCTGGCCGGTCCAGGTCGAAGCGGAGCGGAAGCTCTCGCCACTTGAGCTTGCGCTCCGCCAGACGCCGTCTTGCCTCCTCCATCACCTGCTGCGTACTCCACGGCACATTCTCAAAGAGAAAGGGAGCCGGCCTGGATAGGCCGATGAGCACATACCCCCCGTCCTCAACTGGACAGAACACCGCATCCGCCTTGTGGCGCAGCCAGGTAGCAGCCTGCTGAAAATCGCGGCCCACAAGGGCCGGGCAATCCGTTCCCACCAGTATGGGCAGCAGATTCCGCGCCAGCCCCTCCTCCAGGGTCTGTTGCATCCGCAGCCCCAGATCTCCTCCTCTTTGCTGACGCAGATCCAGATGATACCTCTCCCGGCACTCCCGGAAAAAGGGATGCTCGACATCAGGGGCGCACCAAAGCTCCACCCGCCCCGCACTGGCAGCCACGGCCTGCTCCAGCGTTCGGTGGATCAGCCTTTGCTGCAGCCGGGCGGCCCCGTCCTCTCCCAGGGCCGGAATGAGCCTGGTTTTGACCTTTCCTGCCTCCGGGGCCTTGGCAAAGACCTGAATCACCGCTTCAGCAGGCATAAGGCCCTAGCTCCTGTACCACCTGGCCAGCCTTTCCGGGGACACCCCGAAAAAGTAGGCCGCCCTTAGGCTCCACATAAGGCAGATTGTTCTGAGGACCCCCCTCTCCTCCCAGCGCCGGCTGGAGGTCACAACCCGCTCCCTGAGGCACAGCGGCGGCCCGTAACTTTTAAGCCGGCGACTCATCTCAATGTCCTCCATAATCGGAATGTCCGCAAAGCCGCCGCTTTGCAAAAACACGCTACGCTGCACAAACAGGGCCTGATCCCCGGTAGCGATTCCGGTCCACCGGGAACGACAGTTCATCAGCTGCTCGATAACCCGAAAGAGCAGGGATCTGCCGGAGAGGCGAACATCGAACCGGCCCCAGCAAGGCCCTGTCTCCTTCAGGCCCTGGCTGATGAGCCAGTCCGCCCTCCCCGGAAGCACGGTATCGGCATGGAGGAAAAGGAGGACCCGGCCGCGGGCCAGCTCGGCCCCGGCATTCATCTGACGAGCCCGGCCCTTGGAGGCTTGCAGGATCCGATCCGCCAGGCCGGCGGCCCTATCCAAGCTCTTGTCAAAGCTCCCCCCGTCGGAGAGGATGACCTCGCAGCCGCGACTGCGCATGGGCTGGAGGGGACTGAGGCAGGACTGAAGGGCCTCTTGTTCATTCCAAACCGGGATGACCACTGAAAGCACTGGCCCGACCAACCCTTTCCCCCTTTCTTTTGCACTCCTTTTTTGCTACTACTGCCGCCTTTCTGTTCAGCAATACGGCTTCAGAGCCTTCCACAGCCCGGCAGGGGCGGTCTGGAGAATAAGCTAGTGAGCTGGTCCGCTATCTTTCTTTACGGCCCAAAGCCGCAATATCGCGTAGGCCCGGCCCTTTGCGTCTTTTGGGGCTGCGTCCTTCTCACCTGCCTGCTGCCCGCCTCATCGCTGAGGGCTGGCGGGGCTTACCCGGTTCCCCCTCCTGCAGCAAAGCAGACCAAGCTCCCCGGCCTGATCGGAGCCCTGCGGACCCATACCGTCCAGAGCGGTGAAACCTTTCTGGACATCGCCAGATCCGCCAATCTCGGGCTCCAGGAAATGACCCTCCTCTATCCGGATGTGGACCCCTGGATCCCTGCCGCAGGAAGGCGGCTCACTCTCCCCACCTGCTGGATTCTTCCCCACTCCGGCCTCCAGAAGTGCCTGCTGGTCAACATACCGGAAATGCGCCTCTACTGCTTCCTCTCTTCCGGCCGCTTGGTGCGGACATCTCCGGTGGGAGTGGGAACGCCGGATTGGCCCTCCCCTTTGGGCGAGTTTCCGGTCTCGGAGATGATCAAGCATCCCTCCTGGACCGTTCCACCGGCTTTGCGGAGCAAGTATGAAACCGGAGCAATCCCCCCGGGGCCGAACAACCCTTTGGGCGACTACTGGATCGGGCTCGGCGACTCGGGCTACGGGATCCACGACACCAACATCCCCTGGTCCGTGGGGCGGACCTCGACGCACGGCTGCATTCGGCTCTATCCCGAGGACATCCAAAGGCTTTTCCCTCTGGTCGACCTGTCCTGGAAGGTAAAAATGGTCTATAAGCCTATCAAGATAGGCCTGAGGAAAGGAAGGATCTATGTGGAAGTGCATCCGGACATCTACAACCGGATCGAGAACAGAGTGGAGTATGTCCTCTCCAGGCTTGAAAAGGCCGAACTGAACCTGCAGAGCATAGACTTTCAGGCCCTTCGCCAGGCCCTGTCCAGGGCAAGCGGAAAGCCTGTAGACATCACCGGAGACAGCAGGCCCGTCCGTTCAGCCGCACCAAAGCATAGGGCCGAGCCGTGAGGCAAAGCAAAAGGGAGCTTGTCGGCCTTGGAGTCTGCCTCCTGGCCGCCAAGCTCCCCTCGGCCCTTCTCCTTGCAGTCGGCTCGCTATTCTTCCCGGGTGGGAGCTGATTCCTGACTGTGGGCAGCGACCACGTCTGAGCCGGCTCCGGAAGGATCGGTGAAGTAGTCGTTCATCTTCTGGATATAGAGCTTGATATCCTCCTGGATGCGTGCCAGGCCCCTTTGGGCATTCAGGCCCCATCCCGCAGGATTGCGCCGCAAGATGCTCCTCCACCAGACCACGTTCTTGCGGAAGGCCTGCACATAGCGCTGATGCTCCTTGCCTTTGGGAGCCATCTTTTCGATGAGCCGCTTGGCCACCCACTTGCGAACGCTGAAATGGCCCCATCCCAGGAGGGCGATCACAATCACTCCCAGGATGCAGGATCCGGGGTAAACTTCCAGCGCCCGGGGCAGGCCGAGATCCAGGCTGAGCCCGTTCCAGGCGCCCCCCCAGATGCTCAGCACCAGAAAGATGACCACCAATGCGCCCAGCCCGATGCCGTCGAACATAAGCACCTGTCGTCTCCAGGCCGAGAGAAAATCCTTCATTGCTGGCAGTATCCGCTCCTCGATCTGCTGTACCGACTCCTCCAGCATGCCCACGATGCGGTAAGCGCGTTCCACCTTTACTTCCTCGATGCGATTGTGAATCGCCTCAGTATCGGCCTTCATCTTCCGTTCATAGCGCATTTTGAGCTTTTCATCCTCGATGGGAACCGCTACATCCGGATTGTAGATACTGAAGTACTTCCCAGCCGTGAGGCCGTGCTGGGCCAGGGCGCGCTGCCAGGCGGCAAAAACCTCCTCCGGGTTGTCTTCCCGGGCGGTGACATCGACCTGGTTGAGAATGTACAGGAACTTGTTGGCATCCCGCCGCTTGACTGTGGATTGGACCAGATGCTGCAAAGTGTCGCGCATGGAACCGGTTTCTGGGTGCCGGGCATCGAAGAACACGAGAACGAGATCCGAGAGGTCGATAATCCGATCGGTAATGCGCAGAGTGGATGTCCGTTGCGCATCTGCGTCGAACCCAGGCGAATCGATGAGGATCTTGCCCCGCAGCTTTTCACTGGGGCAGGTTTTCAGCTGCACATAGGAGTCGACGTGCTTTCCTTGTCCCGGAGCCACCTCCTCTATGGCTTCCCCGATCCGATAGAGCGGGAAGCGAGCGTCCGAATCAAGGGCCAACCCAGGTAGAACCCGCACCTCCGAATCCCGGGTGTAGCAAAGGACCGAGAACTTGTCGTCCACGGCCTGATTTCCGGTGGATTGGAGCTTGTAGTTGAGGTAGGAGTTGATGAAGGTGGATTTGCCGGAGGAATAAGTCCCCAGCACCGAAATGAGAGGCCACCATGGCGTGCGCACGGCGTAGGATTCATCAGGTCCTAAAAAGCCCATTCTGCGGCTGATGGTGTCCAGCCGACGAAAACTCTGGACCACGTCCTGGAGAATCGGGTTCTCCTGCTTTAGATGAGCTTCCAGCCGATTGAGCCTTTGTTCGATCTGGCTGTCTGTGGGCATGGGCGTCTCCTCTGGGTTTTGGAGCGGTTCCCGGAAGGGGAGTTGCTAATTGCTCGAGGGCGGGAAAATCTTCAATTTCTGTCCGGGATAGATAGGCTCCTTGGGACCAAGATTGTTCCATTGCCGCAATTGCTTGGCACTGACATCGTACTTGAGCCCGATCCGAAAAAGGTTTTCGCCTTGCTGCACTTCATGGACCACAGGTTTGCTCTGCTTGGCCTGCTTTTCTTTTGGGGGAGGGGCTGAGGATTGCTGAGAGGTGCTTTTCTGCTGGGCAGACCTTTGTTCCCCCCTGCTGCTCAGGCTCTTCTTGATCTGGCTCACGTCCCGGCTCAATTCATCCAGACGCTTGAGCACAGGCTCCAATCTATCCTCCCGCTCCAGGTTTTCAACTGCCTGGAGAACCTTGGTCTCCAGGCTGGTCAGCCTGTTATGCACGGCTTGAAATCGGGCGCTGGGATCCTCTGTTTTCTGCCTGGAAACTGCTTGGACCGGCTCCTCCTCGCCCCCGGTCAGGGCTGCCACAATGAATATCAAAAGCAGCAGCCCGATACCTCCGGCTATAATGTACTTCAGGTATGCAGGGTCGACACCCAAAGGGCCTTTGGACCGCATACGTCGGGACTGGTTCTTGCGTTCCACTTCTTCGATATCCTCCATCCATTTTTCCGGCATGCTACCCCTCCGTCCCAATCATGGTTTGCATCCACCATCCCCTTTCCGGCTAAGGTTCGCCACGGAGCCCGGATCTGCAGCCCGAAGGCTTGCAGCACATCACCCCTTTTCGCCTTCCGGAAAGGACTACTCACAGGACATTACCCTGTTTATAACCAATATTCAATAGCTTCTTGCACATCTCCGGATAACCCGATCAGCTCACTGTGCCTCCTGGCGAAGCCGATAACAGTCGATGCCCTCGCCGTTCAAAATCGGCTTGAAGCAGAGATTGTCGTTCTCGCAAGCCGAGGGAGCGGTGTCTCCGGACTGCCAGCGCCGAACGAGCCCGGGCTCTCGGATCAGCGGACGCGACAGGGCGATACAGTCGGCTACCCCCTGCTCCACCAGGCTCTGGGCAACCTCATGGGATCGAATGCCGCCCACCAGTATGAGCGGCACGTTCAAACGCTCCTGGTAGCGCTTTGCGGCGCTGCGGTAGTATGCCTCGTCCTCGCTGCTCTTTATGGGCGTTTTCCGGGAAGGGATATACTGTCCGGACTGACCCGTGCCGCCGCTCATTTCAATCCCGTCTATACCGTGCTCCTGAAGGAGCTCACACACTTGCAGCATGTCCTCTTGGGTAAGGCCGCCCTCCAGGAAGTCCTCGGAGTTGATCTTGACCAGGGTGGGGAAATCCCTACCGGCATCCTTTTTTATGCGTTCCAGGATCTCCAGAAGGATGCGGCTGCGGTTGGGCACGCTGCCGCCGTACTCGTCCTCCCGATGATTGAAATGCGGGGACAGAAACTGGCTGAGCAGATACCCGTGGGCCGCATGGATCTGCACCCCGTCGAAGCCCGCCTTTTCTGCCCGCAAAGACGCCTGGGTGAAGGCATCCACTATGCGCTGGATATCCTTCCGGCTCATGGCCTGACAGCCGTTGTCCTCTCCGGTCGAGGGGCCGATGGCCGGCTGTCCGCTCAGGTCAGTGGCCGCTCTGCACCCGGCATGGGCCAGCTGGGCAATGATCTTTCCCTGCGCTTCATGAACCTGGCCCGTCATCTCTTGCAGCCCCGGCAGGAGGTCATCGCTGTAAATACCGAGCTGCCAGGGGCCGGCCTGTCCTTCTGGACTCACAAAGGCATGACTGGATATGATGAGACCGACTCCGCCTTGGGCCAGCTGGGCCATGAGATCGCTGAGCCTCGAAGTGCTGGCTCCCGTATCAGTGGCCAGCCCTTCCCAGGTCGCGGAGCGGACGAATCTATTGGCTATGCTGAGGCTGCCGATGGATATGGGTTCAAAGAGCTTGGACATGGCTTCACCTCCTTAGGTTGAATAGCTGGCGGTTTCGCGGATGTGCAACTTCCAGATGCGATGTTCCCCAGGCAGACGGCCCCGGCTGGTAACTTGGCTCCAGTTCTAGCTTCAGACCTTGCCGGAGCGCTTCCTGCTTCGACGCCTCCGGACCTCGGCCAACCACTCGGACTGCCTCTGCTGGTACTCCGCTTCAGTCTCCTTCCAGCCGAAATCCTGGGGAATGCGATCGAAACGCTTTTGAGACACCCCGTACTTGCCTCCCAGAGAACGAAACAGGCTGATGAGCTGCTGGATGTATCTCTCCCGTGACATAAGGCCGGCTTTTTTTCAAAAGGCAATCTCTTGTGAAACTTCCCTGCAAGCATAGGGATGGAGCCTCGTTCGGTCAAGAAAGGAACCGAACTCCTTCTTTTCCCCAAGCCCGTTCCCTGTTATATTTATCAAAAGGAGATGATAAGGCTTCTCGATGCATTTGAGCTTCCTCGTCGGAGCCCACCGAGTGAGCATCACCCGAGACTTAAAGGCCCTTCGGGATTCCGGGCGGCTCATCCAGGACGGCAAAACCATGATCCTGCCTTTTGAAAACGCCTGAATCAAAGCCGTATACCTAGACGCGCCGCTGGCTCCGCTGCCCGGAGCACTTTTTTCTTTTTAGCCAGGCCTCCGGTCTTGCTTTTCTCAACCCCCGTTGCTATATATAAATCCATAATTTGGAGATTTCCGCCTGAGCTCCTTTTTAGACCTACCTGCAAAAAGTCCTGTGTGATGGATTCAAGGGAAGGTATGTTCTTATAACTATTTGATTTTACTGACCGTCGACTTCTGACATCTGCGACTGCAAAAATCTTATGCAGTCGCATCTTTTCAGGCCAACCAATTGTGCCACGGGTAAACGCCATGCCGCAATCCGATGCATTTCCCGCCAAAAACCAAGAGGTCCCCTTCTCCACCATCAAGGAGATCTGTCTCCAGAACGGCCTGCAATCGCTGTGGGACAAAATCGAGGCCGACCCTCCGCCGCGTGCCTTCAAAAGCGACGGATGCTCCATGTGGTTCGACACCTGGAACGGCGTAAGCCTGTACCCCGCCTGCTTTCTCCACGATCTTAAATACTGGGCCGGCTACCCCGGAGAGGAGGTGGAACGCCTTGTGGCTGATGCGGAGCTCATGATCGACGTGGCCCGGCTTCTCGGCTCCACCCAAATGGCCGAGACTATGTTTCACGGCGTCCGCGTCGGGGGGCACGAGATATTCAAGCGCTCCTTCTCCTGGGGCTTTGGCCGGATGTAATGCCCTTGAGACTCCCGCAAGGAGGAGACTATGCATTTTTATCTGGACCAGGAGGGGCTGCTTCAAGGCGAAGGCGTGGAGTATCTCCCGGCTGCGGACAAGGACAGCGGACCTTTCAGCGACAACCTTCCGGACATGATCGTAATTCACTACACAGCCGGCAGCTCCCTCGGCTCGGCGGTGCAGACCCTTCGCGATCCGGCGGTAAAGGCCTCGGCCCACGTGGTGCTCGGCCGCGACGGCACGCTCAAGCAGCTCGTTTCCCTGAACCGTATTGCCTGGCACGCCGGCCGGAGCCACTATCAGGACCGCAGCGGGATAAACCGATACTCCTTGGGCATCGAGCTGGACAATGCAGGACGGCTCAACAAGGTCGGTCCGGAGTACCGCTCCTGGTTCGGCCGCAGCTATCCCAGGCAAGAGGTTTTCTCCGGGGTGCACCAAAACGAGACCGAGCTTTCCTACTGGCACGCCTTCAGCGAAGCCCAGCTTGAAAGGACCTTCGAGCTGTGCCGGTTTCTTGCCGAAAGGCTGGGCATTCATCACATCGTTGGCCACGAGGAGATAGCGCCCCACAGAAAAACCGATCCCGGCCCCGCTTTTCCGCTGAACAAGCTGCGGCAGATGATCTTCGAGGATCGGGGCGAAGACGCCTCTGACACCGAGGAGCAGGGCTTTCCTGCAGAGCCCGCGGCTTTGCAGACCGGTAAAAGGGGTATCGTGATCGCAGGAAAGCTCAACTTCCGCAAAGGGCCTTCCGTAACCGCGGATCGACTCGGAGAGCCGCTCCGGCAGGGAACCGAGCTGGAGATTCTCGAGGATCTCAGCGGTTGGCTCAAGGTGAGGGTTCTGCAGACCGGCTGGGTCAAGAAGGACTACATCAGTCAGCTCTAAGTCCGGCATGAACTCAGCGGCATTTCGCTTTTCGGTAAACCGGGTCCGGGCGCAGCTCCCCGGCAAAACCCGAGCTGTCGCTGTGAGGGCTTTGGTTAATAACTACAGCCAGGGAGGAAAGGGTCGTGCACCACAAAATCCTGCGTTTCATGCCCCTGCTTTTGCTGCTGGCCTTCTTTGCCGGCTGCGCCCATGTTCCTCCTGAGGCCCCGGAGCTGTCGGCCGAGCTCGGCAAGCGCATCTCCACCCTTGAGGACTCACATGTCACCTTGCTGCATCGCTTCTTCGACGAGAAAAGGGAAACAGTGGATCGCTTCATTGACAGCCAATGGGTGCCCCGCTTCGCGGAAAACATCTTCTCCGATCCGGATATGGAGAGCTACTGGCAGACCATTGTTGCGGAAAATAATCCCCAGGACCGCTTGACCTTCCTCATCAAAACCGGAACCAGGCTCCAGCAGCGGATCAACGAAAAGCGCCGGGAGCTCATAGGCCCGCTGGATACTCTGGAGCGCCGGATCGAGCAAAAGCTCCGAGCCGACTACCACCAGGCCAGGGCGATCAACAACAGCCTTACCGGCCTCCTCGCCTCTGCGGCCGAAGTCACCGAAAACCGGCAGCGCTATCTGGAAATGGCCGGCGCCAGGGACCAGGAGATCGAAAATGCTCTGACCAGGACGCATGACATTGTGGGCCGGCTGACCAGCGGGGCGGAAAAGGTCCGGGATGTGGCCAAGACCTCCGGGGAGTATCTGGAAAAGGTCCGCGGCCTCCTGGATAGGCTTTCTCAGCTCTGAGCCCTGTGTTGGATTAGAACACCTGATAAGCCAGGCGCCCGCTAAAAACGTGTTTACCGAGTTAAAGCGCAAAGGCCTGTGCAGACACAAGTATAGCCACAGCTTGAGCCTTGCCTTGCTATTGCCCTCAGGGAGACCGCTATGCCGATAGACTGGAATCGCTTCGACCAGGATCTGGACCGGATCATTGAGCAAGGGGCCCGGGAAACGGACCGGGAGCTGGCCGAAAAGGCGGCTTCTCTTACCAGAATGACCGCCGAGGAGATACAGGAGCTCCTTCCCTCACCGGCCGACGTAAAGAAGCTGAGCGAGCTGATGAAGATCGTACGCTCTGCCAAGGAGCGAACGGAGAAGGCCAACGAGATCGCAGCCAATGCGGAGAAGTTCGCCGGGCTCATCCTCACCCTGCTCACCCGGCTGGCCTGAATGAGGCCTCTGCAAAGCGGATGGGCACAAGAACCCCTTTTCGGAGAAGGCCTATGAACGAGGCGCAAGACCCCAAATGGCTGGATTGGGCCAGGGAAATACAGTCCCTGAGCCAGATCGGACTTGCCTTCAGCAAGAATGAGCACGAGCGCAAGAACTTTGAGCGCCTGCGAGAGATCGCTGCGGAAATGGTTGCCTCTCAAACCGACCGGCGCAGGGAAGGGATCCTGGAGGCCTTTTCCGTCCAGCCCGGGTATGCCACTGCCAAGATCGACGTTCGCGGGGCTGTTGTCCAGGAGGGCGAGATTCTTCTCGTGCAGGAGCGGAGCGACGGGCGGTGGTGCATGCCTGGTGGTTGGGCCGATGTGGGAGAAGTGCCTTCCCGGATGGTGGCCCGGGAGGTGTGGGAGGAAAGCGGCTTCACCGTGGTCCCCAGCAAAGTCGTAGGCGTCTTTGACGCCAATCGGGGCGGCAGGCCCCTTGAGTTCTTCCACGCCTACAAGATCGTCTTTCTGTGCCGGATTACCGGTGGCGAGGCCAGGCCCAGCCTGGAAACGCGGGATGTCGGCTTCTTCTCCTTCAATGACTTGCCACCGCTGTCTTCCAACAGAACCAACCCCCGCCATCTTCGCGAGGTGCAGGCCCACCTCCGGGATGAGTCCCGCCCGGCCGCCTTTGACTGAGCCTGCCTAGCAGCGCTTAAGCTGCCAAGCCGAGCCCTCCTCCCGGAAGCCCGTTATATCTCGCATCAAGTTTTCTTTTTCTTCAATGAGTTGCCAATAAGTCAGCGCAGCCGGAGGCTGCGCTGACTACGCCAATATCACCTCTCCCCAGTTTCTGTCGCGGGCGTCTCCTCCATGGAGGAAGAACTGTCGCCCGCCCGGCCGCAGAACTCCTGGGAGAACATTTCCCAAACCGTCAAGAACAGCGCCGCCAGAACCGGTCCGATAACCAGACCGGATATGCCCAGCAGAGAAATGCCGCCCAGGGTGGAAATGAGAATGATGTAGTCCGGAAGCCGCGTTTCCCGGCCCACCAGGATCGGGCGCAGCAGATTGTCCGCCAGGCTGATGAGTACCACGCCGGCTGCTAGAACAATGATCCCTTTCAGGACGCTGCCGGTTACCATCAGCAGGAGCGCAGCCGGGATCCAGATAAGCGAAGCCCCGAAAACCGGCAGGAAGGACAGAACCGTCATTACCACTCCCCAGAAGACAGCAGCCTGGATGCCCACGGACCAGAAGAGGACTCCGCCGAGAAATCCCTGCGCCAAGGCCACGAGAAAAGTCCCCTTCATGGTCGCCCGGGAGACCTCGGCGAACCTGGCAAAGAGCTTGCGCTCCCGTTCATCCCCCAGGGGGATGGCTCGGACGATGAGCGACAGCAGCCGTTCCCCGTCCCGGAAAAAGTAGTACAGCAGGTAGAGCATGATGAGGATCATGGCCACCAAACGAACTGCGTTCTGGCCGATGCTCAACAGATTGGTGGCCACAAACTGACTGGCGGTCATGGCCGACTTGGCCAGGCCCTGCTTGAGCCTGCCCAGCTCGATCCCGAACTTTTCCAGGTAATCCGCGAGCAAAGGCAGGGATTGCTCCAGCAGGCGGATGGGCTTCTGGACGTCAATATCGCCGGAGGTAATGCGTTGATACAGGCTGAGCGATTCGTGCATCACTGCAAAGCCGATCAGGATGGCGGGAATGACAACCACCAGAATGATGAGCAGCACCGTGAGCAGGCTGGACAGAGAGTATCTGGGCCCGATAAGCCGAAACCAGCCGCGATAGACCGGCTGGAAGAGAACTGCCAGAAGCAGCGCCCAGAAGATGGGCTGCAGGAAATCCTGTACCAGCCAGAAAAAAACCAGGCTGATCCCGGCCAGCAGCAGAAAGAAGAAAGCGTTTTCAAGCCGAAAGCCTTGCATGGCGGTGGCTGTCTCCTCATGCAGCGACCCGGGCAGGGCCGGATTGAACCTCCTTGCAGAGAAGGCCGCTGATTATTATTTTGGAATCATGCGGATCATCGATTACCAGAACCTCGTGGACCCCGGCTTGCTGGAGAAGGTGGCCAAACACCATCCTCTTTACTCCGACATAGCCTCGGAGATCAAATGGCTGACCGTCCGGGAAAAGGACCAGGGCTCAGTCCGCATCGAGATGGACCGCTCAGGCAACGCGATCTTGACCATCCACCCCATTATCCGGCCCACCCAGCGGGACATGTACATCCTGTATCACGAGTTCGGACACATTGCAGACCGAATAAATCCGAGATTTCGCTACGACCACGACAGGCGGCTGCAGCTCACCCAAAACCAGGAGACCTGCTTTCTCCAGCTGTGGAACGTGTATATCGATGCCAGGCTGAACGAGCACAGCCTATTCCAGCTGCCCTCTGGCGGGCAAGCCGAGCTCATCGTGGACGGGCAAAAATATCTCCTGCCCCGGAGCAAAACGAGCACCTACCTCCTCGAAGCCTGCGCCAGGCTCTCGCAAAGGGGAATACAGAGACCGGGCGGGCTGGTGACCGGCATCTGGAATCATCCCCAGCGGTTTCTCACCTTCGAGGATCTCCTCGACCCGGTGCTGTAATCCACATTTCCCAGCAGGCCTGAGCCTCCTGGGAAATGTGGATTTAAAAAGGGCTTCCGCGCCAAAACCAAGTCAGCTTTGCCTACAAAAAAGCTGACTTAATGGCAATTTTATTGAACCCGGAGGAAAAAGATTCAGGCTCGTGAACACCTTGGCTGAACATCACAGCAGCCCGGCGCTCAGTCCACAGACCGGACCTCCAGGTAGGGCTTCCTGGCGAATCTCTGCAGCCTCGGCGTGCCCCGGCCGTGCCGAACGGCCCGGAAGGTGGCCTCCTTATCCACCGGCACGGTTCCGGCCAGAACGTGAACCGGGAGGGAAGCAAACGGCTCTGCGGTCAAGGGGGTGCTGGGCCCGAGAAGCGCACAGCGCACCTTCGAACCAGCCTCGGCCAGTATAGACTCAGCAGTATCGTTCAATATGGAGGTCGAGGTCATGAGCAGCACCTCGGCCCAGCTCCGAAGACAATCCCTGAAGCGGGTCTGGTCCCCGATATTCCGATCCGCGTCTACCACCTCCACACGGACTCCGTCTTGCTGCAGCCTGGTCACCAGAGGACCGATATACCCGACCATAGCCAGACGCGTTTTCTCCTTGATTCCCAGGAGCTCCAGGAGATTCTCGTTTTTTCGGTCCTCGGGCAGGGTCAGCGCAAAGGAGTGATTGAGAGCGTTCAGGGTGGCCAGGCCCAGGCTGCGATGCAGCGGGGTGTCTGAGGTGATGAGCCGGAGCAGACGGAGCGCCGGCTCTCCCTCTATGTCCCCTTCCAGATCGAGCTTGGTGCAGGCGGGACCGCTTCCGGCATAGGTAAAGGACAGCCCGATCCCGCCCTCCGAGGTGCTCACTGCGGTATAGCCCAATCCGATGCTCAAACGCTCCACCGTCACTGCCTGAGCCCTGTCTGAAAAGGTGGCTTCCAGCCTTTCACACAAGCTCATCTGTTGCTCATCCCTTGTTTTGTCCATCTCGTGCTTCATTTTCTCCAGACCTTGGTTTGGACGCAAAAAAGCTGGATTCCTTCCCGGTCTTTTGAAGGAGATCCAGCTCCAGGCCGAGCTTTTTATTGCCCCATCAGCCCCCGGGTTGGTTATCGCCAGAGGCCTGCGGCAGCTCGGACCACTTGGTCACTTCCATTGGACAGTGAGAAAGGTCGTACCAGCCGCCGAACCAGTAATAGCCCTTGACCAGGCCGAGATAATCCGGCGAGAGGCAGATAACTATCTCATCCTCTTCGGGAAGAACCAGCTCCGGATCATGCCAGTACATTGCTTGCTCCGCTGCTTGGGAAGGGAAGGAAAGATATATACTTAGGCTAATTATGCCAGGTTCCTGAAAATAGTCAACAAAGAAAGGCCGGGCAGCTGACTGTTGGCTGTGAGCCGCCCGGCCTTTCTCCCCTCTCGAAGCAGGTTGCAACAGACTCATTTGCTTCGCGGTTGATTGTGAAGACAGGGCGCGAGGGCTTTTAAAAGCCCTTCGCGCCCTGTCTTTCGGGTTGCTTTTTTGACGAATTGATGTAGCCTGCATTCATTGAAAAAGTCTATAATGGGCCATAAGGATCTCCTTCCTCCGGCAGGAAACGACACATGCCTCGAATCGGACTGGAGAAGAACAAATACAAATATCGTCTCATCTTCGAGAACATCCAGGATGTATACTACGAGGTCACTCTGGACGGACGAATCCTTGAGATCAGCCCTTCAGTGGAGCATCTCTGTCAGTATTCCCGCCAAGAGCTCATCGGAAAGTCCCTGTATACCCTTTACCAGGACCCCGGGCTGCGTGAGTCTTTGGTAGAGGAGATCCTGATGCAGGGCCGGGTGAGCAATTATGAAATCTGCCTCCGGGACAAGGATCACCGTCTCATCTATTGCCTGATCAACGCCCGGCTTCTGGTGGATGACCAAGATAACCCGGTGAAGATTGTCGGCTCTCTGCAGGACATCACCGAACGGAAACGGATAGAGGAGGCATCCCGGGAGCGCGAACGCTGGCTTCAAGCCCTTCTGGCCGCCTCGCCGGTGGGAATAGCGCTCACCCAAAACAGAATTCTGCAATGGGCCAACGCTTCCCTGTACCGTATTTTGGGCTATGAAGAAGGCGCTCTGGTCGGACGCCCAGTGAGGATACTCTATCCAGATGTGGAGGAGTTCGAGCGGGTAGGAGGCCATCTCTTTGCCATGATCGAGGCCAAGGGTATGGGCATGATGGAGACCCGGCTTCTAAGCCGCGACAATCGGATTGTCCAGGCCTATCTTCAGGCCAGCCCTATAGACGCCTCCGACCTGAGCCAGGGAATCATTGTTGCGATCATGGACATCAGCGAGATCAAGCAGGCCCGGGAACACATCCACGCCCTGACCAGCCAGCTTATCCAGGCCCAGGAAAGGGAACGGCAGATGATCGCTCACGAGCTGCACGACCGAATCGGCCAGGATTTGTCCTTTTTGAAGATCACCTGTGATACGCTCTTTGATACGGATGCACCGAGCAATCCTGAGCTCCGGGGCAAAATAAAACAGCTCTCCGCCAAGCTTCAGGAGCTCATCGGCTCGATTCGGAATATGGCCTACGAGCTGCGTCCCACCGGCCTGGAGCGACTGGGCCTGCTGCAGACCCTGAAGAACTACTGCGGGGATTTCACCCGGGAGCACGGGATCAGGGTGGACTTCTTCTGTACCGGCCTGGAGGGCGTCCACTTCGACAAGAACATGGCCATCAACATCTACCGGATCGTGCAGGAGGCTCTCTTCAACATCAAGAAACACTCCCGGGCATCGCAGGCCCGCATCAAGCTCATCGGCTCCTACCCGCAGCTTTTCTTGCGCATTACAGATAACGGATGCGGATTCAAACCGGAGCAGGAGCTTTCCAGAGTTGTAGGGGACAAAAAAATGGGGCTGAGCAGCATGCAGGGAAGGGCATCCATGCTCGGCGGAACCATGAACATCCTCTCCGATGCTTCCCGGGGCACTCGAATAGTGGTCAAGCTTCCCTTCCCGGAGACAAATAATGACCCCTCAAATGAGCATTCTCCTAATTGACGACCATCCGCTCTTCCGAGAGGGATTGAAAACGATCATCGGTCGCGACCAGCGATTCCATATCGTCGGAGAGGCCGGGGAAGGAAAGGAAGGCCTGCAATTGGCCCTGGACCTCAAGCCCGACCTGATCATTGTGGACATCTCCCTGCCGGACCTCAACGGGATAGACCTCACCCGAGAGATCAAGCATGCTTTGCCCGATTCGCGCATTATGATTGTCAGCATGCACGCCAAGGTGCAGTACATCTCCCAGGCCTACCAGGCCGGCGCCTTGGGATACATCACCAAGGATTCCGCAGCTGAAGGCCTGCTCAACGGGCTGGAAAAGATCCACCAGGGCAAGCATTTCCTGGACTCGGCCCTGTCCGAGGAGGTAATCCAGAGCCTCATGCAATCCGGGAAAAGGGACACCGCGGGCAACGGCTCCAAATACAGCCTGCTCACCAGCCGCGAGCAGCAGATCATGCGTTTGCTGGCCCTGGGGCATACCAGCAAACAGATCGCTCAAGAGCTTTCCATCAGCCCTAAAACCGTGGACAACCATCGCACCAACCTCATGAACAAGCTGGAGGTCCACTCCACGCTCGAGCTGGTTCGCTATGCCGCCAGGATCGGCCTCATCGACATCGACGACTGGAAGTCCTGAGGACAAAAACAAGCAGCAGAAGGCTGACCAAAAAACGCCGCCCGAGTGCCCACAGCGCAGGAGTCCTTCAGGAAAATCCTCCACCTCCACTACAGTTCCCACGCGCAGATCGACCTTTATAAAATCCTCCCGCCGAATACGCTCTATGACCTCCCTCTCCTGTGAATAAACCGTGAACCTGGAACCCTGATCTCTCAGGGACCTTCGCCCCGGCCAAAGAGCTCGGACACAGCCGAGAGTGGCCTGCCAGGCAAGGCCGCAAAGCATTTCTTGACGCACAGGCTGCAGAAAATCTCTCAGGGGCTCGGCTGGAACAAGCACCCGGAATTCCCCAAGGGCCGGAAGAGCTGGTCCATGCCGCCGCCCAGCCCCTCTTTGCGGCCGATCATCAAGGCTCCCCGGGCTGCAGGGCGCGCTTCAGAGCCTGGAGCTTTAAGAAACTCGTCGAAGTGCATACTTCAAAAAGGGTGATCACTGCGACTGCAAAAAGAATTCTTGCAGTCGCATCCTTAGGAGGCGTTTCGCGGAGAACAAATGCTCCCTGCTTGTTTACGGCTCGTTCGCGGTATGCTATAAAATAATATACCTAAGACTGCCCTTAAAGTCCGCCGCATCTGCAGAGATGGCAATGGACTGTTTTGCAGTCTGAGAATCCTTATCCACAAAGGAGGCGATCATGGCCGATAAAAGTCGCACCCCGGGAGTGGAGCAAATCGTCGACGAGCAGATTCGACGCTGGGAGCTGCTCGGTAAGGAGCGGGAGAAGGAGGTCCAGTACCCGGTGGTCACCCTTTCCCGGGAAGCCGGCAGCAAGGGTACCAAGCTGGCTGAGCTTCTGGCTGAAAATCTGGGCTTCGATCTGTTCCATCAAAACATTGTGCACAAGATGGCGGAAAGCGCCAAGCTGAGTGCACGCCTTATTGAATCCCTGGACGAGGAAGGCTTATCCATTGTGAAAGAGTGGCTCACCGGTTTCAGCGAGGGCTTTTGGCCGGATCAGTACTTAAAGCAGCTCGTAAAGGTCGTCGGTACCATGGGCAAGCAGGGGCAGGCCGTAATCATCGGCCGGGGGGCCCATTTCATCCTCCCTTTGAGGAGATGCTTCCGGGTGCGCGTTGTCGCTCCGGCCAAACAAAGAATCGCCAATCTCGCCGAGGAGCACAAGATCTCCAAGCCGGAAGCGGAAAAATTTATGATCAAGACCGACTCCGAGCGCAGGGCCTTTATCCGGAAGTACTTCCATACGGATATCTCGGATCCCCGCCATTACGATCTGGTTATCAACACCGAAAGAACCTCCCTGCAAAATGCGGTACAGACGGTGCGCTTCTGCATTGACAACCTGGTTCAGGAGCAAGGCTAGAAAATGGCGGCAGGATCCCAAAGCAGTGGCTGTACCTGCTTAAGCAATCAGTTTTCAGCGCAGCCTGATCTTATTCTTACAACCTGAACCGCGAACCAGGAGCTTGAACCCTCACGCAATAATCCCTTGGACAAAAAAGGTTGCACAACCAAGCAAAAGGAGGCAAGCCTAGAGGGGCAACCAGGCACGAGCTATCAGGAGAAAGGTATGCAAAGAGCAGTCATTTGGTTCCTCTGCCTCGCCGTTGTCCTCGCCCTGCCCCTTTTCGCCGCCCCGGTGTACATCGGAGATCAGGTCAAGGCCAGATTTACGGAGAACATGAACACCCAAAGGGACTACCTCCACAAGCTGAACCTGGAGCTGCGGACAGTAAGCTACCAGCAGGAGCTCTATGGAGCCCGGGCAAAAGTTCTCTATGCAGACCGGGAAACCGGCTCCACCCTTTGCAGCGCAGTTCACGACATCCGCCACGGCCCCTTCTTGTTTTCCAAGAGCGTCTTCGGCCTGGCCGCAATCGACTCCAGAATAGAAATCCCGGAGCATTTGAAAAAAAAGCACCTCTCCATTGCCGACAACGCTTCTCCTCTCACCGCCGAATCCCTTATGGGCTTCGACGGTTCGGTGACCAGCAGTATCGCCTCTCCTCAGCTATCCTGGCATTCAAAGCAGATCGGTTTCTCTTGGGACAGCCTGCAGGGCAATCTCCTTGCAGAGCGAAACAGCAAGAAACGCCTCTTCTTGGACCTCCGCCTTCCGAACCTGGAGCTCAAAGAGCCAAAGTCCAAGTCCAGATACCTCCTGGAGCAAGTGGGGTTGAACAGCTCCTGGAAGCAGGACCGCGAGGGGGAAAATGGCAACCAGACCTTCAGCCTCACCGCAGATCGATTCACTACGCAAGCCGGCTCGGCGTCCGGCCCTAGTATGCGCTCCTTCACTGTGTCCTCCAGCGGCCAATGGTCGCAAGGGATGATGAACAGCAGCCTGGAGCTGCGCTTCGCCGCCTTTAAGGCTGGGGCCTTAAGCTTGGAGCAAGGGGTGCTTCAGGCCAGCCTGGAAAACCTCAACCAAAGCGCAATGCAGCGATTCCTCAAGCTCGCCCAAGCCTCGGAGAAGCAAGAAGCAAAGCCATCCCTGGCAACAATATCCGAGCTGCAAAGGCTGGCCGTAGAATTGCTCCGGAGCTCCCCTTCCCTGGAGATTTCCAGGCTGCAGTTTCAGACCGGCAACGGCACTGTGAGCTTGCAGGGCCGGCTTGGCTATCAATCAGGCGGCGAGGCCCTCTCCTTAAAGGACGAAAAGGCGCTGCTGGACAGGCTCAAAGGCGAGGCCGACCTTGCCGTGCCAAAAGATTTTGCAGTCAGGATCATCTCCGTGCCCTTAAGCTTTTCCGCGCTTCTTGAACCGGATAAGCACCAGGGCTTTGGGCAGAAGAGACTTGACACCTACGCCGCAGAGCGGGCCAGAGCCTGGCTGGGCATACTGCGCTCCACCGGCTTTATTGAAAAATCAGGGGCCAGATACTCGACTCGGGCCAGTCTGGACAACGGCCGCCTCGCAGTGAACGGCATCCAGATGCTTGACCTGAACCGATGAAGGGTTGACTAGTGCTCCGCTTCTTCAATGCATTGTTCCACCGCGGCCGCGATTCAAGGCCGACTTTTCCCCACCGGGTCCGGGTGAGCCCCAAAGCGAAGCACATTCGCTTGAGCATCAAGCAGGGGGTGGGCCTGGAGGTGGTCATTCCGCAAGGCTTCCCCGCCAAGAAGGTGCCAGAGGTTCTGAGCCACCACCGGGAATGGATAAAAAGACACTACCGGGAGATCGCAGAAGCCGCAGAACAGGTTCCTGGGCCGCATTGTCTGCCCCGGAGCATCCGCTTTGCGGCCATCAATCAAACCTTTTCCGTTCGCTACGAGCCCCTGGCTTCCGGGGAACCTTATCTGGAGCAGCCGGTGGCTCACACCATCTGCATCCGGGCCAACCCTGACCGAGAGGCGGAAGTCTGCTGCTCTCTTCTGCAGGCCTGGCTTAAGGCCGAGGGACGACGGATCCTCGTTCCCTGGGCCTTTCAACAGGCCCGCAAGCAGAACATCACTCTTTGCCGGGTACAGATCCGAAAGCAAAAGACCCGCTGGGGCAGCATGTCCTCCCGGGGCACCTTGAGCCTTAACTGCTGCCTTTTATTTCTCCCGCCCCGGCTGGTGCACCATGTGCTGCTCCATGAGCTCTGCCACATCCTTTATCCGGATCACGGCCGGGAGTTCAAGGATCTGCTCAGCCGTGTCTCGCCCCACAGGGAGCACTATGAGGCCCAGCTAAAAGCCTTGGGCTCGCAAAACGTTCCCCTGTGGGCCAAGGTATGATATTTTGAACAAGCCAAGCCCTGCGAGGAGGAAGACATGAATCGACTCGGCGATCGGATGCTCCGGGCCGCTAAGCTGGACGTTGCTCTCTATGAAGAGGTGGAAGCGGACAAGACAGCCCTCGGCCAGTCCATGACAGTGGTGGTCCTTTCCAGTGTGGCCGCCGGCCTGGGGACCATCTCCCAGGGCGGCATGAACGGCATTCTGGTGGGAACCGTCATCGCCCTCATCGGCTGGTTTGTCTGGGCCTACCTGACCTACCTCATTGGCACCAAGCTCCTGCCCACGCCTCAAACCGAGGCCGACTACGGCCAGCTGCTGCGAACTATCGGCTTTTCCAGCTCTCCGGGCGTCATTCGGGTCCTCGGCCTTATCCCGGGGCTGAGCGGAATCGTTTTCACCGCGGCCGGCATCTGGATGCTAGTGGCCATGGTCATCGCCGTCCGGCAGGCGCTCGACTATGACAGCACCCTGCGCGCCGTGGGTGTCTGCGTCATTGGCTGGGTCATTCAGGCGGCGATCCTGGCCCTGATTCTGGCCGCCTTCCACTCCTAACCCAGAAAATTCTGCAAAACCAGCTTCATATGACACGCGTGCCTCAATCGCCCGTTGCCGGGCCGGACAAAACAGCTGCTCCTGCCCATCGACTCTCCCGGCTAATCAAAAGACTCAGATTCTTGCCTTGGCTGCTTTTTCTGCTCGCTTCGAGTCTTCAGATCGTTGCCGCCCAAAACAGCCATCTCGCGGACATAATTGAGCAGGTCAAGCCGAGCGTTGTGGCCGTTGGCTCCTACTATATCAAGGACGTGCCCAAAGCCCGCTTTTTCGGCACGGGGTTCGTTGTCGGCGACGGCACCAAGGTGGTGACCAATCATCACGTCGTGGCCCGGATCGAAGAGGAGAAGCGACTCTCCTTCCTGCGCATCTTCCACCCCGCTCTGCCGGCGGGCGGCGTACAGGCCGATGCCGTCGGCCGTGATGAAACCCACGATCTTGCCGTGCTCGAGATGCCGTCCCGAAAGCTTCCCGCTTTGGAGCTCGGTGACTCGGGGTCGGTCCGGGAAGGCGAGAAAATGGCCTTCACCGGGTACCCCATCGGGCTCATTCTGGGGCTCAATCCAAGCACGCACACCGGGATCGTCTCGGCTATCTCGCCCATTGTCCTGCCCTCTCCCACATCCCGTGCCATAGACGGAGAGCTGGCGGGCTACCTGCGCAACCCTTACGAGATCTTCCAGATCGATGCCACGGCCTTCCCGGGAAACAGTGGCAGCCCGCTTTACAGGATCCGTAACGGCGAGGTCGTGGGGGTCATCAACAAGGTGTTCGTCAAGGGGAAAAAGGAGCACCTCCTCAAGGAGCCCACCGGGATAACTTACGCCATTCCCGGAAAGCACGCTGAGGATTTGCTGCAGGAGATCCGCCGCTAGTCAGCTTTGCCTCCGGCAAATCTGACTTTATGGGTTTGGTTAAGAAAAATACAACTCATTGATTTATATGTATATATGATAAGCATCGCTATGGCCGGGTTGACCCGGCACTCAGTTCGGGATGAATAGCTGGAGCTTATGCGATAAACCCAGTATGTGCTTCCATGTATACCCTGAGATAATTTCTTCAAAACTGAGTGCCGGGTTGATCAAGGGAGAAACTCCGGGAGAGCTGCTCCCCTTCCCAAGGGGAGCTCCCGGCACTCAGTTTGCCAAGTCTCAGCACAAGCTTGATCAATAGCAACTGCTCAGTTGTAAAGCCTCGGATGGAAGAAGGCTGCAGTCAAACTGAATGCCGGGTGAGGGGTTGAAAAGTGGAGCTTCACTGGTGCCCTACTCCGGGAAACCGGGCTTTTGAGTGACGCGATCCTCCGGTTCGAGACGAAAAGCCATGCTGTGGACCGCCTCCATGCTCACCGTCAAATGCGCCAGCTGTAAAAGAAAGCTTTTCAAATACAGGAAGATCGGCTCCGGTGAGCTGCTGCGCTGCCACAAGGACCGGATCAGCAAGGCCTTCCACTACCGGGCGGATGAGGGCAAGCTCCTGTGTGCCTGCGGTCAGGTTGTAGGCGAGGATGCGGGAGCCTACTTCAAAATGCGGCAAAGCTGCTTCACCTACTCCGGAACCAAGGACTCCAAGTGAAACCGTGTTGTTCTATCATGGGGCACATCCTGCAGCTGCCAAAACCACGGCTGCGAAAGCTCTGCTTGCTCCTCGTGCTCTGCCTTATCCTCCTCCCGCAACCATCCTCGGCTTCGTTCCGAGGCCGAAACAGCCGAAGTAGCGGGCTCATCGAGGTTGGCCGGGAGATGACGCGCTTGCGATTGAGCGCAACACCAAACCAGAAGGAGGAGGGTAACTGGGGTGATGCGTCCGTTATGCAGGCTCGCCTTGCTTTGGGCCGTGGCGTGTTGCCTTTGGGCCACGGGCCTTAAGGCTGCCGAGCCTCCCTTTGCTGTCGGTGAAAAGCTGGAGTACGAGCTGAAATGGGAGTTCATCCCGGCCGGCAGAGCCAGCCTGGAGGTCCTGGCCGACCGACGGGATGACAGGCGGGGCTACCGTTTCCTGCTGCGGGTCCGGTCCAACAGCTTCGTGGACCTCTTCTACAAGGTCCGGGAGCGGATCGAATCCTTTACCGGCGCCGATGTGGAGCGTTCCTGGCTCTACAGGGAGCGCAGCAGGGGATCGGAGCGAAAGGACGTTGTGGTCCGCTTCGACTGGGAGGAGCACACCGCTCAATATGCCAACTTCGGAAAAAAGAGGGATCCCATCGATATTGCTCCGGGAACCTTTGATCCGCTTGCCTCCTTCTACGCCTTCCGGCTGCACGACCTGGAAGGGAAATCCTCCATTGCCTTTCCGGTTACCGACGGCAAGAAGCACTTCCCGGCCAAGGTGCTCATCAAGGGCAAGCGGCGCATCCAGGTGGGAAAGCGCTCCTATGTTACCTATCTCATCGAGCCCGAGGTGAACTACTTCGGGGGCGTCTTTGAAAAAAGCGAGAACCCGAGGGTCAGGCTCTGGCTCACGGCCGACGAACGGAAGATACCCGTCAAAATCGAGGTCAAGGTGGTCGTGGGCTCCATTGTCGCCGAGCTCATCGAGGCTCGCTTCGGAAAAGACGGCTAAACCGCCGCCACAGTCAAGGCTTTGGCTCTCAGCTGGCCTCTGCGCTCCACAGGGCGGTCTCCAGGGCCTTGAAGCGCTCCTGCAAGTCCTTGGCAAGGTCGTGGGCAACTTGCAAATCCACCTTTTCGAAGCGCACCGTGCTCCCCGGTATGACCTGGCCCAGCTTCCAGATGTCGGAGCTGATCACCGTTCCGATCTTGGCGTATCCGCCCACTGTCTGCTCCAAGAGAAGCACAATGGGACGGCCGTCTCCGGGAACCTGGATGTTGCCCGGCAGGCTCGGCTCGGAGATAACCCCTCCGGGCGAGTCATGCGCGTGCTCCAGCCTGGGGCCCTCCAGACGGATGCCCCGCCTGTCGGCTTGGGCCGAAACGCTGTAGGCCGCTTCATAAAGGCCTTTGCCGTTTGCTGGGAAGAACTCCTCCTGCGGACCCGGTATGCAGCGAAGAACAAACTCCGATTCGTAGTCCGGTATGAACTCAGCCGGGACCGAGGTGCCCGGCGGAATGGATCCCGCCTCTCCCACAGGCAAGAAATCCCCTTTGTGCAAGGGACGGCCATGATGGCCGCCCAGGCCGGCTTGAACGTTGGTCGATCGACTGCCCATGACCAGGGGAACATCGAAGCCTCCGGCCACGGCCATATAGATGCGGCATCCCTGACGCACCTTGTCGATGCTGAGAAGATCCCCGGGACTGACTTGAAAGCTTGTCCACAAGGACCTTGCCTTGCCGTTAAGCTTGACCACCGCATCCGCCCCGGCAAGCGCCACCCGGGCGGGCTTGAGCGCCGCCAGGGTGCATCCCACCACGGTCATCTCCAGTACGGCCTTCTGCGGTTCGTTTCCAGCCAGGAGGTTGGCTATTCGGGCCGCATAAAAGTCCATCGCCCCGGATACCGGAACCCCTATCTTTTGAAAACCGTACCTCCCCCGATCCTGCACCGTGGTGAAGGAGCCGGGATTGATCACCAGAAGAGTCTCATTCATGGCCCCGCCCCTGGAGCTGTCGCTCGCACTCCTCTTCGCTGACGGGCACGAACCGCAGCCTGTCCCCCGGTTTATAATGGGGAACCGGATCCTCCTTCTCCGGAGCGAACAGACGCAGCGGCGTCCTGCCGATAATCCTCCAGCCGCCCGGGCTGGTCAGGGGGTATATCCCGGTCTGCGATCCGGCTATCCCCACCGATCCGGCCGGAACAGCCGAACGAGGCGTCTCCAGCCGCGGAGTATGCAGCCGTTCGTCCAGCCCCCCCAGATAGGGAAACCCCGGAGCAAAGCCCATCATGTAGATCGGATATTCGGCCGCGGTATGGATGCGGACCACCTCCTCCACCGAAAGCCCGTTTTTTTCGGCCACCGTCTCGATATCCGGACCGTAGTGTCCTCCGTAGCAAACCGGGATCTCCACGCTTCGTCCGGATTCCTCCGGCTCGCTTCCCGAGGTCTCACTGGCGCAGCCCAGAATCTTCTCTTGCAGAACGCTGGGATCGATGTCTTCCGGACGATAGAGGACCAGGAAGGAGCAGTAGGCCGGAACCACCTCCAGGACGCCATCCAGCTGGAGCTGCTCCAAACGGTAGGCGACCAGGCGGGTGTGCCGGTTGATATTGAGATCGATCGACTCCCCGAGCTCTACGAGGAGCCCCCGGTCCCCGGATAACCGAAACCGGGGCTCAGATAACAGATTCGTGTTCATGGGCTTGACCCTTTCTTGTTGCCGAACGGAGGGAAAAAACAGAGCCCGCCGGAATCCGGAGCCGGTCCGGAGCTGGACAGGCTGCGGCGCAGACCTATCCCATGAGCCTTCCCATGCTCTGCAAGGGCAAGCTCTCCTGCTCCAGACTGGCCCGAATCGACTTGACCAGCTCCACCGCCGAAGGGGTATCTCCGTGCACGCACAAAGTTTGCGCCTCCAGATCCACCCTGGTGCCATCCGCTGTCAAGGCCTGGTTGTCCTTGGCCATGCGCAGGGCCCTTTGGGCAACCTCCCGCGGATCTTCGACCACTGCCCCGGGAAGCCTGCGGGAGACCAGAGTCCCGTCGGAGTTGTAGGCCCGGTCCGGGAATCCTTCCCTGGCCACCCTCAACCCGGTTTCACTGCAGACCCGGGCCATGAGGTCCCCTTTGGGCCCGGCCAGGGTGACACAAATAAGGCTGGGGTCGAGCTTGGCCACTGCCTCAGCCACACCTCTGGCGATGGACTCGTCCTCCAGGACCATGTGATACAGGGCGCCGTGCGGCTTGACATGCTGCAGCACAGCTTGATGGGCCTCGGCGATGCTCTTCAGGGCTCCGACCTGATAGAGAACGTCGCTATGCACCTCCTCATGGGTGATATCCATTTTTCGCCGTCCAAAGCCAACCAGGTCCGGAAGCCCGGGATGGGCCCCCACTCCTACGCCGTGCTCCGCTGCCATGCGGACGGTCTTGACAATTCCCGCCGGATCGCCGGCGTGCATGCCGCAGGCGATGTTCGCGGAAGTGATGTGCGGCATGACCTCGCTATCCATTCCCATAACAAAGGATCCGAAGCTTTCGCCCAGGTCGCAGTTCAGATCGATGCCTTTCATACCTGCTCCAGATAAAAAAATTTCTCTCTTGGGCTGTACCTCGCTCCTCAAGCAGCAAGGCTGCAGGGGACGCTAACCATGGAACATGTTTCATGGAGGCAATGCTTCAGGTCTCTTGCATGCAGATGCAGTGAAGTCAAGTCGTTCTCCAGGAACCTAGAAGCGGCTCGCGTCCCCTGGGACCGGAAGCCCTGCCCTGAAGGACGCCCGAGAGGACAGAGCAAGCCATGGGCAGTTGGCTTCCCATTCCCGGTTCGTCGATTCATTGGCCAGCAACCTTATGCCGCCCAGTGCTGTCATTCCCCAAAGCGGCATAGTAATGGCCGACAGCATCCGCAGAGGTTGCCTGGCATGAAACACCGCCTGCACACCTTAAGCCAGCGCCAGGCCGGTTTTTCTCTTCTGAAAACACGAAGGTCACGGGGGTAGCTTTGCAGCGACGAAAAAACGTGGAGGATCCTGAACAGGCCATAATCAAGCTCATTGGGGCATACCAGGGCAGTCTTGGCGAGCCTCGAATCGACCGTTGCATCACGCCGGGGCCCATGAATCCTCCGGCCGCCTTCATTGTCGCGGAAGGCGATGGATCCCAAGGAAAAATCCCACAAAGCGCATTGCCCTGTCTTGGAATCGAGATATGCCTTCACAGCAGCCTGGACAGCCTCTGCCTGGACTTCGCCTTCAATACGGAAGATCCGTACCCAATTATTAAGCCGGGTATTCTGTTTAATCAGTCCCATAGTCGTTTATCCGAAAACTCCCTGCTTCCTCACCTGCAGCAATGCAATAAACCATGGTAAAATGATGATCAATAACGTTGAGCAAACACAAACGCAACGAATGTACTGCGGAAGCAAGGAGGGTTTTATGCGACGCATCATGTTTTGCCTTATCATGCTCCTCGGCATCCCGGCTATCGCCTTCGGTGGCCAGTGGGAAGGAACGATCCAGGGCCTGTTCTGCGCCATTCACGGCAAAATCTGCCCCACCGGCCAGGAAGATCCCTATATCGCCGCGGAGAACACCTTCGTGCTCATGGTGGACAAGGACACCTGGTACCTCTTGCCGAACCTCAACCAAGGCATCAAGACGAGACATCTCAATGATCGGGTTCAGGTGGTGGGCACCAAGAGCCCGAAACACAACGCCATCGAGGTCCATGCCTTAAAGGTCAAGAAGGACGGCGAGTGGGATACTGTTTGGAGCAAAGAGATGCAAAAGGAGGTTCAGGAGCAGTTCAAAACCTGGGGCATGTGAGCCTTTTACAGCACCGGGAAAAGCAAGAAAAGCCGGGCCTTGGACAAGGCTCGGCTTTTCTAGCTTCGGCCGTATCCCTTAAAGATGCGGGCGGACATGTTCCGGCGGCATTTGTTTCCAGATCCTTCCGTCCAGCATCCGGCCGGACTTTTTGGTGTCCGGCCCGCCGATCTGATGGAGATAAAACGGAGTGCCGCAAGCCCGGCACTGATTGCGCAGTGAACGCAGGTCCCTGAGATCGGCCGCCTGGGATCCAGGTCCGGTCTCCCCTCCGGCCATCACCCATTGCACCCCGGGGCTGCCCGGCCTCGCCAGCCATGGGAAGAGGTCCACCGGGCCGAGCAACGGCTCGCAGCTCACCAGAGAAAGCCCCGGCCAGGAACGAACCAGCACCGGAACCCGCTCTTGAGTTCGAATCTGATCCTCAACCGATACGCCCATCCAGACCTGATCCAGCAAGCGGCTCAAAAAGGACGGCTTCTGGGAGGTCGCCCATAAGGCCAAGGCCTGCGGTCGCTTGGTAAGTACAATGAAGATGTGTCGCCGAGACTCGGCCATCACTTCGAAGATCTTTCGTCTCGTTTCCGGGAAGACGTCGCTGTGAAAGATGTCCCCCATGGAGCAGACAAAGATGTACCTCGGCTTGCGCCAACTCCTGGGCTGCTCCAGCCGATCCTCGTGAAAGGTAACGGCAAAGGGGTCCTCCTGAGGATAGCCACAGCGTCCGGCCAGGCGCTTAGCGGATTGTTCCGCGTAGCAGCGTCGGCACCCGGGAGACACAGGGGTACATCCGGTGACTGGATTCCAGGTGGTCCTTGAGCGTTCCATGCACCCACTCTCCTGCCAATCGACAGCCCTGGCTTGCCTCACCGCCAGGCCAGGCAAAAGACGAACTCCAGTTGACGGTTAGGACCAAATATGTCCCGGAAGCTCCTCCCGGGCACAGCTGCAAATACTTCTCCGCCATGCGCCATGTGCTCTGCTCAGAAAACGCGATCCGGGAGCATTGGGCTCCCAAGCCCTGATGCCTTAGTCGTAAGCTCGACAGGGAAGATCCTTCAAGGAGAGGCAACGGAGAGATATTGGGTATTTTTTGCAGCCGCATCTTTTCTCTGGTGCGATACAGTCTCTTTTGATAGGGCTTTGGCTTAAGGGCTCTTCAGGTGCCCCCACCAGTCCAACCCCTTACCGCCGCTCGGCCATACATCGAGGCGTCCATGCAATGGAAGTTCCTGTTCCTCAGATTGCTCTATGTGACCCATACCAAAAAGGTTCTGCTCTGGCTGGACAGACAGGGGCCCAAATCGAGGAAAACGTTCTATGCCCAGTGGCAGGAGAGTATCCGCAATGAAAAGGAGCTGGATACCATGCTCAGGCTATTGATCAGGTACGGTACGGTGCGGGAGAGGAACCGGAAGCTGGAGATCACGGAACATGGGCGTGACTTTCTGCGCTATCTGGGCTGGAAATAGGCGAAGCTTGGAGAGAAAATGACCCGAAAAGGTTTAAGCGCAAGAGAGCTCTGTGACCGGTTCGCAGCTTGGTATGCAGGTCATGCCACCCGCTCTTTGCAAGACGCGGCGGCGCGATTCAAACCTCCCCAGTCATCACTTGCGACAGATGGCGGACCTCGACCTGGACCTCGAACTTTCTGGCCCCGTAACGCAGCTGAAGCAGGCAGGCCGGACAGGAGCTCAGGAGGAGCGTGGCTCCGGTGCTGCGCACATTCTCCATCTTGCGCTGCAGTACCTGCATGGCCAGGTCATAATGGAACAGGGCGTAGGATCCAGCCCCGCCGCAGCACCAGTCCGCTTCCGGAAGCTCGCGGAACTCCAGGGAAGGCAGCGACCCAAGGAAATCGCGCGGCTCCCGGACGAGCTTCTGCCCTCTGGAGGCGTGGCAGGGATCGTGATAGGTGACCACCCGGTGCTTTGCTGCACGCGACGACAGAGCGGTTTTGCGCTGCGGCGCTAACTGCACGAGATCGCGGACCTTGCCCGCTTTTTCTTGGGCCTGGGCCTTCAAGGCCGTTCCGGATGTGAAGAGCTCGGGGTATTGGCGCAGGAAGGAGCTGCAGCTGGAGCAGTCAGTGACAATGCAGTCTACCCTGGTCTCCCGCAGCAGCTCGAGATTCATTGCCGCCAAGCGGCGGGCCCCTTCCATGTCTCCGTAGGTCCAGGCCGGAAGGCCGCAGCAGACGTTGTTCAGTATGTGGACCTCCTGGGCCTCGTCCTTCAAGGTTTCCAGGGTGGCTTCCGCGGCTTCGGGCTCCAGGATGTCCTGGCCGCAGCCAACGAAGTAGGCCATCTTCAATCGCCTCCCCCTTCCCTTGCTCACCCCGGGGGGATTTTGGTCCCGGAAGCCTCGACTGGGAATGCTGCCCACGATATCCAGGCTGTATGGGAAGTCCCGGCCCAGAAAGCGAAGCAGACCCAGGGACTGGGCGACGCGATCCAGGCCCCCCTTGCGGCCGTAGCCTGCCAAGCGGACCGTTTTGCGCAGCAGCGCCGGATTGGGCAGGAGGTGGTCCACCAGAATGCGGTGCAACCGCTTGCGTCCCACCCGCTCCAGATAATCTTTCCTCGCCTGTACCATGAGCTCAGCGGTTGGAACGGCCGGAAAGCAGTTCTGGGTGCAGGCCCCGCACAGGAGACAGGCGAACAAGCTTTGCTCCAGCTCTTCGGACCAGCTGGTATGCCCTTCGATGAGCGATCGCAGCAGGGCTATCTTGCCCCTGGCCACACCACCTTCATGTCCGGTGGATCGAAATATGGGACAGGCCACCTGGCAGAAGCCGCAGCGGTTGCAGCGGGCTATGACGTCGTACAAGGCCTCGATGGCCATATTCCTACCTTTGAGCCTCTTGTCTGGAACATCCCGGGAGCCGGCCCGGAGCGAACACATGCCTCGGATCCAGCCTGTCCTTTATCCGTCTCATCACCCGCCACTCCTCGCGATAGGAACCAAATACGTCCTGGGAGCGCTTGAAACCCTCCGGAGCGGCTTCCAGCACAGCAGCGCCGTTCATCTGCCGGATCGTCCCGCAGAAGCTGCTATAGGTCTCAGCTGACAGCTCATCGGCAGCGGCATACAATCTGCCGCAGCCGAAATCGGCAGTAACCTGGCTTAAAGGGGCCAGTTGATCGCAGCGCCGCATTCCTTCCCCCAAGCGATGCAGGGGCAGGTCGCAGCGAAGAAGAAACGGCTTTTGCTGCCACTTCTTCCAGCGATGCCGGTGAGGCCCGTCCAGCAGATCGTAATCCCTGGTTTTGGTATCCCGCAGCTCCTCACCGGCCAGATGCTCCAGGCACTTTTCGCACTGGGAGATGACGCTGGGGCCCCAGCCCTCGAAGCCGATCTGCATCCGGAGCTCAGCCTCCCCGGCCAGAGGGGCGTAATCCTCTATGGGCCAGGCGACTATAAAGACCGGATCCAGCCTGGCGACAAGGATCCTGCCTGCAGCCCGCTCGATTTGCTCCAAGGTCCCCTTGGCCTCTATGGCCCGGGTCATCTCGGGCCTGGGCAGGAGCTTGAACGTCAGCTCGGTGATAAAACCCAGGCTCCCCTGTGATCCGACAAGCAGGCGGCAGAGATCGTAGCCGGCCACATTCTTGATCACCTTGCCGCCGGCCTTGATCTGCCTCCCTTCGGAGGACACGAACCGAAGCCCCAGAACCTGGTCCCGCAAGGAGCCGTAGCGGAACCGTTCCGGACCGGCCTCGTTGAGAGCTGCCACTGATCCCAGGGTAGCTTCCCGCCCTCTGGGCGGCCGAAGCGGCAGCCACTGATTGTGCTCGGATAGCACATCCTGCAGACCCTGCAGTGTGAGCCCGGCCTCGGCAGAGACCACGAGATTGTCCGCATCGAGCTCCAAAACATGTCTGAAGGACCGGCTGGAGAGGCAACGTACCGGACCGGCCTCCAGGTTCCAGGGGCCGCTATCGCCTTTGCTGCCGGCAGGCAGCAGCTGGAGCCCCTTTTCAGAGCTTTGCCACACCATGGCACAGGCCTCGGACGCATCCCGGGGGGTCAAAACCTCGCCCGAGGGGAGATGCTCCAAATAAGGCCGCAATGGGGCGGCCTCATCTCGCTGCAAGGGGATGACCTTGTTCGGATTGAGCCTGCCGGACGGATCAAAGGCTCTGGCCAGCTCGCGTTGAAAGCAGAGATCCTCCTCGGAGAACACGAAACGCATGGCCTCTATCTTCTCGATGCCTACGCCGTGCTCGCCGGTTATGGTACCGCCCAGATCCACACAGGCGGCCATAATGTCCCAGCCGGCCTTTTTAACCCGCTGCAGCTGATCCTCGTCCCGGGAGTCGAAGAAGAGAAGAGGGTGAAGGTTCCCGTCTCCGGCGTGAAACACGTTGCCATGCTCCAGGCCGTAATGCGAGGCGATGGCCGCCACCCGGCCCAAGGCCTCCGGGAGCTGGTTGCGGGGGACGGTGCAGTCTGCCACCAGATAGTTGGGAGCCAGGCGCGCCACCGCGCCGAAGGCCCCCCTCCTTCCGGCCCAGAGGCTGTTTCGCTCCTCGTCGTCCTTTGCCCGGCGCACGAGGCGGCAGCCGTGTTCGGTGCACACGGCCTCGATGGCCTCGGCCTGGTCCTGCAGCCCGGCCAGGGGCCCGTCGACCTCGATTATCAGAACGGCTGAGGCATCCAGGGGATAGCCGCAGGGAAAGCTCTCCTCAACTGCCCGCATCACCGGTGCGTCCATCATCTCCAAGGCGGCCGGCTGAATGCCCTGGGCGATAATCCGGGACACGGAGCGGGCCGCATCCTGGACTGAATCGTAGACCGCCAGCAGCGTCACCACGGATTCCGGCAGGGGCAGGATCCTGACCGTGATCTCGGTGACCACGGCCATGGTTCCCTCGCTCCCAATGAGCACCCCGGTCAGATCGAGGCCCGGCTGGTCAAAGGTCTCCCCTCCGGTGCGGATTACCTCCCCGCTGGGGAGCACCGCTGTGAGGCCCAGAACATGGTTTTTGGTCACCCCGTACTTGACGCAGCGCGGCCCGCCGGAGTTCTCGCCGACATTGCCCCCCAGGGTGGCCACCTTTTGGCTGGCCGGATCCGGAGCGAAGAAGAATCCATGCCTGCCGAGCGCATTCTGAAGCTCCAGGTTGGTTACTCCTGGCTGGACCACGGCGGCCCTGCGTTCCGGATACATGCCAAGCACCCGGTTCAGCCTGGAAAGGCAGATGACCAGGCCTCCCTGGGGCGCAACGCTCCCTCCGGAGAGATTGGTCCCGAACCCTCTGGGAACAAAGGGCGCTTCAGCCTCATTGGCTGCCTGGACCACTGCCGCCACCTCCTGGGTGGAGCCCGGAAAGACCACCGCACCCGGCTTGGCCCTGGCCAGGGATGCGTCATAGGCGTAGACCTCTGTATCCGTCTCCCCGCAGGTAACGTTGGCCTGCCCCACCACGGCGCGCAGTCGGTCCAGCAACCTGTTATCCATTATACGCTCTCATATACCGCTGCCGCTGCTTCCAGGCCTCCGGAGCCCACCTTGACTCCCTCCTGCTGGAGGCAGGTTTCCAGGGCGGAGAGGAAGAGAAACACGTTTCTGGCACAGGCGGCATGGCCCATCAGGCCTACCCGCCAGACCTTGCCGGCGAAATTGCCCAAGCCCCCGCCGATTTCCAGATCGAACTGCTGCAGCAGTCGTTTTCGTATCTTTCCGTCCTCGGCGCCTTCCGGGATATAGACCGCGTTGAGCATGGGCAAGCGCTCCTCCCGGGGCACGACCATAGACATCCCCATGGCCTCCAGCCCGGCCACGAGCGCCCGATGATGGAGCCTGTGCCGCTCGAATCTGGCCTGGAGGCCTTCCTCGGCGATGATGCGCAGGGCTTCCCGCAACCCGAAAACCATATTGATCGGGGCGGTGTGATGGTACTTGCGCTCCGAGCCCCAGTAGCTGCCCACCATACCCATGTCCAGGTACCAGCTAGGCACCGGAGTGGATCTGTTGTGCAGGGCATCCATGGCCTTTTGACTGAAGGTCACCGGCGAAAGCCCCGGCGGGCAGGAAAGGCATTTCTGGGTTCCGCTGTAGGCGATATCGATGCCCATGTCATCGACTCCGACCTCCATGCCGCCCAGCGAGGTGACCATATCCACCAGAAACAGAGCCCCGGCCTCACGGGCCACTTCGCCGAGCTCTCGAAGCGGAGTGCAGGCTCCGGTGGAGGTCTCGGCGTGGACCACGGCCAGGATCTTGGGGTTGCGGCCGCGGATGGCCTCCTTTACGGCATTGAGGTCCACAGCCCGGCCCCACTCACAGTCGATACGGATAAGCTCGGCCCCGAGACGGGTAGCCAGGTCGCTCATGCGGGTTCCGAACACTCCGTTGACGCAAACTGCGACCTCGTCTCCCGGCTCGATGAAATTGACGAAGCTCGTCTCCATGCCCGCGCTGCCGGTACCGGAGACCGGGATGGTGAAAGCGTTTTCCGTTTGAAACAGAAAGCGGAGCAGCTGCTGCGTCTCATTCATGGTGGCCAGAAAATAGGGATCCAGGTGTCCGATGCAGGGAGCGGACATGGCCTGGAGCACCCGAGCCGGAACATCGCTCGGACCGGGCCCCATGAGCACGCGCTTTCCCGGGTCGATGTCTCTGAAGGACTGCGCATCGAGATTCATCACTGCCTCCTGGGTTAGGAATTCGAGAATATGCTCTTTGGCCTCGGCTATAGCTTCAGCTGCATCTCGCTTCACGATAGGCCGTGCTTGTGGAGCTATCGTCAAGTCAAGAAAACGCAATCCAGCTGATGCACAAAGGCTTATTTCAGAGTGCCGTCAAATGTATAGAGCGAGTCTGCTTCTGTCAATTCGATCCACCTTCTCTTCCTGAGCTCCCCTGTTTTGGTGACTTACCAAAACAAACTGAAATCATTGCCGAAAGTTACAAAAGAACCGCCTGAGCCAGCTTTTCCAACTGCAAACCCCCTTGAAATCTGCAGAGCAGAGGCCTATGATGCAAAGTTTATCCTTTTCGCGGACAAAATTTCAAGGAGGGATACATGGCCAAGGCACAACATCAGGTAGGCGACGTCATTGAATCGCAGTGCCGCCGCTGCAACGATCGCACCGGCCACAACATCGTAGCGCTGGTCGAGGGGGAGGTATCCAAGGTAGAGTGCCGCGTCTGCGGCAGCCTGCACAAGCACCGTCCTAGCAAGGCTTCTGCCGGGGCCAAGAAATCAACCCGAGCCAGATCCTCTTCAGCCCAGTCCAAGTCCAAGTCCAAGAAGAGCAAAAAGCCCGAAGAGCCGGTCATAGACAGCGAATGGCAACGCCAGATGGAAGGCCGCAACCCGGCCGATGCCCTCCCCTACTCCATGGAAGGAAGGTTCCGCCCCCGCGACCTGCTGGACCATCCCCAGTTCGGGACCGGGGTGGTGCAAAAGATCGTGCAGCAAAACAAGATGAACGTCATCTTCCAGGACGGGCTCAAGCAGCTTCGCTGCGGCCCGGAGCGGGAGGAATGATGCTTATTTGCAATCCAGGCCTGATGGGGACTGCGGAGGGGCCTCACATGACCAGAGACTGGCCCTCGGGGCTCAAACGCTTCTCCAGCCGCCGGGCATAGAGGCTCATGGAGTAGCAGCAGACGAAGTAGAGAAAGGCCACGGTGGTGTAGATCTCGAAGGGATAAACCATAAGCCGGTTGTTGAGGCCCTGAGCCACGAAGGTGAGCTCCAGCACTCCGATTACGTAGGCCAGCGAGGTGTCCTTGAAGATGGCGATGAACTGCCCGACTATGGCCGGAATCATTTGCTTCAGGGCCTGCGGAAGCACGATCTTGCGCATGGCTTGAAAATAGCTCAATCCGGTGGAGTAGGCCGCCTCCACCTGTCCGGAGGGGATGTTCTGGATCCCGCTGCGGACGATCTCGCCCAGATAGGCCCCGGTAAACAGGGTCAAGGCTATGGTGGCGGACCAGAAGACGTCGAAGAAGGCGCCGGTGACCACCGGAATGAAGAAGTAGACCCAGAAGATGACGATGATCAGCGGATTGCCGCGGATGATCTCAATGTACAGGGTGCAGGGCACTTGAAACACCGGGTTTTTTGAGGTCCGGCCGATGCCTACCAAAAGACCGATGAAGAAGCTCACCGAAATGGCGATCACGGCCATGAGAATGGAGTAGGCCAGCCCCCCGAGCCCCCAGAAGAGCGCATTATCCCTTCCGTTAGGAAACTGCCAGATGAGCATGGTGCGCAGGTTTTCCCAGATCACCTGCCACTCGAAATGATAGAGCCCCATGAAGGCCTTGTAGACAATCATGGCGAACAGGCCTATAAAAGCGAGCTTCCCGGCTTGAACCGTGCTCCAGGAAACAAGGGAAATCCCTTTTTTCCAGACAGCCTTCCATTTGGAGTACTTCAGCTCCGGCGGCTTGCGCTCCTCCCGGATGAAGCTTTCCAGGGCAGCCATCGCCTTCCACAGCCCGATGAGCGGAGCGAATGCGATATTGGCCAGCCGCTTGGTAAGCCCTTCCTTGGCCAAGGGATCGATTCTGAGCTTGACGTTGATCATGTTCAGCAGCAGGGCCAGGAGCAAGGAGAGGCCCAGGTAGATGACCGTCGCTCCGGTGGTGGCCTCAAAGCCCCGGAAGGTGAGCGATTCCACCTGCTGCGAGGACCAGGTCAGCTCGGCTACTCCCACCACCATGGCCAGGGAAGAGTTCTTCATATTGTTCAGGAACTCGCTGCCTAGCGGGGGAATGATGTTCCGGAAAGCCACCGGCAGGATTACCCGGCGCAGCACCTGGAAGTAGCTCAGACCGCTGGAGTAGGCCGCCTCCAAAAGCCCCCGAGGAATGGATTGCAGACCGGCCCGGATGACCTCGGCCATGAAGGAGCCGGTGTAGGCCGAGAGGCCGAGGGTGGCGCTCCAGAACTCGAAGTCCCGGTTGAATACCCATTGCCTCCAAGCCTCGGGCAAGGCCATGGGGAAGGCGAAGTACCAGAAGAAGAGCTGCACCAGAAGCGGCGTATTGCGGAAGAACTCCACATATCCGGTGGACAGCCAGAGCATGGGCTTAAAGTCGGTCAGCCGCCCCAGGCCGAATATAACCCCCAGGCAAAGAGCGATCCCGGCGCTGAGCAGGGAAATCTTGATGGTCAGCCAGGCGCCTTTGAGGAGAAGCAGACCGAAGTGCTCGTTGTAGGTGGGGTTTACCGTAAACAGGATGGACCAGTCGAAGCTGTACTGGAAGTCGAATACGAATCCCCAGTAGTAGACCATGACCCCGAGAATGCCTGTCAGCACGAGGTACTGCATCCACTTCCTGTCCAAGTAGCCGAGAAGGGACATAGCTGCTGCTTTCCTAGATGCAAAAGCCCGGACAAGCCGGGCTTTTGCAGACTTTTTCTTCCATCGAGCCGAAAGAGCTCAGGACAGAGTCAGACTTGCCGGAGGCTGCGCTGACTAAGGCCAGACTTCGATTTTTTCGGTCATGGGGAAGTGATACGGAGTATCCGGGCCGTACCACTTATTGTAGATCTCCATATACGTGCCGTCGGTCCACATATCCTGCAGGGTAAAGTTGATGGTATCCCTCCAGTCGGAATCGTCTTCGGGTACGCCGATACCGTAAGGCTCGTCGCTGAAAAAGTCCCCGACGAGCTCGTACTTTCCCGGCTCCTTGGCTGCATAGCCGAGCAGGATGGTGGAGTCGGTGCTCCAGGCCGCGACCCGACCCATCTTCAGGGCCTGGAAGCACTCCGATTCCTTCTGGAAGGAGATGACGTTATCTTCGTAGTTGGGATCTCCGAGCCTCTTAAGCAGGTTCTTCACGTTGACCTCGGAGGTCGTTCCCTGCATGGTGGCGATCTTCTTGCCAACGAAGTCCTCCCAGGAGTCGTACTTGCCGGCCTTGGCCAAAAACTTCTGCCCGTCAAAGAAGTAGGTTATGGAGAAGTCGATGGATTTGTCCCGCTCACGCTTGTGCGTCATGTTGGCCACGCTCATGTCGATGCGGCCCTGTTGCACAAAGGCGATGCGGGTCTTGTTGTTCACCGAAACGCGCTCCAGCTCGCATCCCAGACGCTTGGCGATCTCCTTGGCGATGTCCACATCGAAGCCGACCCACTCGTTGTTCTCGTTGTAAAAAGCTCCCGGAATGGAATCGGTCATCAGTCCCGCGCGGATGACCTTGTTCTCCATCACCTGGTCGTAGGTGGCACCGGCCCAGGCACTGGCCGACAACACAAGGCCCAGGCAGCAGACCAACAAAACCGATTGAATCAATCTGCGCATACAATCCCCCCCTTTTCGGTTAGCAAAACAAAACCAGTAAGGCGCCCCGCCGTAAGGAACCGGCTTGAGGCGCGGCCCAAAAATCACCACACCGCAATTTTTATGAATGCTGCCTTTTCGGGCCGACCTCAGTGGGAGAGGATCTTGCTCAAAAAGGCCTGCGTTCTTGCATGCTGGGCCTGGGTAAAGAACTCCTGCGGCTTGTTCTCCTCAATAAGCATGCCCTCGTCCATGAAGATGACCCGGCTGGCCACCTCCTTGGCAAAGCCCATTTCATGGGTCACGCAGATCATGGTCATCCCTTCCCGAGCCAGCTGCTTCATCACCTCCAGCACCTCAGTGATCATCTCCGGGTCCAGAGCCGAGGTCGGCTCGTCGAAAAGCATGATCTTCGGGTTCATGGCCAGCCCTCTGGCGATGGCCACGCGCTGCTGCTGACCCCCGGAGAGCTGGCAGGGATAGACCCTGGCCTTGTCCGGAATATTCACCTTCTCCAAAAGCTCCATGGCCCTCTTTTCCGCCTTCCTGGTGGACATGCGGCGGACCATGATCGGAGCCAGGGTGATATTCTCCATGACCGTCATGTGCGGATAGAGATTGAACTGTTGAAAGACGAAGCCTATTTCGGCTCGGACCATAGCCAGATTGGTCTTGGCGTCGTAGATGTCCATGCCGTCCACGGTGATGGTGCCCCCCTGGATGGGTTCCAGCCGGTTGATGCAGCGAATGAGGGTCGATTTCCCGGAACCGCTGGGTCCGCAGACCACCACCACCTCGCCCTCGCTGATATGCAGGTCGATATCGCGGAGAACGTGGTAATCGCTGAACCACTTCTGCACATTATCGAATCGAATCAAGCCCAAATCTCCTCATAATGAAGCTCCGGACCCGGCAATCAGCTTCGGGATGAATAGCTGAAGCCTATGCCGTTTTTCAACTATATTGAAGCGGTTTAGAGCTAAAATTGGATCCTTATAGGCCGCTTTCTCTGCCCCTGTCAATACAATGCGCTCCTTTAAAAACCAACGCCGGAGGCCCAGCCCCGCCCTGAGGCCTGGGCCATCCTGAAGCCTTTGACAGCTACAACTGAAAACCGAGGCTTTCATGGCCAAATCCACAGCACAGCCCCTGGGATGTAGTATTCGCTCCACCCACTGGGAGCTGCTCTGATACACTACGTCACCTGTCCGGTGGTCGGAAAGGCGATTCAATGTTCAACCTTTATCCGGCATCGATCAAGCGGCAGGCACTCCAGCCCATGTCCGCTGGAAATGACCTTTCCCTCTTGATTCCTCCCCTGCCCGCAAGTTATCTTTTCTCATTAGCACTTTTAATACTGCAAGCACAGCGTGCACCTTGCCGGGGGGCACCCATGAACGATTCGGCTTCGCGTTACACCTGCAAGGACTACCGCAAGGAGATGCAGCTCCTGGCCCTGCAGCGGCGTCTGGAGAACGGCAATCTGAGCCGGGAGGAGCGCTTGGCGCTCCAGGAAGAGATCAAACGGCTGGAGGCTGAAATGGATATGGACTGATCATCCCCGAGGCCTCATCCAAGCAACACTTCGCCCCGTTCGGGCGAAGATCGATCTTCATCCTGGGAGGTGAAAGCATGGGCCACATCGCGGAAAAGACACTGCACGCAGCAGGCTGCGACATCCATTGCCTGCAGACGGACAAGGCTTCCGGAAAGGATATTCTGCTATTGCACGGAGCGGCTTTTCAAGCCGAGACCTGGAAGCAGATCGGCACCCTGGACGCTCTGGCTGCAGCCGGCTTCCGGGCAACGGCCGTAGACATGCCCGGCTTTGGCCGTTCAGCCGACTGCGGCTCCAACAAGGGGGAGATCCTCAAAGACCTCATCGACTCCGAAGCCATGGACCGGCCTGTCCTGGTGGGTCCCTCCCGGGGCGGACGCTATAGCCTCAGCTTCCAGGCGGCCCGGCCGGACATGGTCGGCGGCCTGGTGCTGGTGGGAACGGTGGGCGTACAGGATCACATCGATAGGCTCCGCAGCCTGGAGATTCCCTGCTTCATCGTCTGGGGGAGCGAGGACGATGTCTCCCCGGTATCCAATGCCTACTTGCTCCACAAAGAGATCCGGGGATCCGAGCTGCTCATCATGGAGGGTGCGCCCCATCCCTGCTATCTGAAACAGCCTGAGCTGTGGAACGAGAAGCTGAGCGACTTCCTGCGCAGACATTACGCTTGAAATGCTCCGCACACTGCTTATAGGATACAAAGGCCCGAATCTGGCATGAACTCCAGATTTTGTTTTCTCCAGTAAAATGAACATGAAGTCAGGCTTGCCGGAGGCAAAGCTGACTACCGGCCCGAAGGCCGCAGGAAACTGTGCCGTGATTGCAGCTGCCCGGGATGAGGTTGCAATGCTTAGGAGAACAAAAGCGCGAGCCAGCGGCTCAAGCCAAGGACCGGTCCGGCCCTTAAGACGGAGAAGCGCCCGATGCCTCTCTACGGTGCTTATAGGCATCTGCCTGGTTATAGCCTCCGCTTGGAGCACCTCTCCGGCCCAGGCTGAAGATGTTCGGCAGCCTGCCTGGGCCGGACGCTTTTACCCGGCCCAAGCCGAGAAATTACGGGCCAGGATCAAGGAATTCGCCGCAAGCGCCAGCCGCGCCTTATCAAAGCAGGGCCTGCCTCCGGCGGAAAGTTTGAGAGGTCTCATTCTGCCCCATGCCGGCTACCCCTATTCCGGTCCGGTCGCGGCCCATGCCGTTCCCATCCTGGAGCAGACCTCCTTCTCCAAGGTCATTCTCCTGGGCCCGGACCATTGGGTGGGATTCCGCAACGCCTCGGTGAGCCGGGCTTCGGCTTACGCCACGCCACTGGGGGAGATCCCCCTGCACGAAGACTGCCGTCGGCTGGACGAACAAAGCTCTCTTTTCCGGACCGTACCCCAGGCCGAGAGCAAAGAGCACTCCCTTGAGGTGGTTCTGCCCTTCCTCCAGACGGGCTTGAAGGACTTCAGCCTGATACCTCTCATCTTCGGTTCCGGCCCGGCGCAGAAATTCGCTTCCGCCATCGAGCCCCTGATAACAGCAGACACACTTGTGGTGGCCAGCAGCGACCTGTCCCACTACCTGGGCTACCCAACCGCAAAGCAGCGGGACAGGGAAACCCTGGACATGATCCTCGACCTGGATACGGAGGCTCTGGCCGGATCCTCCAATCGAGCCTGCGGCAGGATTCCCCTGCAGATTCTCATGGAGCTGGCCAAGAGGCGCGGCTGGAGTCCGGTTCTTGTGGACTATGCCAACAGCGGCGATACAGCCGGCCCCAGGGACCGGGTCGTAGGCTACACCTGCATCGCATTCTACGAGGAGGGTGGTATGACCAAAGCAAAGCAAGACGAGCAAGCCCTGAGCGCGGAGCAAGGGCAAGCCCTGGTTCAGCTGGCCCGGGAAACGCTCCTGACCAAGCTCAAGCCGGAGGAGCACCCTTCAATTTCCCCTTCGCTGCAATCCAAGCTCCGGGATCCGGCCCTGCAGCGCAAGCAGGGAACCTTTGTCACCCTGCACAAAAAGGGAAATCTGCGGGGCTGTATCGGCTGCATCATCCCGGAGTCATCCATCATTGAGAACGTGAAGGAGAACGTCATAAACGCCGCGTTCAAGGACCCCCGCTTTCCTCCGCTTACCCGGGAGGAGCTCCAAGAGGTGGACATCGAGGTGAGCATCCTCACCCCGCCGGAGCCTCTGGAGTACGAGGACGGGCAGGACCTCCTGCATAAGCTGCAGCCATTCGAGCACGGCGTCATTGTCAAAAAAGGGATGCAGCAGTCCACCTTTCTTCCCCAGGTTTGGGAGCAGCTCCCCCGGAGGGAGCAGTTCCTGAGCCATCTCTGCGCCAAGGCCGGACTGCCGCAGGAGGCCTGGAAGCAGGGCGGGCTGCAGGTGCTCGTCTACCGGGTACAGTACTTTGAAGAGGGCAAATAGGAGACGGATCCATCTCCTCATCGTGGCCACGGGCATCGCCTCCGTGGCCACTCAGCTCTTCACCGTCCGCGAGGTCCTGGCCCAGTTCTCGGGAAACGAGTTCGTCATCGCCCTCATCCTGTTCATCTGGCTCCTGCTGGGCGGTGCCGGCACCTTTTTATCGCTGCTCCTGACCCGTAGAGCCCTGCCCACCATACCTCGCCTGGGCTGGCTCTCCCTTGGCCTGGCCGCCCTCTCGCCGATTCAGCTTCTCGGCCTGCGCCTTTTGCGCGAGGCGCTCTTTATGCCGGGCAGCGGTGTCGGCTTCTATCCCACCTTGGCCTTTATCCTAGGAGTGGTGGGGCCCTACGCCCTGCTCGTCGGCTTTCTCCTCCCCTTTGGGCTTTTCGTTATCCGCAGCTTCCAGCCCGACTACCCGGGGGCCTTTGTCTACATCTCCGACAATCTCGGAGACGTGGCCGGAGGGGCGGTGTTCTCCTTCGGTCTCGTGTTTCTTTTCACCCCGCTCTGGGGCCTGCTCCTGGCCAATCTGCCGCTGCTAGCCGCCGCCTGGAACGTCTTCCCGGACAAGCAACGCCTTCGTCCCACAGTGCTGCTGGTTGTGGCCTGCACGCTGGGCGTCCTGGGAGGGGCTGCGTTTTGGGAGCAGGCCTCCCTGCACCGGCACAGCGGAAGGCTCGTTCATTACGAGGAGTCCAAGTACGGAAGGTTCCAGGTACACAAGGAGCACGGCCAGTTCACCATCTATGCCGACGGGACTCCGCTCTACAGCAGCCAGAACGAGTTCCTGGCCGAGGCCACGGTGCACTATCCCCTCTCTCAACTGGAGACCCCGGACCGTATTCTGCTCCTCTCGGCCCAGGCCGGCGTGCTCCAGGAAGTCGCCAAGTACAGCCCCGACAGGGTGGACTACGTGGAGCTGGACCCCGCTCTGCCCCGGCTCATGTTCCGATTCGGGCTCCTCTCACAAGTGCCCGGGCTGGAGGTTGTCCACAGCGACGGCCGGGCCTTCGTCCGCAGCACGGAGCGCAAGTACGACGGGATCGTCCTCTGCCTTCCGGAACCCGAAACCTACAAAGGCAACCGCTACTTCACGGCCGAGTTTTTCGGCCAGGTCAAGGAGAGAATCGCTCCCAAGGGGATCTTCAGCTTTTCCGTGGGAGGGTTCGACAATTACCCCAGCCGGGAAGAGCTGCGCAAGATCTCCTCCCTGCGGGCAGCTGCCGCGGAGCATTTCCGGCACGTTCTGATCCTCCCCGGCCAGAAAACCTTCTTCCTCTGCTCCCAAGAGCAGCTAGATGCGGACATTCCCGGGCTCCTGCAAGAGAAATCCATTGCTACGGATTATGTGGCCTACTACTATGCGGGCAATGTTACCCCGGAACGTATCCGCGAGCTCAAAGCCGAGCTCATCCAAGGCATCGAGGTCAATCGCGACTTCTCGCCGGTGCTCATGCGGCTCATGTTCGAGCAGTGGTTCGCCAAGTTCTCCAGCTCGCCCCTGGCCTTCTACGCGGTGCTCGGACTGCTCCTGCTGGGCTATATCCTGCGCATGAGCCGGGAGGAGTTCGTCCTCTTCTCCACCGGCTGGCTGAACATAGGCGGGGAGATTGCGGTCATCTTTGCATTTCAGATTCTCTTTGGCTATATTTATGCTTGGATCGGCTTCATCGTATCGGCCTTCCTGGCCGGACTTCTTCCGGGGGCCTTCCTTGGGGAGCGGATCCGCCGCTCCAAGCTCGCGGTGCTGCGCAGCACCGATGCACTCCTCGTGGTGCTCACGGCCGGGCTGATCATCCTTCTTGCGGGATGGGGGCAGAGCTTGCCTCCGGAGTTCTTTCTCGGCTTCGGCTTTGCGCTCTCGGCGTGCTGCGGCGTCCAGTTTCCGGCCGCACTCGCCCTGCGCGGCGGAACCAACAACGCCGCAACCGAGGCCTTTTCCGCAGATCTCCTGGGTGCGGCCTGCGGCTCGCTCATCGTCAGCGTAGCTTGCCTGCCTCTGCTCGGCCTGCTCTGGACCGTGGCCCTCCTGCTCGGGCTGAAGCTCATCAGCCTGGCCCTGAGCCTCAAGCACGGCTGATCCAGCGGCATTGCGAGCAATCACACGCAAGTTGGTTCACAGGGACTGTGCTTTCGACTCTTTTCAAATAAAACCCCAACAAGAGAGATTTGCCTCCGGCAAATCCGTCTTGGATCCACTGTTATGCCCTATTATGCCATGAACCGCCGCTGCTTTCTGGGGACCGGAGCCGCCTTGGTCTGCGGCGCCTTGTGCGCCAATGCGCTGCTGCCCTTCACTCCGGCTTCCTCGGCCCGGGCCCAAGAGGTCCGGGGCAGCGTCTTCCGCAACGACGCCCCGTCAGAGCTTTGGAAATGGTCCCGCGAAGCGGACTTCGCCCAGCCGATGGACGGCAACCGGGTTCTGTGCACCCTGTGCCCCAACTCCTGCATCCTGTCCCCGAACGACCGCAGCGTTTGCCGCAACCGGGTGAACAAGAATGGCACCTTGTACACCCTCGCCTTTGGAAATCCCTGTGCAGTGCATAGCGATCCCGTTGAAAAAAAGCCGCTCTTTCATTTCCTGCCTACCAGCACGGCCTTCTCCATCGCCACCACCGGCTGCAATCTGCGCTGCCTCAACTGCCAGAACTGGCAGATCTCCCAGGCCGAGCCAGGAGAGGTCCGCCATCAAAGCCTCTTTCCCGAAGAAGTCGTACACGAGGCGATATCCAGACAGGCCCAATCCATCGCCTACACCTACTCCGAGCCGATCAGCTTCTACGAGTACATGAGCCGCACCGCGCGCCTGGCCATGGAGCAAGGCCTTTTTAACCTGCTCATCTCCAACGGCTACATCAACCCCGAGCCGCTGAAGCAGCTCTGCAGCTGCATCCAGGCGGCCAACATCAATCTCAAGTCCTATAGCGACCAGGTTTACCGGGCCTTAAACGGAGGCCGCCTCGATCCGGTGCTCGAGACGCTCCAGAGGCTCCACGGAGAAGGAGTGCATCTGGAGATAACCAACCTCATCGTTCCGGGATACACGGACAAGGAGGAGATGTTCAAACGGATGTGCGGCTGGATACTGCAGCATCTGGGTCCTGACCGCCCGCTCCACCTGCTGCGGTTCTTCCCGCGCTACAAGCTGAACCGGGTGCGGCCCACCCCGGTTCCGCTGCTGCAATCCTTCCGCAAGCTGGCCATGAGCGAGGGAATGCATTACGTCTATATCGGCAACGCACCGGTAGAGGAAGGTCAGAACACCTACTGCCATCACTGCGGAAGGCTCGTGGTGCAACGGCGGGGCTATTCCATCCGCGCCGCCGGGCTTGAGGGGAATGTGTGCCGGGACTGCGGCGGAAGGATACCCGGAGTATGGGGCTAGTAGGCTTCAGGAACAGGGGGGACCGGCGTGGCCAGGCTCAGGCCTGGCTCACGAATAGCGGGCATTGCCACATCCTGTGCACCAGAAGATGGCTGGAGCCACAAGAGTAAGCGTCCCCAGGCAGGCGCCTGAGGGCGAAGAAGTCAGCGCGGCCGCCGGCCGCGCTGACTACTGGCTATAAGTCAGACAGAAGGAGTGCACCCAGGGGTGAGACGGATCTGCTGCACCCGGGTCCGCAGCGCTTCAGCCCTGGTCGGCTATCCGGAACTCGCAGCGCCGGTTCTTGGCCCAGGCCGCCTCGCTGCTCTCATCCACCAGGGGCTTTTCTTCCCCGTAGCTGAGAATGCGCAATCGGTCGGCATCCACTCCGAGCAGGATGAGATACTCGTAAGCCGCCCTGGCTCTGCGTTCTCCCAGGGCCAGATTGTACTCGTCAGTGCCCCGCTCGTCGCAATGCCCCTCGATGACCACATTTATTCCGGAGTAGTCCTGAAGCATCTCGGCCTTGCGCTTGAGCTTTTCCCTGGCCTCCTGGGACAGCTCATATGAATCAAAGGCGAAATGGATGCGCTCCTTGAGCTCGGCCCTCTCCTCCTGCGGCAGTTGCTTTTCTTTTGCCTTTTCTCGCTTTTCCGCCTCCATTTTGGCCCGCCGCTCCTCTTCGGTCAGCTCGTACTCCTCCATGGACGGGCCTTCCTCCCTGGCCCGCCTCTCCTGCTCGGCCTTTTCCTGAGCCGCCTTGCCTTCCTGCTCCATAGTGGTTTCCATACCGCCCTCGGTCTCCGGACCGCTTATCTGGACCTCTTTCTTGGCGCAGCCAGCTGCCAGGAGCAGCAAGGCAGCCCCGACAATCAAAACAGTCAACTTCATCCCTCTTTGCATGGCCTTCCTCCTTGTCTCCACAGTTTGTAGGCTCCATGTAGCAAACTACTGCCCTTCCCCGGACAACGCACCGGTAGAAGGAAAAGAGCGCTCCGGCGGCGGGCAGGCTACTGCACGCCCTTTGGGCTCCAGGCCGGCGATGTCGCCTCTCCGGGGCCGGTATCCACCTTGCGGGGCTCGTCTCCATGCCGGGTGGTCATGTACAGCCTGTAGCTTCCGGACCGATTCGAGGAAAAGGCCAGGAAGTAGCTGTCCGGGCCCCAGGCCGGATCCTCGTCGTCTCCGGGCCCGGAGGTAAGCAGCCTTTTTCGGCCGGTCTTCGCATCGTACACCACAATCCGGTGCCCTTCCTCGGTTAGCCGGGAGTAGGCCACGAAACGTCCGTCCGGGCTGATGGCCGGATTGGTGTTGTAGGTCCCCTCAAAGCTGATCCGCTCCACGTCCCGGCTTTGCAAATCCATACGGAAGATATGCGGATTGCCCAATCGGCTGGAGACAAACACCATGTACTTCCCTTGCCTGTCGAAATGGGGCGAGATGTCAATGGCCCAGTTTTCCACAATCGGCTCTTTGAGCTGCATATCCTTGTCCAGGGTGTAGATATCCGGATTCCCCCTGGGGTCCACGCTGATGACCAAAGAGCCGTCCGTACGAAAGGCCGGGCTGATTATGGTATTGCCCGGGAGCAGGACGCTCTGAATCCGGTCCGAGGCCCTGCTCCACAGCTTGAGCTCGTGCCGTTCGTCGTTCACATAGGTAAAGGCCAGGGCGGTGCCGTCCCAGGACCAGGCAGGGCTGAGGCACACCTTGCCGAAATCTGTGATCTGCCTGGCTCTTCTCCCTTGCGGCGTGCAGGTGGCGATCTCCTTCACCTTGTTCTGCTTGCGCACATAAGCGAGCCGCGACCGGAAGAATCCGGAACGGCCGCTGATCTTGTCCATGAGCTCGGCGCAGAAGCGGTTGGCCGCCTCATAGGCCTGCTCCTGGCCAGTCAGCACGTAGCCTCGGCCGACAAAGAGCTTTTGGGAGTAGACCTCGAAGCTTCTGAGCTCCACCTGAGACTGCTCGCCGGACTGCTTGCTCCAGCCCAGGGTAAAGAGCATGTCGGCCTTGCTCATGGAAAACCGCTTGAAATCGATGTCTCCGGCCTTCACTCCCTTCACCTGAGCTCCGCCCAGAATAGCCTCTCCTTCCATCTGCCTCATAAAGGGCAAGAATTCAAGATTTTCCCGCACAGCAGTATACAGCTCCCGGACCAACCGGGGCGCAGCCTCGGACTGATCGCCTTGCAGGCTCCGCGGGGGAGCCAGATAGACATTGAGCTTGGACTGTCCGGGACCGTAAATATTGATATGCAGGGTTTTTTGGGCCGCTTGAGCCAGGGAGGCTCCCAGCCCCAAAAACACGATGCTGAACAAGACGATCCGTGGCAGGCTTCTGAGCATATAGGTTCCTTTTAAGACGCACCTGCAAAAAGTCGTGCCTGAATGATTCAAGCGCAAGTACTTGCTTATAACTCTTTGCTTTTACTGTTAACTGGCCACTGATCTCTGACCACTGCGACTGCGAAAAAAAATTTGCAGCCGCATCTTTATAAGGGCCCTTTCCCGGTCAAGCAAGGCATCAACCGGCTTGTTCCTGGAGATTAAAGGTGATGGTGATGGTCCGGATTTCCTTGCTGGGAGGCGGAGGAAGCTTGCCCGTCTCCTCGATCGCCCGCAATACGGAGCTGTCGAAATCGGAACGCCCCGATTGCCGCTGCAGGGAAAACTGAGCGATCTCTCCCGAGCTGTCAACCTGGATCTTGGCCTCGGCGCTCAGGTTGCTTCCCTGGCCCAGTTGCGGATAGCGCCAGTTCTCCTTGATCTTTTGCTCCACAATCCGCCCGTAGAGCTCTCCGATGTGGAACTTTCCCCGTCCGGAAGACCCGGACGGCTGCTGCCGGCTGAGCTCTTGCTTCAAGCTGGCCAGCTCCCGGGCGACTACCTGCTCGGCATCCTCTTCCTGACCCATGCCCTTTTCGATATCGCCCAGGGCCCTGGACAGCACTTCCTCCTTGGTAGGCGGCGGAGGCTTGGACTTTTCCGGCTGGCTCGGCTTCTTCTTTTCCGTCGGCTTGGGCACGGACTTCTTCTTAGCCGGGGCCGGCTGGGACGGTTTCTTGGTCTGGCGGGCAATTTGCGTCGGCTTGGGTGCCTGCTGCTTCTTGGGGGCCTTGGCCGCCAGGCGGGTCGGCTTGGACTTCGGCTTGGGCGGCGTCTTCTTGGGTGAGGGTTTGCTGGCCTGCTGGGGTTGCTTGGGAACGGGCTTGCTCTTCTCGGGCTCCGGAGCCGGCTTGGACTGAGGCATTTTCACCAGCTCTACCTCATAGACCGGCCGGTCCAGATCGATAGTCAGGCCTTCGCCGTAAAAGGGAAAGTACAGACCAAGCGCCAATACCAGGACATGGATCAGCAAAGATAGAACGAAGCTGGTAAACCGCATCGGCTCCCCATTCTCCCCCTCACTCCTCTTCGGGCTCGGCTACGACCCCGAGACGCTGCAGTCCGGCGGACTTGATCTCGCTCATCACCTTGACCACGAAGCCGTAAGGAACCTCGGTATCCGCGCGCATGTAGAGCATCTGGTCCTCATCGTCCACCGTCTTCTTCAGGTAGCGGCTTACTTCATTCAGCTTGAGCTCGTAGTCATCAAGAAAGATCTTCTCGTCCTTCTTGATGGTCAGCACCAGCCTCTCCTCTTCTTCGGGAAGGGTCTTCACAGTCTTGGTTTGGGGGAGATCGACCTCCACCCCCTGAGTAAGCAACGGAGCGGTGACCATGAAAATTATGAGCAGCACGAGCATTACGTCCACAAACGGGGTGACGTTGATCTGGGCAATGAATCCCGATTTGTGCGGGTTGAAATCCATCACTATCTCCGAAAGGCCTTAACGCAAGCCCGTAATTCCATCATGCTTCTCCACCCGGTGCCTTGCAAGGCTGCACGGGCCAAAGGAAGCGCAAGCAAAAGCCCGGCTCAAATTTCATCCGACTTGACCCGGGAGGCATCGGATTTGACCGTTTCCGGCTTTACGCTGCCCTCCCGCGGCGCGCTGAGCCAGGGAATCTCCCGCTGCGCCCTGTTGAGGAAGGATCCGGCATAGTTGATGAGCTCGCTTTCGATGCTGTTGAGCACGCCCAGAAAGGAGTTATAGGCGATGGAGGCCGGCACCGCCACTGCCAGACCGAAGGCCGTGGCGATGAGCGCTTCGGCGATCCCCGGAGCCACTGCGGTAAGGGCTGCGGTCTTGTGAATGCCGATGGACTGAAAGGCGTGCATTATCCCCCACACCGTTCCGAAGAGCCCGATGAACGGGGCTGAGTTGGTACAGGTGGCTAGAAAGGAGAGGGCATAGGCCAGAGAGTTCACCTCGGTGCTCACGGCTTGACGGAGAACGCGGCGCACATTGTCCGAAGCGACCTTGACCCGGCTGGCTGGCGGCAGGGCCGAGCGCTCCAGGGACTTGATCTCCGAGACCGCCTGGGCGCCGATATTGTAAAGCCGGGACCCGGATTTCCGCTTCAGCAGGCGCAGGGCGGATCCCAAATCCTTGGCGCTGCTGAAGGTCTCGTACTCCTTGCTGATCTCCTTCTTGACCTTGGTCAGCAAAAGGAGCTTGTAGAAGATAAGGGCCCAACTCACTACCGACATGATTACCAGAATCCCTAAAACCGCTTTGACCACCAGAGTGGCCTCCAGCAGCATGTTCAACAGCCCGGTTCCTGCAAGATCCATCACTCCACCATCCATTGTCGTTTGAACAAACCGCTGTACCTTCCGGTTGAGGAATGTCTCGGTTCAGTTGGATTCATCTGCACTGAGTCCCTTAAATGTATTCCTTACAAACGTTTGACTGTCGAATGTCTAACAGGACAAAAAAATGCAGGGCCTCAGACTGTGGCCCTGCCGCGATGCAAGATCCTCGAGGCTATTTGCTCGGCGGTGCGTTCCGCCTCCTGGTACTCCTCTTCGCTCATGCCGGCTCCCAGGGCGATGCTCCGCCGCATGGAGGCCAAGGGAATGTCCGAAGCGCTGTGGGCATCGCTGTTGATAACCAGCCGAGCCCCGAACCGCCGTGCTGCTGCTGCAACATGTCCGTTGCACAGACAATGGCCTTTGCGCAGCGAGATCTCCAAGGCAACTCCCATGTCCGCGGCAAGCCTGGCTTCCTGATCCGAGACAAGGCCGGGATGGGCCAATATATCGGCCCCGGCCTCAATAGCGGCCAGATTGGTTCCGGGAAACACCTGTTCGCCAATGGATTCCCCATGCACCAGAACGAGCTCCGCTCCCTCCCTGCGCACGGTCTGGACCATATCCCCGATCAAGGCCGGGGGGACCAGAGTCAGCTCCACCCCGGCAAAGAGATTGATGCCGCTGTAGGGTCCGAAACGCAGCAATCCCGGAATCTGATGCTCCAATACCCAGTCCAGATTGCAGTGATCCACATGGTCGGTCACCGCAATGCCGCGATAGCCGGCGGCCAAAAATCGTCCGGCCAGCCCTCCTGGAGCTATTCGCGCGTCGCCGTGGAATGTATGGGTGTGCAGATCGAGCATGCCTTGTGCGTCAAACCTCTTGCAGCGGTAAAGCCCTTCTTCTCTGGCAAAGCGGATAGCTCATCCGGACCGAAGCCTCAGGAAACGGGAGCCCACCGAAGAATCACATCTTGTACTTGAAGTCATCCTGGCTGAACTTCTCCAGCACCTCGGTCCACTTCTCGGCCTCCTCGTCTTTAAGCACAACTTCATGCTCCTGGTCAAACTGCTTGCCTACCTGCTCCAGGAGCTCCTCGTTGGCAAAGATGGGAACGTCGCAGCGCACAGCCAGAGCGATGGCATCCGATGGCCGGCTGTCCACCAGATAGGTTCTGTTGTTGTACTCCAGATGAATCTCGGCGTAATAGGTGCCTTCCTTGAGATCGACCACCACCACCTTGCTGATCTGGGCCTCGAGTGTTCCCAGAACCTTGATCATCAGATCGTGGGTCAGAGGCCTGGATATGGAAACCTTGTTCAGGCTGATGGAGATGGACATCGCCTCCATGGCGCCTATCCAGATAGGCAATACCTGCTTTTCCTCCTTGTCCTTGAGGATAAGCAGGGGAACCTGGGACTGCTCGTCCAGGGCCAGTCCAAAAATTTTCATTTCGACCATGGTGTATCTATTACCTCCCCGAAGATTGAATGTTTCTTGATGTCCGTAACCCGGACAAGAACCGTTTCCCCGGTCAGGTCCCCGTTTGCTGGCCAGGAAAAGTTGACCACCCTTCCTCCTGGATCTCTCCCCCGCCAGGAAGGGATGGAGCCGTTTCCACGGGCGCTTCTGCCCTCCACCAGAACCTCTACCTCGCGATGCAGAAGGCGGCGCAGCGACTCATGGGTCAGCTCGTCCTGCAGCTTCTGAAGGCGATTCAGCCGCTTGGACTTGATCTCTTCGGGAACCTTGTCCGTCATGGCAGCGGCCCTGGTGCCCGGTCTATCAGAATATTTGAAGGAAAAGCTGCTGTCAAAACCGATCTCCCGCATACTGTCCAGCGTGGCTGCAAAGTCCTCCTCTGTTTCCGAAGGAAATCCTACCATGAGGTCCGTGCCGAGCACGATCTCCGGCCTGGCCTGTCTCAGATCGCGAACTATCCCCAGGTAACGCTCCAGGCTGTAGCGCCGCCCCATGAGGGAGAGGATCCTGTCCGATCCGGACTGCAGCGGGAGGTGCAGCGAGGGGCAGAGGTTCTCAAAGCGGCCGAAGGCCTCAATGATCCCCTGATCGAGATCCTTGGGATGGGAGGTGGTGAACCGGACCCGCTCCAGCCCAGGCAACCGGCATATACGCTCCAGAAGACGGGCAAAGGAGGTGCCGTCCCCGTGCCGGTCCTGACCAAAGCTGTTCACGTTCTGCCCCAGGAGAGTGATCTCCTGGACCCCGTTTTCAGCCAGGCTGGCGCACTCTTCCAGTATCGCCCCGCTGTGCCTGGATTTCTGCGGTCCTCTGGTATAGGGAACGATGCAGTAGGCGCAGTAGTTGTTGCAGCCCTGCATGATGTTCACATAGCGCTGGGCCGGCTGCCGGAATCTCTCCCAGACCGGCTCCCGCTCCGGGTAATGCTCCGTGAAGTCCAGCAGGCTGATCCGCAGCCTCGGCTCGGCGTACAGCCGTTCCAGGCTGTCCGGCACAGAGGCTACGCCGTCAGGACCGAAGACCAGGCGCACGAAGGGGAATCGCTCCCAGAAGGCCTCTCCGACCTGCTGCGCCACGCAGCCCCCTACGCCTACGATGAGATCGCTGCGGCGCTTGGCCGCGGGCTGGATCCGGCCCAGCAGGCTGTAAACCTTCTGCTCCGGCTTATCGCGGACACTGCAGGTATTTATGAGCACCGCGTCGGCCCGGTCCTCTTCCGAAGGCTCCCAGCCCCTGGCCTGCAGGGCCTGCTCGAGCCAGGCGGAGTCGCAGACGTTCATCTGACAGCCGAAGGTTTTGATATGAAACTTCATAGGGCCTTTATAACTGCGCAGTCTCGTCCTGAATCCATTGCAGGAATTCCGGATTCCCGTCAATGATGGGCAGAGCGACAACACAGGGGCAGTCGTAGCTGTGGACCGACTTCACCTTTTCAGTAAGCTTCTGCACCAGGCCCACCTTGGTCTTGGCCAGAAGCACGGTTTCGCTTTCCTTCTGAGCCGCCCCCTCCCACCAGAACATGGACTGCATGCCGTCGATGATGTTCACGCAGGCGGCCAGCTTGGCTTCCACCAGGGCCCGGCCGACGTTTTCGGCCTCGGTTTTGTCCTTGCAGGTGATGTAGACCAGAACTCCGGACATAATCTCCTCCTCAGCCGGAATGCCTCCGGAAAGACGGCTTTCAGTAGGCATTCCAGCTGCCTATGCTTTTTAAAAGCCTAAAAGCCTACGCCTGTTGTCCGATCATCTTTCTTGCTCTGTAGAACATATGCCTCTATATTGGCTGCGCTCCGTGGCAGACCGTATCATTGACTGCCGGAGGTCTTCCTCCGGCAGTCAATGATTATAATCATGATCGCCGCTTTTTCAAAGGATGCTTGCAATGGATCGAGCAGAACGAGCTGCAGCCACTCTCCATCGGCTCCGTAAACGCTACCCAGCGCCCGCCACCACTCTGACCTGGAAATCCCCCTGGGAGCTCCTGGTGGCCACCATACTGGCGGCGCAATGCACAGATCAACAGGTCAACAAGGTCACCCCGGAGCTCTTCCGCCGCTGGCCGGACATCCCCAGCCTGTCAGCAGCGGATCCGGCCGAGGTGGAAGAGCTCATCCGTCCCACCGGGTTTTTCCGCAATAAGGCCAAAAACCTGGTCAACTGCGCCCGGAAGATTGTGAACGATTTCGGCGGGGAGGTGCCGGGGATCATGGCCGAGCTGACTTCACTGCCGGGCGTGGCCAGAAAAACGGCCAACATCGTGCTCTCCAACGGCTTCAACCGCCACGAGGGCATAGCAGTGGACACGCATGTGCGCCGTCTGGCCTACCGCATGGGGCTTTCGGACTCCGGCCGGCCGCAGCGCATCGAAAGGGACCTCCTGCCCCTTTTCCCGGTTGAGGCCTGGGGGGAGATCAACCATCTCCTGGTCTGGTTCGGAAGGGATGTCTGCCGGGCCCGCAATCCGGACTGCGCCGGCTGCGAGCTCAAGGACATCTGCCCCAAGCGGATGGATTGAAAGGGCTCAGGAAGAGCTCTTGCCTCCGCCGAGGAGGTGCCGAAGCTCGACCACGGAGCGGCCCGTCTTCTCGGCCAGCTCTTTGAGCGCCTCGTACTCCGGCCTTTGTATCTCCTCGCCGTCCGGGGAGAAGGACTTGGCCTCCACCTCGCCCCATAGGGTCTGCATGCGGCTGGGTCGCCTCGGCAGCACCGCCCGCTCCATCTCTTTTTTTCTAAGGCCCAGGGTGAGGGTCTGCTTGAAAAAGGCCTTCTCCACCCTCTCCACACTATCCGGGGCGCAAACCGCCTGCAGCATGCCCCCCGGCCTGTTCTTCTTCATGATCCCCGGAAGATAGAGCACATCCAGCGCCCCGGCCCGAAAGAGCTCCTCGAAAACCCCTCCCAGCTCTTCGCCGCTCAGATGGTCCATATTGCTCTCCAGAACCCAGACCGTCTCCGAGGCCAAGGAATCCTCGAACAGCACGGCCCGCAATGCGTTGGGGATGGGCCCGAGGTCCATGGTTCCGAAGCCGAGGCCGCTGCGGACTACCTTTCCCGAAAACCCGGGCTCAAAACGGGACACCATCTGATCCACCAGGAGGGCCCCGGTGGGAGTGATTATCTCCTGACTAAACCTGGTAGAGTAGACCGGCTTGCCCTGCAAAAGCTCCAAGGTCGCAGGGGCGGGCAGCGGAAGGCTGCCGTGGGCGCAGTCCACCGTTCCCTGAAACCAGGGAAGATGGGAGCAGTGCACCTCCTCGATGCCCAGCTGCTCCAAGGCCCAGAATCCCCCTACCACATCCACCAGAGTATCCACGGCTCCCACCTCGTGGAAATGGACCTCCTGCACCTCGATGCCGTGCACCGCGGCCTCCACTCCGGCCAATCGCTGCAAGGCGGCCCGGCTTCTCTTCCGCACCGAAGGGGAAAGGTCCAGACGCTCCACCAGAGAGAGGAGATCGTCCACATGACGCAGCGGCTGCACCTCCGGGTCCCAGGCAACTCTTAGCTGTGAGCCCCGCAGACCGTGCTTCCGCGTACCGGCTGCCTCCAGGCTTACCCCCATCTCCAGATCTTGCAGCTTGGCCTGCAGAGGCCGGACATCAAGGCCCAGATCCGCCAGGGCAGCCAGAAACATATCCCCGCTGATCCCGGTAGCGCATTGAAGGTAAAGCTTACGGCTCATATCCGGGGCCCGGCCTGCCGCACCTCGGGATCGACCTGGTCGGCAAAGGAAGCGAAGTTCTCCTGGAAAAGGCCGGCCAGAGCGCGCCCTTTTTCATCGTAGGCCTCCCGGTCGCGCCAGGTGTCCCGGGGCCGCAAGATCTCCCGGGGCACATCCGGGCAGGATGTGGGGATAAAGAGGCCGAACAAGGGCTCGACTTCATAGTCTGCCTTGTTGAGCTCGCCGTTCAGCACGGCCCGGATGAGCGATCGGGTATGCTCGATCTCGATGCGCCGGCCCTCGCCAAAGGGCCCGCCGTTCCACCCGGTATTGATGAGCCAGCAGTTCGCCTGGTGCTGCTCCATCTTCCTGCCCAGCAGCTCAGCGTACACGCTGGGATGCAGGGGGAGAAACGGGGCCCCGAAACAAGTGCTGAAGGTGGCCTCCGGCTCCTGGATGCCCCTTTCCGTACCGGCCAGCTTAGCAGTATATCCGGACAGAAAATGGTACATGGCCTGGGGCGTGCTCAGCTTGGCCACCGGGGGCAGAATGCCGAAGGCGTCCGCGGTGAGCATGAAGATATGCGAAGGGTGTCCCCCCACTCCCTCCTGCACCGAGTTGGGGATGAAGGATAGGGGATAGCCGGCCCTGGTATTCTCCGTCAGGCTGTCGTCCTCCAGATCCAGCCGTCGCGTGGAGGGATCGACAATCACGTTCTCCAAAACCGCGCCGAAGGTTCTGGTGCAGGCGAAGATCTCCGGCTCCGCCTCAGCAGAAAGCCGAATCACCTTGGCGTAGCAGCCGCCTTCGAAGTTGAACAGGCCCTTGTGGTCCCAGCCGTGCTCGTCGTCCCCGATGAGCTTGCGGTCCTGCACTGTGGACAAAGTGGTCTTCCCGGTTCCGGAAAGTCCGAAAAATATGGCCGTATCTCCCTTATGTCCCTCATTGACCGAGCAGTGCATACTGAGCACCGAGCGCAGGGGGTAGTAATAGTTGAGTGCGGTGAACATGGCCTTTTTGATCTCCCCGGCATAGCTCGTTCCCCCGATGAGGATGAGCCGCTTGCCGAAATGAAGCAGGACGAAGGCCTCGGAGTGCGTGCCGTCGATATCTGGATCGGCCTTGCATCCCGGGGCATGGAGTACGGTGAACTCGGGCTCGAACCCGGGGCTGCTCCGAGGTCCGCCGGGATTGATGAACAGGTGGCGGACAAAGAGGCTGTGCCAGGCCTGTTCGGTTACTATCCGCAGGGGGAGGCTGTGATCCTTGTCCGCTCCGGCATAGCAATCCTGGACAAAAAAAGGTCTGTTACTAAGATATTGCAGGATCTTGGCGTACAGGCCATCGAAGGACTCCGGCTGGAAAGGCTTGTTGGCCTCCCCCCACCAGATCTTGTCCCTGGAGGAGTCTTCCTGAACCACAAACTTGTCGTCCGGAGAGCGGCCGGTATACCTTCCGGTTCGAACCACCAGGGCTCCGCCTGAGGCCAGCATCCCCTCGCCGCTCTTCAGAGCGTGCTCATAGAGAGCGGCTTCGCACAGATTGAAATGCGCCATTTCCAGAGGCAAAGAGTGCAGCTTCAAGCTATCGTGCATGCTCCGTCTCCCACAGATCGCAATCAAGGAACCAAAGCTCTTTCTGCATGTTTCAGCTCTCCTAAACTATTCATCTTATGTTATGCCTGAGTGGCCAGAAAAGGGCAATATTCCAGAGCCCTGGTGGTCGGGGTTTGCTCGTTTTCCTCCGGCCCGTAGAGCAATAGCGGAGGCTCGACCTCCAGCCCCGGACCTCCATTTTTCCTGGCCTCCAGGAGCACCAGACGGGCCGGGAGGTGCTCCCGGCCGTGGATGAAGCGCATCCGCTTGGGCTCCAGGCGGTAACGGCTCAGGAGCTCCAGCAGCCGGGGAGCTTGCTGTGTTCCATAGACCAGGGCCAGCGAGCCTTTGTTTTTCACTGCATAGGCCGCCGCCTGGACAAAATCCTCCACTCCGGCCTGCAGCTCAAACCTGGCGGAGCGCTTTGCAGCCGAAGGCGGCATCCGTCCGGATCCCGGATGCCTGTAGGGCGGATTGGCCGTCACCAGGTCGAAGGATTCCGGACCCACCGCTGCGCTGTCCCGGACTTTTCGAAGATCCAGCTCTTGAGCCTGGAACCGATCCTCCAGACCGAGGCACCGACTGTTCTTTTGCGCGGCTCGGATCATCTCCGAGCTGATATCCAGGCCAAGGACCTTGACCGATGCCTCCGGATGGAGCAAAAGCAGTCCCAAGCCGGAAACTCCGCAGCCGGTTCCCAGATCGAGAACCCTGGCTCCCGGTCGCACGTGGGGATAGCATGCCAGCAACAGAGAGTCCACTGCGAAGCGATGCCCGGTCTCGGGCTGCATCAATCCCCTGGGGAAAGCCCCCCGGTGCATTTGTATATCGATACAGCGATTTCGGTTCATATGCAAATCAGTTCAGCCTCCGGCTGAGCCGATTGATTCGGATTTTGGTCAAAAGAGATCGTGTCCCTGATCTTGCAATAGCTCTGCCGCACGACGCTCTGGCCGGATGTTCATCCGGCACTCAGCTTGACGGCAAACTTCTTGAATTTGAGAAATGTAACCTTGAGCAGTAGCTTTTGTTCAAACTCGGGCTGAGACTGAGAAAGCTGAGTGCCGGAGCAGAGGCTGCTTATATCCCAAACTTCACACTCACCGCCTGCGCATCATGTCTGTGATCATGCTGGCTTCCGGAAGCTTCAACTTGAAGGCCAGGGCCAGATAGCCTCCGGCCCACAGGGGAATGCACAGCAGAGCCGGCCAGCCCCAGGAGGCGGTTGCCCAGCTGCCCAGACCGATGGCCAGGCTGAGCAGAAGCATGGCCAGATAGTCGCTGCGCCACTCGAACCAGGCCGAGAGCTTGCGACGCAGCAGAAAAGCCAGCAGCAGGATGTTGACCCAGGAGGCCACGGAGACGGCTGCAGCCAGGCCCACGTGGGCCAGGAACTGCATGAGGACCAGCCCCAGAGCCACGTTGACCATCAGGCTGGCCGAGGCGACGAGCACTGGAGTCCGGCTGTCCTTGAGGGCGTAGTAGGCTGAAACCAGATTGCGCACGCAACTGAAAGCCGGAAGCCCTACGGCGTATCCGACTAGGGCCAAGGCCGTGGCCTCCACGGAAGCTCCCCCGAAGGCGCCGCGCTCGAAAAGGGTTTGCACCAAGGGGACGCCCAGTCCCATCAGCCCGGCTGCCGAGGGCAAGCTGATGAACAGGGTCAGGCCCAGGCTGGCATTGAGAGTGCGGATGAATTCCTGGCTCTCATTTCTGGCAGCCAGCTTGGAAAAGCTGGGCAGCGCCGCAGTGCTCACCGCTAGCCCGAACACTCCAAGGGGAAACTGGACCAGGCGGTCTGCGTAATAGAGGTAGGAAATACTGCCCTTGGCCAGGAAAGAGGCCAATACGGTATTGATGATAATGTTCAGCTGATACACCGCGGCCCCGAGAACCGTGGGCAGCATGAGCCAGGCCATTCCGGTTACCTGCCGGTTGCGCAGGGACCAGCTCCCCCGCCAGGAGAACCCTTGCCGACGCAGGAACGGCTGCTGCAGGAGCCATTGCCCCAATCCGCCCACCAGAACGCCTCCGGAAAGGTACAGGGCCACGCCGCCTTGGGTCCACACGGCAGTCAGAGCTACCGCAATGAGCACTATATTGAGCACGCAGGGGGCCAGAGCCGGGGCCAAGAAATGGCCCAGGGAGTTCAGAAGCCCCATGCACAGCGCAACAGCGGAAATGAACAGGATATAGGGAAAGCAAATCCGTACCAGGGTGACCGTAAAATCAAACAAGCCGGGGTCTTCGGTAAACCCGGGAGCAATGAGCCAGGTGATCCCCCTCGCGGCGAGCAGGCCTCCCGCAACCAGAACCCCGAGCACGAGGAGCAGCCAGGCCAAGGCGGAGCGGGTGAAGGCAAAGGCCTCCTCCAGGCCTTGCTCCTCCCTGGTGCGGGCGAAGATGGGCACAAAGGCCATGGTCAAGGAGCCTTCGGCAAAGAGCCGCCGCAGGAGGTTGGGAATGCGGAAAGCCACGAAAAAGGCGTCCGCTATCGGCCCCGCACCCAGGGCGAAGGCGATGATCACATCCCGCACAAAGCCAAGGATTCGGCTCAGCAGCGTCGCTCCGGCAACTACTGAGGCCCGCTCTGCGATCTCTCTGGAATGGCTGCTCATAAAGGCGATTCTTTTCGTTCCTCAAACAGCTTAAAGTGAGCCTCCAAACAATGTATTGCCAAAGGGCGATGCGTATCCTATATTAATAATCCTTTACGGCCAACGGAAATTTTTAGCCCGGGGTGCTGCCTATGGAGGATTCAATAGCCCGATTCAAGCAGACACTGAATGAATATCATTCCTGGCCGTGCACTTATACCTTCAAGTTCATCGTACCGGCCGGACAATGCGACCAGGTCCTCGATCTCTTCGAGCACGGGGACCATGTAAGCACCAGGAGCTCGCGCAACGGCAAATACATCAGCATTACCGCCAAGTGCCTGGTTCATTCCAGCGAGGAAGTGGTTACCGTTTACGAAGCCGCCTCGCACATTCAAGGCGTGCTGTCCTTGTAACCCGGCACTCAGTTTTGATCTATGGGCTCGTTGCCCGCTTTTTTCAGGACATTTGAAAGCAAATGACAGGACCATAAGTTGACCACGAAACTGAGTGCGGGGTTGCAGCTACGTCTGAAAAACTGAACTTTCTTTTTCCATCTCGACAGTCAAGAGTTTTTGAGTAACATATTGTTTCAACTGCTGATATTGACGAACTGGTTTGACTGCGAAAGCATTTGGTTTATCTCTTTGATTTTTTTGTCTTAACTGTGAACCTTGAACTGTGAACTTTGAACTCTCAAGTTTCCATGAAATTGCCATCAAGGCAGCTTTGTCAGAGGCAAAGCTGCCTTGCGGATCATCTATGCTGCTGAAACTCATCCTGGCCTTCACCATCATTCCGGTCGCCGAGATCTATGTCCTGATCCGGATAGGCGGAGCGATCGGCGCCCTGAACACCATTGCCGTGGTCATTCTCACGGCGGTGGCCGGAGGCTATCTGGCCCGGATGCAGGGCACCAAAACCTATCTCCAGATTCGCAGAAATCTGGATCAGGGGATCATGCCTACCGAGGAGCTCCTGGACGCCCTCATCATCCTCGTGGCCGGGATTGTGCTTCTCACCCCCGGATTCATTACCGACGCGGCCGGCCTTCTGCTGCTGATTCCCGCCACCAGGCAGATCGTCAAGCGCTGGCTGAAGCGCTCCTTTGAAAAGAAGACCTCCTCGAACAGAATCACCATCGATATCGATCGCTTCTGATCCGCCCTGGTATGAACCAGCAGTTAGCAGCAATCCTTCACCCGGCACTCAGTTATGAAGAAATCATCTCCGGGTATCCATGAAAGCACGTACTGGGTTTGTTGTATAAGCTCCAGCGATTCATCCCGAAACTGAGTGCCGGGTCAACTCCGGCCGCAGTGATGTTCAATCAAGCTGTTGACAAGCATTAATTCTCTTTTTCTTCAATAAATTACCAAGGAGTCAGATTTGCCTCCGGCAAATCTGACGTGTACGCATCTCGTATGGGCTATGCCAACCTTTCCTCCTGCCTGCGGGACCTGGAAGCGAACGGAGAGCTCGTTCGCATTCCAGAGCCTGTCTCGCCCCATCTGGAGGCCGGGGCCATTCAGCGCAGAGTATTCCGGGCCGGCGGCCCGGCCCTGCTGTTCACCAATGTGACCGGCTGCCGCTTTCCCATGGCCGGGAACATCTTCGGTACCATGGCCCGGATGCGCTTTATCTTTCGGGACCGGGTAGAGGCCTTCAACCGGCTTCACCAGCTGGAGCCCCGTCTGTCCAGCCTGTGGCAAAGCTCCTCCCTTTTGTTCAAAGGGCCGGGCTGGCTGTGGTCCATGCTTCCCCGCCGGGCCAGGTCCGGACCCATTCTGGAGAAAGAAGCCCTGGTATCGGACCTGCCGCAGCTGGTTTCCTGGCCCGGGGACGGCGGGCCTTTTGTTACCCTGCCCCAGGTCTACTCCGAGAACCCGGAACGACCGGGAGTAAAGGCTTCCAACCTCGGCATGTACCGCATTCAGCTCGCAGGGAACGCCTATACCCCCAATCGGGAAGTCGGGCTGCACTACCAGATCCACCGCGGGATAGGCCAGCACCACGCCAAGGCCCTGCAACGGGGGGAAACTCTTCCGGTCAACGTCTTCATCGGCGGGCCTCCGGCCCTGACCCTGGCTGCAGTCATGCCCCTCCCGGACGGGATTCCGGAAATGCTCTTCGCCGGCTTCTTGGCCGGACGGCGCATTCCCCTCATCCGCAAGCCGGGCCGCCTCCCCATTCCGGCAGAGGCGGACTTCTGCATCTCCGGCCATGTTCGACCCGGACATATCCTCCCCGAGGGCCCTTTCGGCGATCACCTGGGCTACTACAGCCTGGCCCACGAGTTTCCGGTGCTCAGCGTGGACAAGGTCCTGCACCGGAGGGATGCAGTCTGGCCCTTCACCACGGTGGGGCGTCCGCCGCAGGAGGACTCCGTGTTCGGCGAGTTCATCCACGAGCTCACCGGTCCCCTGGTGCCCAAGGTATTCCAGGGCGTGCATGAAGTGAACGCCGTAGACGCGGCCGGGGTGCACCCGCTGCTTTTGGCCCTAGGCAGCGAACGCTACGTGCCCTTTGCCAGGAACAGGATCCCCCAGGAGCTATTGACCAACGCCCATCAGCTGCTGGGCTCCACCCAGACCTCGCTGTCCAAGTTCGTCCTCATCGCCGCCCGGGAAGACGATTCGCGCTTGAGCGTCCGGGACATCCCCGGCTTTTTGCGCCATATCCTGGAGCGCATGGACTGCAGCCGGGATCTGCACTTCATCACCCGCACCACCATGGATACTCTCGACTACTCCGGTATCAGCCTCAACCAGGGATCCAAGCTCATCCTCGCCGCCGCCGGACCGGCCAAGCGAACCCTGTGCACCGAGCTGCCCGCTGACGGCTGGCCGGCTCCCTTTGCCAATCCCCTTCTCCTGGCCCCGGGAATGGCCGTGATCCAAGGGCCCAAGCACACCCTGGAACGGGACCGACAGGACCCGGAAATCAGCCTCCTTTGCGAACGTCTGGAGGCTTCGGGCCCCCAGGGCCTGGCCCTCCTGGTGGTGGTGGACGACAGCCGCTTTGCCGTGCACAGCTGGGAAAACTTCCTGTGGATCTCCTTCACCCGTTCCGATCCGGCTACAGATATTTACGGCCCCCACGCCTTCCTGCATTGCAAGCACTGGGGATGCGATCCTCCGCTGGTCATCGATGCCCGGCTCAAGGCGCACCATCCCGAGCCCCTGGATGACGATCCGGAGGTGGAGCGCAAGGTGGAGCGCCTGGGAGCCCCTGGAATGCCGCTGCATAGAATAATATGAAGCCCAAACGGGACGGATGGGGATTGCCCCATTGCGGTTTGAGCGGAAGTCTGCCAGGAAGACGGCATGAACATCTTCTACCGCTGGTACAAGGACTACTTGACCGATCCTCAGGTGGTCATCTTCATCCTCATCGGACTGGGGATCATCGTAGTCTTCTCCACCATGGGGCAGTTTCTGACCCCGGTGATCGCCAGTCTGGTGATCGCCTACGTCCTGGAGGGACTGGTTCGGCCTCTGGAACAGCGCAAGGTGCCGCGGATCTTTGCCGTTATCGTGGTCTTCACACTGTTCATGCTGGTGCTCGCTTTTCTTATCGTCGGGCTCATCCCTCTGCTTTCCAAGCAGATCAGTCAATTCCTCCAGGATCTGCCCCAGATGATCACCACCTGGCAGGACCAGCTCCAGACCCTGCCCAAGCGCTATCCCCAGGTGGTGACCGAAAGCCAGATAAACAAGGTCATGGACTTTATCACCGGCCAGATCACCTCTCTGGGCCAGAACTTCCTCTCCTTCTCCCTGGCTTCGGTGCGCAGCATGATCAACATCGTGGTTTACATGGTCCTGGTTCCGCTGATGGTCTTTTTCCTGCTCAAGGACAAGATGAAGATCATCCACTATCTGCAGGGCTTCCTCCCGGAAAACATCGCCCTGGCCAATCAGGTCTGGCAGGAAATGAACCACAAGATCGCCCGCTTCATCCAGGGCAAGATCTGGGAAATCCTTATCGTCTGGGGAATGAGCTACATCGTTTTCGCCCTGCTGGAGCTCAAGTTCTCCGTGCTGCTGAGCTTCCTGGTCGGCCTCTCGGTAATCGTTCCCTACGTGGGCGCCACGGTGATGACTATCCCTGTGGCCCTGGTGGCCTTCTTTCAGTGGGGCTGGACCGCGCAGTTCGCCTATGCGATCCTGAGCTACCTGATCATCCAGTTCCTGGACGGCAATATACTCGTTCCCCTTCTGATGTCCGGAATCGTCAACCTGCATCCCATGGCCATCATCATCGGCATTCTCGTTTTCGGTGGTTTTTGGGGCTTCTGGGGGGTTTTCTTCGCCATCCCGCTGGCCACCCTGGTCCATGCCATCGTCAAGGCCTGGCCCAGAAAACGCCAGCAAGCGCAGGCGGAAGAGCAGCTTCCAAAGTAAGATCCCTGCCTCAGACCCCATTCTGCTGTTGCGAGAATGGCCAAATAAGTAACTGGGAAAAGCGCTATGAAAGACAGCCACGGCTTCTACTACTACCCGCTGCCGAGCAACAAGCGGATCAAGATGTACGTGCGGGATAACGACGGAGTGATTGAGTTCAGGCTCCACAGCGAGGACGATCCCCAGCTCTACCAGGAGCACGGATGGATAACCTACGAGGCAGCTAAGCAGGCCTCGGAGCTTTTCACCGGCAAGGGAAATCCTCTCGGGCTCTATGACTTCGACGTGGCGGTAAGCGTACTCAGAGATTCCCCCGGAAACGGCGACTAGCCATGGATGCGGACCGGCAGCGCTGGAACCGCAAGCTCGCAGAGACCGAGTCCCTTGGCTCGCCGTCATCCCTGGTAGTCCGTTTCTGCTCCCTGGCCCCGGGACCGCTGGCCTTGGACCTGGCCGCCGGAACGGGAAACAACGCCCTCTATCTGGCTCAGCAGGGCTTCTCTGTCCTGGCAGTGGATCTGGCCGACAAGGCCGTGGAATCCCTGCGAAGCCTGCAGCTGCCTTCAGTCCTCCCGGCTCAGGCGGATCTGGACGACTTTCGCCCGCAACGGGGCTCAGTACACCTCCTAATCAACTGTCGCTTCCTGGATAGACGCCTGCTTCCCTTTTTGAGCGAAGCGCTCCTCCCCGGTGGAGTGCTCATCTTCGAAACCCAGGTGGAGTCGGAGGATCCTCAGGTCTCCCTGCCCCGAACCTCGGATTACGTGTTGCGGCAGAACGAGCTCTTGCGCTCCTTCCTCAACCTGCGCATACTGTACTATGAGGAGCGGATCCAGGAAGAGGAGCAGGCCGGGGGCAGTGTCAGCCTGGCCTCCCTGGTGGCCCGCAAATGAAAAGGCTAAAACGAACATCCCGCTTCGCATAATCGCCTTTTCGAAGCATCTCGACAGTCAAAAGTTCTTCGATAACTAACTGTTTTCAACAACAATATTCAAGATTTAATCTGGATGTCGTAAATCCTTCTTAACTCTTTGATTTTATTCTTCAACCGTGAACCGTGAACCTGGAACTTTTGACTCTCAAGGAAGCATGATCTTCGATTCTTTATCCTGGTAGGAAGAACCCGCAACATATGGAACAGCAAACAACAAATGCCTTGGCTGCAGCCAATGAGCTCAGACCATTATCGGAACCAAACACGAAGAGCCTGGCTGAGACATTTTATATCTAACTTTTTAAAATAATTGATAAAAATTCTTTGCTTCGCACCAGGCACCTGGTGCGAAGCAAAGGATTTTTGGGGGCGCTATGCACTTTTTCCTTCTCGGCGGAACCGGCTTTGTAGGCAAGCACTTGACCGGCCATCTCCTGGGCCAGGGGCACGAGGTCACTCTCCTGGTACGGAGCGAGTCCAAGCGAAAAAATCTTCCGGAGCAGGCCAGAACCGTCAAGGGCGATCCCCTGCAGGAGGGTAAATGGCAGCAGGAAGCAGCGGCTGCGGAGGCCATCGTCAATCTCGTCGGCCGCAACATCTTCACCCGCTGGACGGAGCAGGAGAAGGAAGCCATCTACAACTCCAGGATCCAGGCCGCCCAAATGGCAGTTCGCACCCTCGGCCTCAGCTCCGGACCGCCGCCATGCCTGATCAACGCCAACGCCGTGGGCTACTACCCGACAAACAGCGAGGAGATATTCGACGAGAGCGATCCCCCGGGCAGCAACTTCCTGGCCCGGGTATCGGTGGATTGGCAAAAGGAGGCCCTGGAGGGAGAGAACCTGGGGGCCAGAGTGGTGGTCACCCGTTTCGCGCCGGTCCTGGAACGGGACGGAGGCGTTCTGGCCAATATGCTGACCCCGTTTCGCTTCGGTCTGGGCGGAAAGCTGGGCTCCGGGAAGCAGCCGTTCCCCTGGATCCATATGCTGGACCTGGTGCGGGCCCTGGAGTTCTGCGCCAGCAATGAGGAACTGCGCGGTCCGGTCAACGTCTGCGCTCCGGAGATCATAACCAATGAGCAGTTCAGCCGGGCCCTGGCCGAAGCCCTCCATCGGCCCGCCCTCCTCCCGATGCCGGAGTTTGCGATCAAGCTCGTCTTCGGAGAGCTGGCCCAGATGCTGCTGCAAGGCCCCAAGGTTCTCCCCAAAGCCCTGCTGGATCAGGGTTTCGATTTTCATTTCCCCAAGATCCGGGAAGCCTTGAAGAGCATCATCTCTGAGAAGAGATAAGGCATGACCGGCCCCGCCAAGCAGATCGGCCTGCTGTGGGACGAATCGCATTTCTGGGGGGTGATGCTGGAGCGGGCCCTGCATGCTTTGGGCTTTACGCCGCGCATCCTGCATACCGGGGAGATCGCCCGCGGCGGCCTGCAGCAGGAGCCCCCGGCAATCCTCCTCGTCCCCGGAGGATGGGCCTCCCGCAAGGCCAAGGCCTTGGGCTCCCGCGGAAGAACGGCCATTCAGGAGTACGTGGAGAACGGAGGGGTCTATTTCGGCCTCTGCGGCGGAGCCGGCCTGGCCCTGGACTGCGGCTCTGAGGGCAACGGCCTGGCCCTGTGCCCCTGGGTCAGAAAGCCGATGCAGGCCCGCCTTCCCAACTGCAGCGGTCACCTCCGCTTGCGGCTGAACGACCGCTCCGGAGCCTGTCCCGAGGGCACGAGCCGCATTGCGGCCCCGGTCTGGTGGCCGTCCCAGTTCGAGCCGGATCATTTCTCCGAACATACCGTGCTGGCCTGGTATGAGAGCCCGGAAAGGGATTTCTGGGTGGCCGATCTGCCGGCGGGCCATCTGGACAAGGAGCTGCTGCTGGGCTGGGAGGAGCTCTACGGCATCAACCTGAACCCGGAGCTGCTGCGCGGTGAGCCGGCTGTGATCGCCAGCTCCCTGGGCCGGGGGGCTTATCTCCTGAGCTATGTACATCTGGAGTCGCCCGGATCTCAAGCCGCCAATGCCTGGTTCTGCCGTCTCTTGTCCTCCTATGGCCTCGGCTCGTCCGGTACCCACCAGGAAGCCGCCGTGCCGGAGTGGGATCTGCGCAACGCTGAAGTCGCCTGGGAGGATCCGGTTCTGGAGGATGCCCTTCAGGCCTTGCTGGAGGTGGTGTACCGGGGAGAGGAGAACTTTCTTCTCTGCTGGCGCAAGCCGTGGCTTCTGGGCTGGAGGAGAGGCATACCGGGGTTCGCCCTGAACACGCTCCTGGCCCTGCTCACCGAGGCCAGGGAGCTGGGCCCGGTCCCCAAGGCCGAGAGCTACTGGCGAGAGAGGCGCGAATCATTCGCAGCCGAAATACAGCGTTTCAAAAGCCTTTTTGTGGATTATATGCTCCGCGAGAGGCTCGTTCTGGCCAAAAGCGTCTCCTCGCCGGAGCAAAGCGGCTCTGCGGAGCTGCAGCGGCTCAAAGAGAGGATCACCGGGCCGTTTCCGGGCCAGGGAGGCATCTTCCGGGAGCTGGTCCATACCCTCGAAGAGCTCCTGCGGCTTCAGCTCCGCTCCAGGGAGGATATCCTGTAGCCTTCCGGGGTGGATAGCACCCGGAGGCCGGCCCTGGCCAGCAGCTCCGGAAGCGGCCGGCCGAAGATGAAGTCCAGGATTTCCTCACCCGCTTCCGCCTTCTCCCGCAAGGCCCGGCGCAGGGCATGGTCCCGCTCCAGCATCTCGCCCAGCTTCTGCAGCGCCGCCTGCTCCCCGCTTTGCTTGATCCGGCTCGCCAGCCTATCCGCTCTGTCCAGGCCGCAGTCCTCCTCGTGGGCTTGCATGATCTCGCCCAGTGCCGAGTCCGCGGCAACCAGATCGAACCTGGTCAGCCGGTCCCTGTGGTAGATCCGGGTTATTTCCGAAGTGTCCCAGCATTGCAGAGCCCTGCACTCCACAGGCCGGGAAGCGTAGATCAAGCAGAGATTGGTCCCCCGGTCCAGGAAAACGCACCCTCCCTCGCTGTCGGCCTTGATCCGGACCATCTCCCGCTCGAGCCTGGATATCCTGCCCTGCACGTTGTCGTAGACCCGCTCCCCGCTCCGCAGGGTGAGCAGCTGCTCCTTGCGGAGCACACCGCCGCTGTAGAGAGAGGCGTCCTCGATATGAAGCCCGGGGGGACCTTTACGGCAGCAGGTGCCGCAGCACTGGCAGTGCTCTATCATCCATGCCTCGAAAGCATTGCTTGACCGGGAGCCGTTTCATGCATGGAGGCTTCGGAGCTCCTCTGCAGTGTCATACGAGATTTGCCGGAGGCAAGTCCGACTGCACCCACTGCCGCAGCGCCCTTTGCTCCTGCGGCCAGTCCTGGCTGAACCGCAAGCTGAGGAACTTGCCGAACAGCTCGTCCACGACCTGCAGACACCTCTCCAGGAGGTACATCTTCTCCAGAAACGGCGAGTCCGGATCGTCGCCCTCCTCCAGCTTGGTCTCCACCTTGGGCGTCTTCAGGCTGCTGAAGGCGAAATCCTCGGCCCGGAGTTGCAGCTGCCAGGCCTCACTATCCTGCTCGATCTTCAGCCTGGCCTGATTCACCTTTTTGCCGCTCCTCAGGCCGAGCCTGGCCTCCCGCAGCTCGGAGCGGGGCCCGCTGCAGACCGCGGTATCCTTGCTCTCGCCCTCCCCGCCTTGAACCGAGACCCGCTGCTCCATGGACAGGGCGAAGACCTCGTTGTGGGAGGTGGTGATCTCTCCCCCGGAACGCTCGATGTGGAACCAGAGCCAGGTCAGAAAATCCTGGCCGATGTAGGGCGAGAGCTGTTCATCCTTAAGCGGGTTGATATCCGACACCTGTAGTCTGCTCCTTGTCCTGGGATTGGAAAAAACGCAACCGCAAAGCGTTGCTGACCACGGAAACCGAGCTCATGGCCATGGCACCGGCGGCGATCATGGGGTTGAGCGTAGGGCCGCCGAAGATGAAGAGCACCCCGGCGGCGATAGGAATGCCCAGCGAGTTGTAGAAAAAGGCCCAAAAGAGATTCTGCTTGATGTTGCGCACCGTGGCCCGGCTGAGATCCACTGCGGTGAGAACCCGGCGCAGGTCGCCGCGCATGAGCACCACGTCCCCGGATTCAATGGCCACGTCGATCCCGGTGCCCATGGACACGCCCAGATCGGCCTGGGCCAGAGCCGGGGCGTCGTTGATGCCGTCTCCGACCATGGCCACCTTCATCCCTTGCTCCTGGAGCCTCTGTACCTCCCGGGACTTGTTCTCCGGCAGGACCTCGGCCAGAACGTCGTCAATACCGGTCTGGGAGGCAATCGCCCGGGCGGTTCGCTCGTTGTCTCCGGTGAGCATATATACCTTGAGCCCTTTCTGCTTGAGGGCGGCGACCACCTCTTTGGCCTCGGGCTTCAGCTGGTCCCCAACGGAGAGGATCCTGGCCAGCCGGCCGTCAACCGCCACCAGAAGCGGAGTGAGCCCTTTATCGGCAATATTCTGCACCGACTGGCTCAGCTCTTCGGACGCAGCCCCCTGAATCCCTTGCTCCCGCATGAGCTCGAGGTTGCCCAGGAAGAGCTCGTGGCCCTCGATCTCAGCCCGGACGCCCTTTCCCGGGAGGGCTTCGAAGGACTCCGCCTGCGGCGGCCTGCCGTCCAGGGAGCCCTTGAGCCCCTGGACCACCGCCTTGGCCAGCGGGTGCTCTGACTCGTGCTCCACCCCCACGATGAGCCGGGCGAGCTCCTGCTCCTGAAGAGGGCTGCCTGCCACCGAAGTCGATTCCAGAAGCTGAGGTTTTCCTACAGTCAAAGTACCGGTTTTGTCAAAGACCACCGCTTCAATCCCCCTTGCCGTTTCCAGGGCCTGGCCGCTCTTGATGAGCACCCCGAGCTGGGCCCCCCGGCCGGTGCCCACCATGATGGCCGTGGGGGTGGCCAGTCCCAGGGCGCAGGGACAGGCGATGACCATCACCGCGACGAAGATGCGCAGGGAAAAGGAGAAATCGGCCCCGCCGAGGAAGAACCAGCTGCAGCCGGCCACAAAAGCCGCTCCGATAACCGTGGGCACAAAGTAGAGGCTCACCCGGTCGGCCAGATTGGCTATGGGCGCCTTGGATCCCTGTGCTTCGCGCACCAGATAGATGATACGGGAGAGCACCGTTTCCCGGCCCACCTTTTGGGCCCGCATTCGAATGGAGCCGTGGGTGTTGTAGGTGCCGCCGTACACCCGGTCGCCCTGCTGCTTGACCACCGGCAGGCTCTCTCCGGTGAGCATGGACTCGTCGATATTGGTGCGCCCCTCCTGGACCTCGCCGTCCACCGGAATGCGCTCTCCCGGCCGCACCAGGAGCAGGTCTCCGGGGCTGACCTCAGACACGGAAACCGTCTTTGTCTCCTCGTCCTGTATGACGGTGGCCGTCTCCGGCCGAAGCTCCATGAGCTGGCGAATGGCCTCCGAGGTCTTGGACTTGGATCGGTTCTCCAGGAATCGGCCCAGCAGAATGAGGGTAATGATCACCGCGGCCGAGTCGAAGTACAGGTCGCGGGCCCGAAGAACGGGATTGTGGCCGAGCAGAATCTCGCCCAGGTTCCAGGTGCTGTAGATAAAGGCAGCTCCGGTGCCCACTGCGATAAGGGTGTCCATATCCGGAGCCAGGCGCAGCAGACTGGGGATCCCCTGGGCGTAGAAAAAGCGTCCCATCCAGAGAATGGGCAGGGTAAGGAAAAACTGCAGCCCGGCGTAAGCGAGCGGAACTGTGTCCGGGGCTAAGGAAGAGGGCAGAGGAAGGCCCGCCATTTCGCCCATGGAAAGAATGAACAGCGGTACGGCAAAGGCCAGGGAAAAAAACAGGCGGAATCTGAGGTCAGCCACCCTGGCCTGCATCTCCCGATCATCTCCGGTCTCGGCCTCCTCTTCCAGCTTGATTGCCCTAGCCTCGTACCCGGCATCGCGTATGGCCTCGGCGATCCGGTCAACATCGATCCGGTGCTCGTCATAGCGCACGCGGGCCTTTTCCGAGGCCAGGTTGACCTGTGCCTCCAGCACCCCGTCCAGGCCGGACAGGGCCCGCTCCACCCGGCTGGAGCAGGAAGCGCAGTGCATGCCCTGTACCGCAAGCTCGACCTTGGACTCGGAGGATGGGGCCTGAGCCTCGTAGCCCGCCTTCTCCACTGTGGAGAAGATATCCTCTTGCTGCACCCTGCTGGGATCAAAGGAAACCTGCATCTTCTCCGTGGCCAGATTGACGCTCGCCTGGTGCACCCCCTGCAAACCTGAAACGGCCCGCTCCACCCGACTGGAGCAGGCCGCGCAGTGCATGCCCTTTACTGTATAGGTCCTGTATTCGCTCTCCTGAAACCGGGCTTGGCTCTTCTCCCGGTTCTGGCTTCCCTCCATAGTGCGCTCCATTTACTCCACATCGTACCCTGCGTCTTGCACCGCTTTCTTGATCGCTTCCAACTGCACCGGCCTTTCCTCCTCATAGGCTGCCTCGCCCTTGTCCAGGCTGACCTGGACGTTCTTCAATCCATCCACGCTTTCAAGCGCCTTGGTGACGGATTGGACGCAATGCTGACAGGACATGCCCTTCACCTTGACCTTTTTCATAGCTTCCTCCCTGCAACGCTTTCAAATGCCATAACTCTACTAAACTACTATTCTTAAAAGGGTAATAACAAAGTCCCTCCTTGGCAAGAAGGAGGCCGCCTGCCCGGGCGGAAATACCGAAAAAATGCCCGACAAAAGAAGCAGGACCCGACTGGGAGACTGCCCAGCCGGGTCCTGTTGTATTTAGCGCCAGCAGCGTCCAGGGCCGGGGCCCGGGCCGCCGTGCATCCGGTAGCCCTGATGCCCTGCTCCCCATCCGGCCCTTGGACAGGAGCTCAACCCCTGCTCCTTGGCCTTGAGCTGCATCTGCGTCTTGAGCTCAGCTATGTTTCGATTTACCTCCTTGAGCTTGCCGGCATCCGGATTTGCCTCCTGGAGCAGGCTTCTGCGCTCCGCCTTGGCCGCGAGCAGGTCGGCCCGAACCTGGGCCGTATCCTGCATGAAACCGGCCTGCTGCTGATTCATTCCGTATCCTCCCCGGCCAAATCCGGGACAGCCGGGCCCTGCGTAGCCGTTCCAGGCCAGTACCTGGGTGGCCGCAAATCCGGCCGCCATAACGAGTGCCAGTCCAACCAGAATCTTTTTCATCGTCTTGCCTCCTGCGGTTGCTTGTTCACGATTCTTGCTTGCCATTTAGGAGGCTTCATTTCAACGAATGTGCCAAACAAATCCTGGATATAAGACATTGAAAAGATGTAAAAAAAGAACATAAAACTGTTCAGGCCGGGGGGATATGTATGCTTTGTATACACCTGCAAGACTCCAGGTGTATTGTTTTTATACATATTCAGGGCTACCCTGAGAGAAGGCAGTCTAGCCGGTATAATGGCAGCGCTTGAGAGTTCCGAGTTCGCAGTTCACAGTTGGAAGAAGCCATCAGATCGCAGGCAACGTGGTCTGAACTGGCATACTGGCTTGGGTGACCGGCTCCAGCCAGGCTCTGAGGCACAAGAAAGTGGCTGGAGCCACAAGAGAAAGAGTCCCCAGGGAGGACCCTGGGAACGAAGAAAATTCTTTTAAATTAACCCCATAAGTCAGATTTGCCGGAGGCAAATCTGACTTGAGGCTAATCCTGCGATGCTGAACAAAAAAGCCCCGCCCTTCAAATCCGCTGCGCTTCCCTCCTGGGTGGTGATCTGCTCCGCCCTCGTGCTCTGCGGGATTGTCCTCGTGCTGGCGGTACGGAACATCCACCGGGAGCGGAACTTCATGTCCAGCATGCTCAGCGAAAAAGGGGCTGCGCTCATCAAATCCTTCGAAGCCGGGGCCAGAACCGGTCTCCGAGGCGGCCTGGGATCTCGGGGCCGGCTGCAGACCCTGCTGGAGGAGACCGCCTCACTGCCCAACATACGTTTCATCGCCGTGACCGACTCGCAAGGCAAGATCCTGGCCCACAACGAACAGAGACGTATCGGGGATCGTCTCGTGGACGCGGAGCGTCTGGCCGAGCTCCGACCCGGAGAGGAGGTCCAGTGGCGTCTCATTGAGCAAGAGACCCCTTTCCTTGCGGCGAACACCTTTCTGGTCTTCAGCACCTTCGATCCGCTGCAAACCCGCTCTTCAGGCATGCAGCACCGGCGCATGGGACCCGGGCCCGGCTGCATGCCCGGAGCCTCCGGCTCGGTCAACCAGGAGATGTGCCGACGTTTTTTCGGCTTTCCCGGCTTTAGGGAGGAAACGCATCTCATCTTCCTCGGACTGGACACCACGCCCTTTTCCGCAGCCATAGCCGAGGACATCCGCAATACGGTCATCATCGCTTCGGTGCTCCTTCTGCTCGGCCTGGGCGGGGTGACCAGCCTTTTTTGGGCCCACAGGGTACGGATTACGCGGCGTCTGCTCCAGAGCGAGCAGGCCTTTTCCTCTGTGGTGGTCTCCAACCTCCCGCTGGGCCTGATCGTGCTCGGGCCGGAGCGAAAGATCGCCCTGGCCAACGCCTCGGCCGCAGAGATGCTCGGGCTTGGCTCCAGCCCGGCCGGCGGGAAGCCGGAAGATCATCTCCCGCCGGAAGTCAACCGCTTTCTGCATGATCTGGAAAGCTCTTCTGCGGCCCTGCACCGCGAGGTGAGCTGCAGCGCAGGAGCTGCAGAGCTGCCCCTCAACCTGAGCGGCTCCCTGGTCTACACCGCTGACGGCGACCGGGCGGGAGCGGTGGTCATCCTCCACGACCTGCGGGAGATCAAAGAGCTTCAAGACCGGGTGAAGCAACAGGAAAAGCTTGCGGCCATCGGGAACCTGGCCGCTGGTGTGGCGCACGAGATCCGCAATCCGCTCAGCTCCATCAAAGGCTACGCCACCTACTTCATGCACAAGTTCGAAGCCGATTCCCCGGACCGGGAGGCGGCCCGGGTAATGACCCAGGAGGTGGACCGGCTCAATCAGGTGGTCTCCGAGCTCCTGGAGTTTGCCAGGCCCTCGGACCTCAATGCGCGGCCCACCGATGTAAACTCTCTTGTAGAGCGCTCGCTGCAGTTCATCCGAGAGGATGCAAAACGCAAGTCCATCCAGCTCGACTTCGCTCCGGACAGCGCCGCCGCCTCGGCCCCTATCGATCCGGATCGCTTCACCCAGGCCCTGCTCAATCTCTATCTCAATGCCATCCAGGCCATGGACAGCGGCGGCAGCTTGAAGGTCCGGGTGGCTCACGCGGACAACGGACTCCTCAGGCTGGATGTTATGGACGACGGCCCCGGGATCGATCCCCGGGAGCAAAGCAAGATCTTCGATCCCTACTTCACCACCAAAAAAACCGGCACCGGTCTGGGTCTGGCCATTGTGCACAAGATCGTGGAGGCCCATCAGGGCTCCATCCAGGTGAAGAGCGCGCCCGGACGGGGCACCACCTTTTCCCTGTATATCCGAAAGGAAGCATGAACACCTGTCTGACAGGAAGATACTCCGGCTTAGGAGCCCCCATGGCAGCCAAAATCCTCATCGTGGACGACGACCGGGCCCATTTGAGCATGCTGCAGACCATCCTTGCCGGCTGGTCCTATGAAACCCGGCTGGCCGAAGATGGGGAGACTGCGGTGCAAAAGACCAAGGAGACCCCTTTCGATGCCGTGCTCATGGACGTCCGCATGGCCAGCCTGAGCGGCATTGAGGCCCTCAGGGAGATCAAGGATTACAACCCCGCCATTCCGGTGCTCATCATGACCGCCTACTCCTCGGTGGACAATGCGGTAGAGGCCCTCAAGGCTGGGGCCTACGACTACCTTACCAAGCCCCTGGACTTCGATGTGCTGCAGCTCACCCTGCTAAGGGCCCTGGATCATGTCCGTCTGGAAACTGAGAACAAGGCCCTGCGGCAGCGTCTGCCCCCGGACTTCGATCTGAGCCACATAGTGGGCAAAAGCGAGGCCATGCAGCAGCTCCTGGAGACGACCGCCACTGTGGCCCCCACCGAGGCCACGGTGCTCATAACCGGCCAAAGCGGCACCGGCAAGGAGCTCATCGCCAAGGCCATCCATGGCAACAGCGAGAGGAAAAAAGGGCCTCTGGTGACGGTAAACTGCGCCGCGCTCACGGAAAGCCTCCTCGAATCGGAGCTCTTCGGCCACGAAAAAGGGGCCTTCACCGGAGCCGAGCGCAAGCGGGAAGGCCGCTTCATGCAGGCCCACAAGGGCAGCATCTTCCTGGACGAGATCGGCGAGGTGCCCCTGCCCATGCAGGCCAAGCTGCTCCGGGTCATTCAGGAGCGTGAGATCCAGCGGGTGGGAAGCGATCAGCCCATTCAGGTGGATGTACGCATCCTGGCCGCCACCAACAAGGATCTCTCCCGCGAGGTGGGAAAAGGCGCCTTCCGCGAGGACCTCTATCACCGCCTCAACGTGATCCGGCTCGACGTTCCGCCCCTTTCCGAGCGCGAAGGGGACATCCCGCTGCTGGCCCGTCATTTTCTGGAGGAGTACGCCGCCAAGAACCGGAAGAACGTCAAAGGGTTCACGCCCCAGGCCATGGACCTCCTGCTCAAGTACAGCTGGCCTGGAAACGTCCGGGAGCTGGAGAACGCGGTGGAGCGAGGCGTCATTCTGGCCGCCGGGGAGTATATAGCTCCCAGGGAGCTGCCCTTGACCCTGCTTCAGGAAGCCGAAAAGTCCGCAAACGGGGCAAGCGGCGAGCTGGCCGGACGCAACCTGGAGGACATCGAAAGGGAGGCCATTGCCAGGACGCTTCGCCAAACCGAAGGGAACAAGAGCGAGACGGCCCGCATTCTGGGAATCACCCGGGCCACCCTGCACAAGAAGCTGAAAAAGTACGCCATCGGATAAGCGAGGACGGAAAATGATGAGACTCTATTCCTGGAATGTGAACGGGTTTCGGGCCGTGGTGCACAAAGGATTCTGGGATTGGTTCCACCGGAGCCAAGGGGATGTTATCTGCCTGCAGGAGGTCAAGGCGGAGCCGGAGCAGCTCGCCAGCAAGGACCGGGAGGTTTCAGGATATAAGCAGCTCTGGAATCCGGCCCGGGTCAGGAAAGGCTACTCCGGAGTGGCCTCCTTCTACCGCAAGCCGCCGCTTCGAACCCGCTTCGGCCTGACAGACGCGCGCTACCAGGGCGAAGGCAGGCTCATCGAGATGGAGTATGCGGATTTCTTTCTCTTCAACGTCTACTTCCCCAACGGCCAGATGAGCCAGGAACGGCTCATGTACAAGCTGGACTACTACGACGCCTTCCTGGAGTACGCGCAGCAGCTGCGCAAGAATAAGCCCATCGTGATCTGCGGCGATTTCAACACCGCACACCGGGAGATCGACCTCAAGAACCCCAAGGCCAACCAGGACCGCTCCGGCTTTTTGCCCATAGAGCGCAAGTGGCTGGACTTCTTCATCAGCCACGGCTACCTGGACACCTTCCGCCTGTTCAACCAGGAGCCCGGGCACTACACCTGGTGGACCTACCGCTTCGGCGCGAGGGCCCGGAACGCCGGATGGCGCATAGACTACTTCTTCGTCTCCGAGGAGCTAAGGGATCGGGTCCTGGCCGCCTGGATCGAGCCAGAGGTCTACGGCTCGGACCACTGCCCTGTGGGTTTGGAGCTGGATGCGGAGTAGATTCTTCCTGTAAAGCCGGCGCTAGCCAGCAGGCGAGAGGAGCTTGACGGAAGGTGCCTTTTGGCCCAGCATAGATGCTGATGTTGAGCCTCATCAAGGGCAGGCCTGTTTTGTCCTGCTGTTAGCTGGAGCCCCAAAAGGGAGATGTATGAGCCGTTCAGACAGCCAAGAGCAGCTGCAGGCTATCATCAAGGGAGCGCGCTCCATTCTGGAGAAGAAAAGCTTCCCCGAGGCGGCCCGGGCAATCTTCGACTGCTGCAAGGACTTGATCGGGGCCCATTCCGGGTATGTCGCCCTCTTGAGCCGGGACGGAGCGGAAAACGAGGTTCTGTTTCTGGAAGCCGGCGGGCTCCCCTGCTCGGTCAATCCGAAGCTGCCCATGCCGATTCGCGGGCTTCGGGCCATTGCCTACAAGAGGCGCACAGCGGTTTTTGATAACGACTTCATGAACAGCCAATGGGTTGAGTTTATGCCGCCCGGGCATGTGGCCCTGCGCAACGTCCTGTTCGCCCCTCTGAATATAGAGGCTCGAACCGTGGGCCTCATCGGCTTGGCCAACAAGCTTTCCGACTTCACGGACCGGGACGCGGAAATGGCCACGATCTTCGGAGAGCTGGCCGCCATCGCCCTGCAGAACAGCCGCTCCATCGAGCTGCTCAACGAGAAAACCGCATCCCTGGAAAAGGCCTTGGCCGAGGCCAGGACCTTGCGCGGACTTTTGCCCATCTGCGCTTCCTGCAAGAAGATCCGCGACGACAAAGGGTACTGGAATCAGATCGAGTCCTACATCAAGGAGCACTCCCTGGCCGAGTTCAGCCACGGCATCTGCCCGGAGTGCGCCAAAAGGCTCTATCCCGAGCTCTACTCCAAGGTGTTCTCTCCATAACCGCTCCAGCCGCCTCCTTGCAGACCCCTTCCCCGTACTCCAAGATCTGATTCAATCTACCGCCTATGTGTGGGCCAGGACCACGCCTCTTGGTCCGCGCTGATATGCCAATCCATTGACAAACACCTACAACTCAGTCAGTCCCTTGGAGGAACAAAGCCAAAACCATGGGCAGCCATGGAGCCCTGCCGCCACTCGCTTATCATCTCCGGTTTTGACCCGGCATGGAGGACCTGTTCGCAGCAGCTGCCAAGATTATGCCGCAACCGCGGCTGAGTCCCGGATTGTCAGGGTTGCTGCAAAATGATGCGAAGCGCTTTTTGGCGGCCCGCCGGAAGTGCTTTTTTATGGCCCCGGATTCAAGCTGAGCCTTCGAGCTTAAGGGATGATTGCCATGCTTTTCCAGCCTAAGCGGCCCAGGCCCGGCCTGACCCATCTCCTGCCGGCCCTGGTCCTTCTTGCCAGCCTCCTGGTTTGCGGCTGCTCCGATAGCGAAAAGCAAAAAACGCAGGAAGGAGCAAACTCCAGCCTCAAGGAGCCCGTTAAGATCGTCTATGTCGACTGGGCCTCGGAGCTGGCCAGCTCGCATGTGGTCAAGGCAGTTATCGAGCAGGAGCTGGACCGCAAATGCGAGCTGCTGTCGGTAAGTCTCATCGCCATGTGGGAGGCCATTGCAGCAGGGGATCAGGACGGCATGGTCGCGGCCTGGCTCCCTTCCCTGCAGGCCCGCTTTCTGAAGAAGCACGCCTCCGAGGTGGACAACCTGGGGCCGAACCTGGAAGGGACCAGAATCGGTCTGGTGGTTCCGGAGTATGTCAGCCTCGAGTCCATCGGACAGCTGCGCGAGCACCGGGAGAAGTTCAAAAACAAGATCATAGGCATCGATCCCCACGCCGGGCTCATGGAAAAGACCAAAGCCGCACTGCAGGCCTACAGCCTGGATTCCTTCCAGCTCGTATCCGGAAGCGGCCCGACCATGACCACCAGCCTGGGCAAGGCAATTGCGGACAAGCGCTGGATTGTAGTCACCGGATGGACGCCGCACTGGAAGTTCGCCAAATGGGACCTCAAATACCTGGAAGATCCCAAAGACGTTTATGGCGGCCAAGAGTATATAGGCACCATTGTCCGCAAAGGCTTGAAGCGGGACATGCCCAGGGTTCATGCCTTTCTGGACGCCTTTCACTGGGCCCCGGAAGACATGGAGCAGGTGATGCTTCTGGCCCGGGACGAGGAGACCTCTTACCTGGAAGCGGCAGAGCAATGGGTGAGAGAGAATCGGGATCTTGTGCAAGGCTGGGTTGATGGCTGAGGATCCAAGAGCCGCAGCCACAAGTCAGCGTGGCCTCTGGCCACGCTGACTTATTTCAGTTTTTTTTGAAAAGAATTTAAGATCCAGATATTTCTGCAATTGGTTGATTGGTACTCGTGGCCAGGTTGACCCGGCACTCAGTTTCGGGATGGATAGCTGGAGCTTATGCGATAAACCCATTATATGCTTCCATGTATACCCTGCCTGAGATAATTTCAAAACTGAGTGCCGGGTTGATCAAGGAAGAAACTCCTCAAGGCTGCTCCCCTTTCCAAGGGGAGCTCCCGGCACTCAGTTTGCCAAGTCTCAGCACAAGCTTGATCAATAGCAACTGCTCAGTTGTAAAGCCTCAGATGGAAGAATGTTGCAGTTAAACTGAGTGCCGGGTGAGGGGTTGGAAAGTGGAGTTTCATACGAGCTTTGCCTTCGGCAAATCTGACTTAAGGTACAGGAATGATGAGAGGATGGGGAGCCATAAGAGAAAGACGTTCCCAGGCAGGACCCTGGTAACGTAGTATAAAAATCATTTTCTTCAATAAAATGAGCCTTGAGTCAGCTTTGCCGGAGGCAAAGCTGACTCAAGGCTAACTGTTCCGGATGACCTGCCTGGGCTTGCTTCCCTCCTGAGGCCCGACCACCCCGTCGCGCTCCATCTGCTCCACAAAACGAGCCGCCCGGTTGAAGCCTATGCGCAAATGGCGCTGGATCATGGAGATAGAGGCCTTGCCCTGATCCAGAACGAAGCTGACCGCCTGGTCGTACATCGGATCGCGGCTGATGTCCTCTCCGGTATCCTCCGCTCCACTGGCTGCCGCCTCGTTTTTCCAGGCCTTGAAGTCGACCTCGCTCTGGCTCGGCTGCTTGTGCTTCCAGAACTCGATAACCGAGGTGATCTCCTCGTCGCTGACAAAGGCCCCGTGGACCCGCTCCACCCGACCGGCGCTGGGCTTGAACAGCATATCCCCCATGCCCAGAAGGTACTCCGCCCCTGTGCTGTCCAGAATGGTTCTGGAGTCGTGCTTGGAGGTCACCTGGAAAGCGATCCGGGCCGGGAAGTTGGCCTTGATCAGGCCGGTAACCACGTCCACCGAGGGCCGCTGGGTGGCCAGGATGATATGGATGCCGGCGGCTCGGGCCAGCTGAGCCAAGCGAACGATGCTCGCCTCGGCTTCCTTTCCGGCGGTCAGCATGAGATCAGCCAGCTCATCAATGACGATAACCAAATAGGGCAAGGGCTCCAGGTCCGAAACCGACTCCGGATCCTTGGCCTTGAGCTCCTCGAGCCTGCGGTTGAATCCCTGGATATGGCGAACGCTCAGCCTGGCCATGGCCTGGTAGCGGCGCTCCATCTCGTAGACGGCCCAATCCAGTGCCGTTTTGGCCAGCTCCATCTCCGTGACCACCGGATGGACCAGGTGGGGGAGCTCGGCGTAGGAAGCGAGCTCGATCCGCTTGGGATCGATGAGCAGAAGCTTGACCTCGTCCGGAGAGGACTTGAACAGCAGGCTGAGGAGGATGGAGTTGAGGCACACGCTCTTCCCCGCCCCGGTTGCCCCGGCCACCAGAAGGTGGGGCATGCGGCTCAGGTCCTCCACCCGGGAGCCGCCCTGGATGTTCTGCCCCAGAGCCATGGGCAGCGGGTGCTTGGAGCCGCTGAAGGCCTTGGACTCCACAATCTCCCGGAAGTAGACCGTCTGTCGCTCCTTGTTGGGCACCTCGATCCCCACCAGGTCCTTGCCCGGGATGGGGGCCTCGATGCGAACGGCATAGGCCTTGAGGGCCAAAGCCAGATCGTGGCTCAGGTTGGCTATCCGGCTGATCTTGATCCCGGGAGCCGGCTTGAACTCGAACATGCTGACCACCGGTCCGGGCTGGACCTGCTCCAGCTCGCCCTGCACCCCGAACTCCAGAAGGCAGTCGGTCAGACGGCGGGAAAGCTCTTGAAGCTGCTCCTGGTCCAGGGTGGTTCTTTTTTCCGGCAGCGGGGACAGGAGGTCCGGAAGGGGATACTCGGAAAGCAGGGCCGATTCCTCGGCCTTGGCAGCAGCACCGGCTGTCCGGGAGGGCTCGCCCCGGGGCTCGGCACCGGATTGAGCTTTCGCCTTGCTCTTTGTCTTTGCCTGGGCCTGCCGATTGGGGGAAGAGGACGGCTTGTGCACCGCTTCCTGCTTGGCCTTGTCCGGTGGCGCCTCCCGTTTAAGGGGCTTTCGGGAGCCGGAGCGGGGGGAGAAAGCCCGGGGCAGCCTTCGAAGCGCCGGAGCAATGGACTTGCTGACTACCAGGCTCAGCTGCGCCCAGGAGAAGCGAAACACAAGCTGCAGGCCGGCGACGATCGCAAACAGCCAGAGCAGAATGGATCCGGCATCCTTGAGATACAGCCGGGAAGTATAGAACAGGGCCTCACCGAAAAGGCCGCCCCCGGTGATGGGGCCGAGGGTGGTCTCCTCTCCCCAGGGGCTTCCGCTCCAGCCGAGGAAGGAGAGGATCAGCAGCCCCAGCCCCAGCCAACGGGTCCAGGACAAGCGCAGCGCAGGCCACAGAAGAGAGAGCCCTCCCCACAGGGCCAGGAGGGCGGCGATCCAGGATCCGAGGCCCAGAAGCTCAACCAGAAGGCCGGATATGGAGGCCCCGACCAGGCCGGCGTAGTTGTGGATGGGCGAGCCGGGGCTCACCTGTTGATTCAGGGTGGGATCCAGCGGCGAGTAGGTGGCCAGGCTCACCGTGAGCAGGAGAAACAGGAAAATCAGGCCGAGCGCATAGATCTCCCGAAACAGTTTATTGCCGTCGATCATGCCTTTTTTCGAGTCTCCTCACTCACGGCCGAGATAGCTGCCGGATCGGGTGTCCACCTTGATCCGATGGCCGGACTCGACAAACAGGGGAACGTTGACCGTCAGGCCGGTTTCCAGCTTGGCCGGCTTGACCGCCCCGCTCACCGTATCCCCCTTCACTCCCGGCTCGGCCTCGACCACCTGGAGAACCACCGCCGGAGGCAAGTTGACATCGATGATTTGGCTTTCATAGGTCAGGACCTTCACCTCCTGCCCTTCAGTCAGGTAACCGGCCTTGGCTCCCAGGTTCTCCTTGCTCACGTTCATCTGATCAAAGCTGGTCATATCCATGAACACCAGGTGATCGTCGTCCTGATAGAGGTATTGCATATCCCTGGACTCCAGATCCGGCTTGGCGATCTTCTCTCCGGAGCGGAAGGTGTGCTCGATAACCGAGCCGTCGCGCATATTGCGCAGCTTGGTCCAAATGTGGGCCCCGCCTCTGCCGTGCTTGGAATGCAGAAAGTCGAGCACTTCGAACGGCTCTCCGTGCAGCTCTATCTTCAGGCCGTTGCGGATATCCGAGGTGGTATACATACAGAACCCTCTCCCAAGCTCCAATATTCAGTTAAAAACCTGAGAGTTCAAAGCTCACGGTTCACAGATAAGAACACACAAAAGAGATAAGCTCAAAGCATTCACCGTCAAATGAGAACGTCAATTCCAGCAATAGAAACAATGTGCTACTTACGAACTTTCGACTGTTGAGTGAAAAAGCTTTTGCTTAAAAGAACCCGAAGCACTCAATTCGAATTTCCTCGTCGTTGAATAGTGGGTCAAGCTTGCAAGAAAATCAACATTCCACATTGCCACCACTTGGAACAGAGCTTATAAGACACGCTCCGAGGCCCCAAAGCACAGGGGCGGAGAATATCAGCTGCCGGGCCGTGACTGAAGGCAATGCCTGTATAGGGCCTGTACTGCCAGGGCATAGCTCATGAGGCCGAATCCGGCAATCACCCCCAGGCAATTGGGGCCGATAAGGCTCTGCTGCCTGATGGGCTCCGCTCTGGCCCAGATATTGCTTAAATGCACTTCCACGCACGGGGGCTCGATCCAGGCCAGGCAATCGGCCAGGGCCAGGCTGGTGTGGGTAAAAGCCCCGGCATTGAAGGCTATCCCGTCAGTGCCCTCGGTGTGTGCCTGTTCCAGGCGATCGATAAGCCCGCCTTCGCTGTTCGACTGCCAGAAGGCGAGGCTTAAGCGTTCCGCCTCCGGGCCCAGGAGCGAACGGACCAGCTCCGGCACCTGCTCCATGGTTCGGCTGCCGTAAATCTCCGGCTGCCGCTGACCCAAAAAGGCCAGATTGGGACCGTTGAGGATGAGAAAGTTCATTTCAGCCCAGCCTCCGGCTGCCTTGGCTTAATGTCTATGGCAGAACCTAAGAGTCCGAAGGGGGCAGGGATCCCCCATGCACGAGGCTTAGAAAGCAGAGAGTCGGAAGGCTCTAGGCACAAGAGAGCTCTGTGACCGGTTCGCAATTTTGTATGATGCTTCATACGAGCCATGAATCATTGGGGGCCTTGCCCTATATAAGCTTCATCCGCCCGTCTTGCTTGAGGCACTTGCCATAAGATCGTGAATGGATGATTCAATCGATGCTCTGTTCTGGTAACTCTTTGAATTTACTGACTCCTGACCACCGACCTCTGACCATCGGCGTCTGCAGAAGGATTTTTTGCAGCCGCATTTTACTTGGGCTCAGCCGGAAGCGGCTCTTTTTCCGGCTCGGCAACCGGCTCCACCACCACCTCCGGCATCCTCTCGGACCGGGTGGCCTCGGGAAGCTCCGGCTTAGGCTTCGAGATCGGCTGTACTTCGGTTTGCACCAGATAAACGGTATCGTCAACCATGATTTCCTGAGCCGTTTCCAGCAGCACTCCCTGAGAGATATGATCCAGGGTGCGGTAGATACGGCCCGAGCCGATAAGCCGCATCTGGCTTCCCTTGTCCGCGAGGCCTTCCTGCCGCGCAACCATGAAGTAGGCCCCCTGAGCATCGGGCTTAAGATGCGGCAGCTCTATGCTGACGTAGGCGTGCTCGCTCCCCAGAGTACGCTCTTTCTCGATGTTTACAATCCGCCCCGAGGCCTGAATGATAGGAAAAAACCCCGCCTCTACCCGGAAGGGCTGGCTATACACCCTGGTGACCTCGTCCTGCCGGGGCTCAAATTGACCTTTGTGCTGCAAAAAACTAGAATACGCAGCACTGTACAGGGTAGCGTTGCTCGGAAGGACCAGGTACCTCTCCCTGATCCAGCGGTTGAGGATGCGTTCCATGCCTTCGCGCTCCGCGATGGACACCAGGTGCTCCTCCGGAGTATCCCCCGGCTGAATCTTTTCCGGGTCAGACATGGCCCGTACCTCGGCCTGCCCCTGTAAATGCTCCGCCTCCGCCGAACGCGGGACGGACTGCTCTGGAGCCGATGCGGCACAAGCGCATACTGCCAAGATCAAGATAACCCCTAGTGCTTTAAGCTTGTACACAATAAACCCCCTTTGTTTGCCGTCAGCGCAGCCAGAGGCTGGGCTGAACTTGAACCTGGAAATCTTGTAGCCTCAAAAAAGATTGTCTCGCAGCCAAGCCTTGTTCCCAGCGGAGCGAGCTTCGGCTGAAACGAGGCTGTTTGGACCAGAGCATGCAAACCCAGATGGAACTGCAGCATACCATTTACGATCCCAAGGAGATGCCGGGCTTGGCCGTTCCTCAGGTGGCCCTGGCCGGCCGTTCCAATGTAGGCAAATCGAGCCTCATCAACTGTCTGGCCGGAAAGAAGAAGCTGGCCAAAATCAGCTCCACCCCGGGCAAGACGAGAAGCATCAACTTCTATTTCCTTCCCAAGCAGGGCTTCTACCTGGTGGACCTTCCCGGATACGGCTATGCCGCCCGCTCCAAGAAAGAGCAGCAGGTCTGGAAGGAGCTCATCAGCCGCTACTTCGAGAGCAACCCCTCCCTCAGGGGAGTGGTGGTCCTCCTGGACAGCCGCTTGGAGCCGCAAGCCCTCGATCTGCAGCTCATCTCCTTTATCCGGGAGCGGAACCTGGAGCTTCTGCCGGTGCTGACCAAGGCGGACAAAGGCACCATGTCCCAGCGGACTCGAGTGCAGAACATCTGGAAAGACCTCCTGGCCCCGAGCCGGCCGCCGGTTCTGTTTTCCGCCCAAACCAGCCGCGGCAAAGAGGCCCTTTGGAGCCTCTTGCAGGAAGCAGTGGGGGCCGCGCCGAGCTC
>CAZQPF010000009.1:0-79836 GCA_964595165.1 uncultured Desulfohalobiaceae bacterium
TTTTGGGTCGATAACGCTGCAGCTGCAGCTTTTCTCCAAACTCGAGCTGAGGCTGGGCAAACTGAGTGCCGGGTCAAACTGGCAATAGCGGCTTTCAGTATATTCTCATTAAAATCAAGGGATTGAATTCTTTTAAATTAACCCCATAAGTCAGATTTGCCGGAGGCAAATCTGACTTATGGTTACTATTATTGAAGAAAAAACAAGATTCTTATTTTCAATGTTTTGATTGGACGACACCGCAGCCGGCTGCCGGGGAAAAGCTCAGGTAAGCATCTCCTGCAGCCTGGCGGCGTTCTTGGGGGCGGCGCCGCTGTCGGTGTTGTCGAAGTAGAAATAAACCACCTTGCCCTGCTCGAGCCATTGCCGGGCCAGCTCGGCCCAGGCTGCGAGCTGCTCCTCGGTGTAGGGTGAGCGGTACAGCTCGGTGTGGCCGTGCAGCCGGACGTAGGCCACGTCGCTGGTGATCCGGTCCCAGAGGGGCCAGTTGGGGGCGTCGGAAAGGCAGTTGGCTACGTTATGGGCCTGCAGGAGCTCCGCGACCTCCTCCTCGAACCAGGTCTCGTTCCGAAACTCGATGGCGTGGCGGGCCTGGCCCCATTCCCGGTTGAGAAGGGCCAGAAAATCTTTCAGCCGGCCGAGATCCTTTTCCAGCTTGGCCGGGAGCTGCCACAGGACGGCTGCCAGCCTGGGCTGCAGCGGGGCGATGTTGTCCCTCTGCTTAAGTACTGACTCCCCGGGCTCCTTGAGCCTCTTGATGTGGCTGACGTAGCGCGATCCCTTGATCACGAAGCAGAAGCCCTCCGGGGTGGACTCCAGCCATTTGTGATAGGTCTTCTCCTGAAGCTGGCGGTAGAAGGTGGCGTTGACCTCCACGCTGTTGAACCGGCTTGCGTAATGGGCCAGCCATCTTTTTTGCGGCACTCCGGCGTAGAAATCCTCCTTCCAGTCCTTATAGTTCCAGCCGCTGGTGCCGATGAACAGCCGGGGAGCGCTTGTGGTTTTATTTGACATGCATATCTCTCCTGATTAGGAGTTAGTGGTATTGCGGAAATGAAGACGATATGAGACTGGCAGCTTACCATTTTGCGGATGCAGATCAATACCGCCAGGTAAACAGTGCAGTTTGGCAGTCAAGCTGAATCAACCGGAGCAAAGAGGAGGACTTGCTATGATGGATGCGAATACGGTCTATTTTACGCCCTGGGGCCAAGGACAGAACATGATGGCCAAGGCGGGTGAGCTCTATGAGCAGTGCGGGCTGTTCGATATGGTGGAAAAAGGGGATAAGGTGGCTGTCAAGCTCCATGTGGGGGAGCTGGGCAACCCCAACTACGTGCGTCCCTTTTTCCTCAAGCAGATCGTGGATGAGGTCAAGGCTCGAGGCGGCAAGCCCTTTCTCACGGACACCACGACCTACTATCCCCTGCAGCGCAACAACGCAGTGGATCATATGGAAACTGCTGTGGCCAACGGCTTCGGGTTCGCCCCCTTCATGATTGCCGACGGACTGATGAGCGAGAACGGAATCAAGGTGCAGTCCCCGGATCCGCTGCTGTCTGAGGTGGAAGTGGCCGGGGCCGTGCATCAGGCCGACGCCATGATCGTGGTGAGCCACCTCAAGGGACACCCTCTGGGAGGCTTCGGCGGGGCCATCAAGAACCTGGGCATGGGCTGCGTGACCAAGAAATGCAAGTTGGAGCAGCACCGCCTCATCGATCTGGTGATCCACGAGGAGAAGTGCGAAGGATGCGGCACCTGCATAGAGGCCTGCTGGTTCAATCTCCCCTATCTGGAGAACGAGGTGGTGGTCATCGACAGCCCCTACTGCATGCGCTGCCCCATCTGCAGCTCGGCCTGCCCGGAAGGGGCCATCACCCTGGAGAACCGGGAACGGCTGGCCCAAGGCCTGGCCGTGGCCGCCAAAGGCGTGGTGGACACCTTCAAGCCGGGCAAGGTGAGCTACGTCAACTTCGCCACCGACGTGAGCACGGTCTGCGACTGCGCCCCGATTCCGGGCGAGATCATGGGGCAGAATATAGGCATCTTCGCCTCCTCCTCTCCGCTGTCCATCGATGCCGCCGGGCTGGCCAGCATCGATTATCAAAAGCTGAACTCCCTCCACTGCCAGGACTGCCAGGAACAGGTGCGCAAGCTGGCCGCTCTCAAAGAGCCCGGTTCCCTGGAGCCGGAAACGGTCAAGGTCTAGTGCCGGACAAACGGCCCGCCCCGGCCGTCTCCGGGCGGGCCGTTTGCTGATAGCTGAGCAGCTTGAAGTAAAAGCCCTGCTTTTCGATCAGCTCCCGGTGGGATCCGGACTCGATAATCCTTCCCTGCCGGACCACGTAAATCCTGTCCGTGTTGCGCACCGTGCTCAAGCGGTGGGCGATGGTCAGGGAGGTCCGTTCGCGCATCAGCCGTTCCAGGGCCTCCTGAATCCGCACCTCGGTATCCGAGTCCACAGAAGAGGTCGCCTCGTCCAGGATGAGCAGCTCCGGATCCCGGGCAAAGGCCCTGGCGATGGACAGGAGCTGGCGCTCCCCCGTGGACAGGGACAGACCCTCTGCGGAGATCCGGCTGTCCAGACCGGATTCCAGCCGCTGCACCAGGAAGTCGCAGTTGGACATGCGGACCGCTTCAAACAGCTGCTCCTCATCCAGATCCGGATTGCCAAGCAGGATGTTTTCCCGGATGGTTCCGGAGAAGATGTAGGGGTCCTGCATGACCAGCCCGATCCGGGAGCGCAGATCGCTCAGGTTCCAGTATCTGAGGTCCTGGCTGTTGATGCGCACCGAACCCTTTACCGGATCGTAAAAGCGCATAAGTAGATTGATGATCGAGGTCTTGCCTGAGCCGGTGGGTCCCACCAGGGCGACGTGCTCCCCGGCCTCCACCTTCAGGGTGATATCCTGCAGAACCGGCTCCCCCGCCTGGTAAGCAAAGTGGACCCGGTCCATCTCCAGGCTGCGTATGGGCTCGGCTGCGGGCTTTTGGGCCATGGCCCCGGTGGTTACTCCCTGCTTGGTGTCCAGAATGAGAAAGATGCGCTCGGCCGAGGCCAGGGCGTTTTGCAGCAGGTTGAACTTTTCCGCGATATCCCGAATGGGCCGGAAGAACATGCGGATGTAGGAGATAAAGGCCACCAGGGTGCCGATGCTGATCTCCCGGCTCAGAACCTGGTTGCCTCCATAGTAGATGACCAGGGCCACCCCGATGTATCCCAGTGCCTCCACCACCGGCATGAACAGGGCCATGACCCGGATCTGCCGCATGCCGGCCTGATAGTGCTCGTGATTGAGGCCCTGGAAGCGGCGGAAGTTCTCCTCTTCCTGCCGGAAGAGCTGCAGGATGCGGATTCCGGTGATGGTTTCCGAGAAGCGGGAGTTGATCTCGGCTATCTTGATCCGCAGGAGGCGAAAGGCATGCCTCGCCTTGGCGGCGAACAGGATGGAAGCGAGCATTACCAGGGGAAGGACGGAGAAGCTGACCAGGGCGAGCTCCCAGTTGATGAGCAGCAGGACTGCGGCGATGCCGAGCAGCATGAACAGGTCCTTGAGCACGAAGGAGATGACGTTGGTGAACAGCTCGTGCAGGTTCTGCACATCGTTGGTCACCCGGGTCACCAGACGACCCACCGGGTTGCGGTGGTGAAAGGAGAAGTCAAGGCCCTGGATATGGTTGTAGAGGGTGAGGCGCAGGTCGTGCATGATCTTTTGCCCGGTGAGCTCCATGATCACCTTCTGGCCGTAGTTGAGGCCGAAGTTGAGGAGCATGAGGACCACAAAGGCCCCGGCGATGAGGCTGACCCCGAAGAGGTCCCTGCTGCGGAGCTGGTGCAGGTCTCCTTCCTGGAGCCGAGAGAGGTCGCTATAGGGTATGGTGGCGGTATCGCCGCGGCGATTGAAAAGCTCCGGGTACCTGGAGACGATGCCCTCCAGACGCGGATCGGTCAGATCCACCCGGTACAGGCGTTCCCCCTGGGCTTCGTTTTCCGGCTCGGGAACGATATAGCTGTCGATGGCCACCTTGCTCACATAAGGCACAACCAGATCGCAGACGGTGATAGCGCCTACCAGGAAAAGAGAGCCCACAACAAAGAGGATGTAGGGCCGGATAAAGGGCAGGAAGCGCTTGAGGATGCGCCAATCCTGCTCCCTTTTGATCTGGTCCTCTTCGAAGTAGCCGAAATCAAAGGGCATAGAGCTCCTCTTCCAGCTGCTGCAGCCGATGCACCCTGGCGAAAAACCCTTCGGAGCTCTGCAGGAGCTCTTCAATTGACCCCTGTTCTGCGATGCGTCCCTGCTTGAGGGTTATAACCTGCTGGGCGAAGTGGATGGCCGCGATGCGGTGCGAGGCGATGATCACTGTCCGGTCCTCGATGTCCCGGTGCAACCGGCTCAATATCCGGTTCGCGGTCTCTAGATCCACCTGGCTCACCGGGTCGTCGAGCAGCAGAATCGGTGCCGGCTTGAGCAGCCCCCGCGCCAGGGCAACCCTCTGCTTCTGTCCCCCGGAAAGAATGATGCCCCGTTCCCCCACCACGGTGTCCAGCCCTCTGGGCATGTCGGCTAGGGTGTCCTGGAGATCGGTCTTGTGCAAAACCTCCTCCAGCTTGCCGCTGTTTGAGCCTTCCCGGCTGAGAAGGATGTTTTCCCGGATGGTTCCGGAGAAAAGAAAGGGATCCTGCGGCACATAGGCCACCAGATCCCGGAGGCTGTCCAGCCTGATATCCCGGACATCGCGTCCGTTCAGGCGGACAAAGCCGGCATCCACGTCGTACAGCCGGGGGATGAGGTTCAGCAGGGTGGACTTGCCGCTGCCCGGAGGCCCGACGAGCCCCAGGGTGTTGCCCGGGCTGACCCTGAGGTTGATGTCCTCCAGGGCCGGAGCTTGGCCCGTAGGATAGGTGAAGCGCACGGCCTCAAAGGCGATGTCCGGGTGAGGGCTCTGCAAAGGGGAAGCCTTCGGCCGGCTTGACACCTCGGGCTTGGTTTGCAGGATGCGATCGATGCGGTCCAGAGAGGCGCGCCCCCGCTGCAGGAGATTGATCACCCAGCCCATGGCCATCATGGGCCAGGTGATGAGCCCCAGGTAGTTGATGAAGGCCACAAAGTCCCCGGGGCTTATCTCGCCCAGGATGGTCTGGCGGCCCCCGATGAGCAGGATGAGGGCTAGGCTCATGTTGGTCAGCAGGAGCATCAGGGGAAAGAAGAGGCCCACGATCTTGGCCAGGTGCACATTGGCGTCGATATAATGACCAGAAGAGCTGCTTACCTGGGAGCTGGCGTGCTCCTCCAGGCCGTAGGCCCGGATGAGGCGAAGCCCGGAGAGTCGTTCCCGGACCACTTCGGTGAGATCCGAAAAGCGGGACTGCACCTCTTGGTACCGCTTGTGCAGCCTGCGGGAGAAAAAGGTGGTGCCTACCACGATCAAGGGCATGGGCAGGAGCACGTACAGGGTCAGCCGGACATTGATCGCAGCCATGAAGCCCACGGCGGCCAGGCCCAGAAAAATGGCATCGTTGATGGCAACCAGCCCCATGCCGGTGGCCATTCGTATCTGCTGCAGGTCGTTCGTGGCATGGGCCATGAGATCGCCGGTCTTGGTGCGATCGAAGTAGGAGGCGGACAGGGTTTGCAGATGATCGAAGAGCCGGTTGCGCAGCCCTTCCTCCACCCGCCTGGCATTGCCCAGCAGGCACCTGCGCCAGACGAAGCGGAAAAGGCCCATGCAAGCCGCAATCCCCACCACGATGAGCCCGTACTCCGTGAGCTGGCCCGGGGATACCCGGAGGCTGGTCAGGTCGTCCACGGCCCATTTGATGACCCGGGGGATAAACAGCTGCAGGCCGTTGACGATGATCAGGCTCATCAGGCCCACGACGATGAGCCACAGCTGCTCCCGGATAAAGGGCGTCAGCAGGCGCAGAGAAGAGCGGGACGATTTGGATGCGGGCATCTAGGGTTCGCTGTCCTATCGGTCTGGGATGTGTGAATTTTGTCCTGCCTTGGAGCAAAAGTCAAAATGAGCGCAGCCTCAGGTACGCTGATATAAGTAAAGCTTGGTATGAGCGGTGCTGGCAGCGCAAAATGAAGTTTCAGGGCTCCAGGAGTTGACAGGCCTTTTCCGGCTGGGATAATGCTCATAATAATGAGCTTATGTTTTTGGAATGTATAACCAAAAAGGAGGGGTGACATGTTTTGCACAGCTAAGCGATTGATTCAGTTCAGTTTCTGTCTCGGGTTGAGCCTCGCTCTGGTCCTGGGCATGTGCTTTATGCACTCGGCCCAGGCCAAGGACACGGTCAAGATCGGCGCTCTCATGCCCATGACCGGCGATCTGCAGGCTTACGGCACCAGCTGCTATACCGGCGTCAAGCTTGCTGCCGAGGAGATCAACTCTCAGGGCGGCGTGCTGGACAACAAGCTGGAGATCAAGGTGGGAGACACCCAAACCAAGCCCCAGGCCGGCATTGATGCGGCCCAGAAGCTGGTCTCCATCGAGGGTGTCTTCGGCATTGTGGGCGCGCTGTCCAGCGGGGTGACCATCCCGGTAGCCCGAAGCGTGACCACCGACGCCAAGGTGCCGCAGATTTCCCCTGCTTCCACCTCTCCGGTGATCACCCATCTCGACGACAATGACTTCCTGTTCCGCTCCGTGCCCTCGGACGCCTTCCAGGGTGTGGCCATGTGCGAGCTCGTGGAGGAAGCCGGGTACAAGAACGTGGCCACCCTGTACGTGAACAACGATTACGGGGAGGGCCTCGCAGTGAGCTTCAAAAAGGCCTTTGAGAAGGCGGGAGGAAAGGTGACTGCCAGCCTGGCCTACGAGCCGGGGAACGCCTCCTATCGAGGCGAGCTGTCCAAGGCGGCTTCCAAGGGTGCGGAAGCGCTCGTGCTCATCGGATATCCGGAGAACGGGGTCACCATCCTCCGTCAGGCCCTGGAGGAGGGCTACTTCCAGAAGTTCGTCTACAGCGACGGCCTCAAGGCGCCGGAAATCATCGATGCCATCGGAGCGCAGTACCTCAACGGCTCCTTTGGCACGGCCCCTCAGGCCATGACCGATACGAAGTCGGCCCAAAACTACCTGGAGGCCTATAAGGAGAAGTACGGCGAGGTTCCGCCCAAGCCCTATATCGACACTTCCTATGACGGGGTCTACGCCCTCGCCCTGGCCGCGCAGAAGGCCGGCCAGGCCAAAGGCCAAGCGGTCCGGGACGCCTTGCGCGACGTATGCAACGCTCCCGGCGTCAAGGTTCTGCCGGGCGAATGGTCCAAGGCGGTGAAGCTGCTCGAGCAGGGCAAGGATATCGACTACGTGGGCGCTTCCGGATCCATGGACTTCGACGCCAACGGCGATGTTTCCGGAACCTTCGCCCATTGGAAGATCGAGGATGGCCAGATCGTGACCGAAAAGGTCTTCGAGCCGGAGATGAAGTAAAAAGCAAGCTCGCCACCGGCCGGAGCCGGTGGCAAGCTTGCTTTTTATCTATCGGAAAATACCTTGCAAGCTGCGACAGGACGCAGCTTGCAGCATAAGAAGGGGGCAGACATGAGCAGTCATTTACCGAAGCATTATCAGAAGCTGAAGGAGCGCTACGGGCCGGTATTGGACGCGGTGGGCGAGCTCGGCAAGACGGTGCGCCAGGCCGGGCCCCTCGGCGAGAAGGAAGCCCAGCTCATCCAGCTCGGTGCGGCCGCGGCACTGAAGTCCGAGGGCGCGATCCACAGCCATGCCAGGCGGGCCCTGGAGGCCGGGGCCAGCCCGGAAGAGATCCGTCACGCAATTGTCCTTCTCACCTCAACGCTTGGCTATCCCAATATGGCCGCAGCCCTTTCCTGGGTGGACGACGTGCTGGAAAAGGGATGAGCGCCCTACCGGATTAAGGTCTGAGGGTTTTTTTTAGAATTACGGGTCCAAAGCTTCGGAGTAATCCAAGAGAGGGAGCCAAGGCCAGCCTATGATCCCGCCGCGTGTACAGCAGGTCCTGCAGGCGCACGGACTCGTTGCCCTGGAGTTCGAGCCGGGGAGCACGCCGACCTCGGAGATGGCCGCCGAGAAGATAGGCGTGCAGGTGGCCCAGATCGCCAAGTCCATCCTCATGGCCGGCAAGGACGGCGTCTTTCGCCTGGCCGTGCTGCGGGGGGATCGCAAGATCCACTCCAGCAAGCTCAAGAAGGTAGCCGGTGTGAAGCACCGCATGGCCTCGGCCGAGGAGACGGAGGAGCAAACCGGCTTTCCTGTCGGCTCCGTCTGCCCTTTCGGGCTGGAGGGCATCGAGATCTATATCGACCAAGGGCTGGCCGATTACGGGACCGTCTACCCGGCCGCCGGTACCGACGCCTCCGGGGTGCCCATGACCTTCGAGGCCCTGGTTTCCATTACCGGCGGCCGCGTGGCCGATCTCACTCAAGACTAAAAACAAAACAGACCAGATTCAGCTTGTTTGGCCTGAGCTCAGCCTGTTTTGTTTTTAGACTGGTCCTGGGTGAGGATTCGGGGCCGGGGCGGCTTTTCCGGAAGGAGCCCCTGCGGGCGGGTGATGAGGATGATCTCCAGGAGCGCTCCGATGAGGAAGATGCGGATGGCCGAGGCCCGGGTGACCCAGGTTTCCGGCAGCTGCGAGGTGAAGATCTCGGTGCCGGACCACACGCCCCAGATGATGAGCGCGCCGAGCAAGGCCCCGCGGTTGTTGCCGCTGCCGCCGGCGATGAGCATGACCCAGACCAGGAAGGTTCCGAACATGGGATCGAAGGCACCCGGGCTGATAAAGGAGGTGAAGTGGGCATACAGGGCTCCGCCGAGGCCCATGACCACCGAGCCGAAGACAAAGGCCTCCACCCGGAAGCGAAGCACGTTTTTCCCTGCGGCGTGCACCGCATCCTCATTGGCCCGGATGGCTCGCAGCACCCGGACCCACGGCGAGTGGAACAGCCGCTGCTGGCCGAAATAGACGAGGTAGAGGAAGACGGCGATAACGAGCAGGAAGAGCAGGGCGTTGCCCCCTTCGACAAGCCCGGCAAGGGGCTTGGGAATGGAGGAGATGCCCCGGACCCCATTGGTCAGCCACTGCTCGTTCTTGAGGAACAGGCGCACGATCTCCGCGATGCCGATGCTGGCAATGGCCAGGTAGTCCCCTCGGAGCTTGAGGGTGATGAGCCCCACAAAGAAGGCTACGATTCCGGCCACGATCATGGCGCTCATCACGCCGGCCAAAAAGGGCAGCTCAAAGCCACCTAAATGGTCCGGAGAGGGAGGGGTGGTCATGATGGCCGTGGTGTAGGCTCCCAGGGCGAAGAAGGCGGCCACGCCGATATTGATCTGCCCGGTATAGCCCCATTGCACGTTGAGACCCAGGGAAAGCACGGCGTAGATGCCGGCCATGGTGAGGAAGAAAATGAAGTAGCTGAGCAGGCCTGCCAGTTCCATTACTCCTTGCCTCCCATGATGCCTCGGGGACGAAAGACGAGCATGACCACCATGATGGCGAAGGCCACGGCCGGCTTATAGGCCGGGGTGATGAACATGGTGGACAGCTCCTGGACGATGCCGATGGTCAGTCCGCCGATGATGGCCCCGTAGAAGCTGCCGATGCCGCCGAGGATGGCCGCGGCGAATACCGGCAGCAGCAGGCGCCAGCCCATGATCGGGTTGAGCCGGGTGTCCAGGCCGAGGAAGATCCCTCCGGCTGCGGCAAGGCAGGCGGCGATAATCCAGGTCCAGAAGATGACCCGCTCCGTGTTGATGCCGCTCACCCGGGCCAGGTCCATGTTGTCCGACATGGCCCGCATGGCCTTGCCCATCCGGGTGCGGTGCAGAAAGAGGTGCAGCAGGAGCATGAGGGTTACGGCGCCGAGGATGATGGTGATCTGATCCGGCTTGATCCGCAGCCCGGCGAAGCGGATAGGCATCTCGATGCCGACCTCATAGATCTGGTTGTCCGGCCCCCAGACGAGCTGGATGAGGCTGCGCAGCATGAGGGCAGTCCCCACGGAGCTGATGAGCATGATGATCGGCGAGGCCATGCGCAGGGAGCGGTAGATGATGCGGTCCACCCCGGCGGCCACAAGGGCGGTAGCTCCCAGAGCCAGAGGAAAGACGACGATCATGGGCAGGTTCAGAGAGGCCACGCCCACCAGGGCGAAATAGGCGCCCAGGGTCATCATGTCCCCGTGGGCAAAGTGGGCGAAGCGGAGGATGCCGAATACCAGGGAGACGCCGATGGCACCCAGGGAAATGATGCTCCCGAGGACGATGCCGTAGATGACAAGCTGCAGGATTTCCACGCTTCGGCCTCCTTATCCTCCCAGAAACATTTCGGCAACTTCCTGATTGTCGATGAGATTCTGTCCGGTATCCTCATAGCGGTTGGTGCCCATGACGAGGACATAGCCCCTGTGCGACAGGGCGAGGGCCTGCTTGGCGTTCTGCTCCACCATGAGGATGCCCACCCCCAGGTTGTTGATCTCCTTGATCCGCTCAAAGATATGCTCGATGAACAGCGGAGAGAGGCCGGCCGAAGGCTCATCCAGGAGGAGCAGGCTCGGCTCCAGCATGAGGGCCCGTCCGATGGCCACCATCTGGCGCTGTCCGCCGGAGAGGTTGCCGGCCGGCTGCTTGCGTTTCTCCTTGAGGGGCGGAAAGAGCTCGTAGACCCGGTCCAGAGCGGCCGAGTAGTCGTCGCTTCGGACAAAGGCCCCCATCTCCAGGTTCTCATGCACCGTGAGCGAAGGGAAGACATTATACTCCTGGGGGACGTAGCACATGCCCTGGCGCACAATGAGATCCGGACGCAGGTGGGTAATGTCCTTGTCCTGGAACAGGACCTTCCCCCGGCGCACCCGGATCAGGCCGAAAACGGCCTTCATCACGGTAGATTTCCCGGCTCCGTTGGGCCCGACGATGGATACGATCTCTCCCGGCTCGATGCGGACGCTCACTCCGCTCAGGATATCCACCCCTCCGTAGCCGCCGTAAATCCCTTCCGCATGCAAGAGCGACATACTCACATCTCCCCGGCTTCCTGCTCTACGGCACCGCCCAGATAGGCCTCCTGAACCTGCTTGTTGCGGCGCAGCTCCTCCATGGATCCTTGAGCCAGCACCCGGCCCTGAGCCATGACCACAACCGGGTGACAGAGCTCCATGATGAGGTCCATATCGTGCTCGATGATGCAGAAGGTATAATTCCGCTCCCGATTCAGCCTGCGGATATCGCTGGCCAGCTTGCCCAGCAGGGTGCGGTTCACGCCGGCTCCGGGCTCGTCCAGAAGTACCATCTTGGCCTCGGTCATCATGGTCTTGCCGAGCTCGAGGAGCTTTTTCTGCCCGCCGGAGAGGTTGCCTGCCAGCTCGTGCTTGAGATGGGTCAGCTGCAGGAAGTCCAGCACTTCCTCGGCCCGGCAGCGAACCTCGCTCTCCTCCAGGCAGACCCGTTTCCAGAAGACCAGGGGAGACCAGACCTTTTCCCCGCACTGGCTGGGAGGAACGATCATCAGGTTTTCCAGAACGGTCATCCGGTCAAACTCGTGCGGGACCTGAAAGGTTCTGACCAGGCCCTTGTGAAAGAGGCGGTGCGGCGGCATCCCGGTGACATCTTCCCCGGCCAGGAATACCTTGCCGGAATCCGGCTTTTCAAATCCGGCCACGATGTTGAAGAGCGTTGATTTGCCCGCGCCGTTGGGGCCGATAAGACCGGTAATCGTTCCGGGGGCGATCTCCAGGCTGCAGCCGTCAACAGCCACCAAGCCGCCGAAGCTCTTCACGATGTCCTGAACCTTTATCACGATAGGCTACCATGATTCTCCCCGCACAATGCATTTGCGGGGACGGTTTGGGATTGCAGAGGGGGAGTAATCTGCCCGTTGTTTCGGAGGATCTCCTTTGCCGGGCAAGAATATGGTCAGCTTATAGTACTCTTTGGCCTGTTTTTCAACTGTTAGATTTGCCGGAGGCAAAGCTGGCTTAATGGTAACTTTATTGAAGAAAAAAATCATATTTTCAGTATGTTGATTGACCAGGCACTCAGTTTTGAAAAAATTATCTCCGGGTGTATGTGGAGGCGGATAATGGGTTTGTCATAATCTGCAGCTATTCATCACGGAACTGAGTGCCGGGTGGCCGTTTTGCAATCTGATATGAAGCTATCTTGAGGGTTCAAAGTTCCAGGTTCACGGTTCACGGTTGAAGAATAAAATCAGAGAGTTAAGAAGGATTTACGACATCCAGATTCAATCTTGAATATTGTTATTAAAAACAGTTAGTTATCGAAGAACTTTTGACTGTCGAGTGAAGCTATATTCGAGGTGAAAATTGGCAGAAAGGCCGTGCGGGGCTCAATGGCGGGGATGGTTTTGGGCGATGACCCGTTCCAGGTCCCGGCGCTGAAAGGGCTTGGACAAGCCGGCGAATCGGCAGGCCTTTACGGATTGACAGAAACAATGCCCCTTGCCTAAGAAAGGACGCTGCCGAGGTCACAACGTGGCTTCAGGTCGCAAGGGCGCTCCTTGAGCGTCTGCTCAGCTGCAATCCAATATCGCGCAGGAGAGCTCAGTGGCGAGCAAGCAAAAACTGTTCCAGGGAGCCAAAACAGGCAGCCCTATCGCCATCGGCTACCTCCCCATTGCCGTAGCCTTCGGGGCCCTGGCCCTGGAAGCCGGCTTGACGGTGCTCCAGGCGGTGGGGATGTCTGCGGCCGTTTTTGCCGGAGCGAGCCAGTTTATGGCCATCGGCATGCTGCTGTCCGGGGCCGGACCGTTCCAGATCATCATCGCCACATTTTGCGTCAATCTGCGTCATCTCATCATGAGCCTCACTGTAGCCGACAGGCTGGGGGAGCTGCCGGGCCTCTGGAAGCTGCCCCTCTCCTTTGGCGTGACCGACGAAACCTTCGCCGTCCTGTCCCTGCATACCGGGATGCCCCAAGGCAGAGATCGCCGCCTTTTCGCCTTGGGGCTCATGGCGATCGCCTATGCTGCCTGGGTGGGAGGAACCTTGCTGGGCGGCGGCCTGGCCCACATGATCCCTCCCAGCCTCAGCTCCGGCATGGCGGTGGCCCTGTACGCTATGTTCATCGGGCTGTTGGTTCCGGCCGCAAAAAAAGTGCCGCGCCTGGCCTGGATCGCAGTCGCAGGGATGGGGCTGTGCTATATACTGCACCATTTCCTGGACAAGGGCTGGTCCATAGTGCTGGCCACGGTTCTGGGGGGATGTATCGGCATGTTCATCCACAGGAGATGACGGCTATGGACTTTCTGCTCATTATCGGCGGCATGGCCCTGGTAACCTTTGTTCCCCGCTTCCTGCCGGCGGTGGTTCTGCAGTCCGTATCCCTGCCCAAATGGCTGCGCAGCTGGCTGGACACCATACCCTACGCCGCCCTGGGCGCCCTCATCTTCCCGGGCATCCTGGAAGTGGCTCCGGAAAGGCCGGAGGTTGGGCTGGCCGGGGGCTTGGCCGCAGCCCTCCTGGCCTGGTTCGAGCTGCACATCATCTGGATCATGGCCGGCGCGATAGCGGCGGTTCTGGGGATGCAGCTCCTTTAGCCCTTGAGTCCGAGGCTGCGGTCAGCCGTGCCCTTTGCTTCTTTTCAAATAAAACCCTAAGTAAGTCAGCGTGTCCAACGGCTGCGCTGAACCTGGCATCCCTGTCGAAGTGCTCTTGGCAACAGCTTCCCCTCCTTGTCAGCCTGCGACTTTTCCAGGAGCGGCAAGATCTTTGACAGGTTGATTAAACTAGGTTAGAAGTACGTTGAAAACAGACGCCTAAATATTTGTTGACCGGTACAGTGAGATGGAATATGCTGCTCCTTGCATGTCAGGACTGTTTTTGCACGAACAGGGCAAGATTGCTCAAAAGGCGGGAGTCACCATTTTGGGTTGGATTCAGATGTTTTCAGGACAGAGCCTTTCCCTTGGAATGGAGTCCGTGCGGTAACTTTCCAGCAAGAAACTGCGAAAGAGTTGTACTGTCAATGCATCTTAAATAGGCCACTTGTCTTAAGAACTGCTTAATTTCTCATTACACAGGAGGATTGTATGTCAAACGAAGAACAATACTTTGCTGATGCCAAGAAATCCATTCTTGATCTTGATCAGTCCCTAGCAGAAGAGGTAGCTAAAAAGGCTCTCGATTCCGGAGTAGGCGGGATGGAGCTTTTAGAAAACGGATATTTGGTAGGGCTGGATGAAATTGGAGAGAAGTTCAATGCAGGAAGCTGCTTCCTGCCCGAGCTCATTAAGTCCGGAAAGATCATGGAGCGGGTTGTGGAGCTCGTCAATCAATCGCTTCAGGAGGAAGGCCAATCCTCGAGCTCCAAGGGGAAGCTGCTCATAGCCACCGTACAGGGCGATGTCCATGATATCGGCAAGACAATCGTGGCCTCCATATTCAGGGCCAATGGCTTTGACGTAATGGATATTGGAAATGATATACCCAACGACAAAATCATCGAAGAGGCTGAAAAGTTTGGAGCCGACATCATCGGAACCAGCGCCCTGCTGACTACCACCATGCCGCAGCAGAGGAAGCTGGAGGAAAAGTTGAAAGAAAGCGGGCTGCGTGATAAGTTTAAAACGATAGTCGGCGGAGCCCCTGTAACAAAGAAATGGGCTGAGAGCATCGGGGCAGATGCTTATGCTGAAGACGCCTCTGACGGCGTTAAAAAGGCCCTTGCTCTTTTGAAAGGGTAAAAGGTAAAGCTGCCCTAATCTCGCTTGGCCAACCCGGCCCGCGTGCAGCTTCACATAAACGGCAACCCCTCACCCCCTCACTCAGTTTGTCTGCACCCCTCTTCCGGTTTGGATCTGGCTTTTGTGAGCGGTAAACCTGGTTCAAGCTCGAGCTGCAGCTAGACAAGCGAAGTGAGGGGTTTTCGTTTATGAAAAGGGGCGCAGCCGTACCGGGCTTCTTCCTGCTCTCAAGCCGGTCGTGGTGAGCTTCTAGAAAATATTCCGCAATTACGGAGTGTTGATCGAAAAAGGGATCACATGGACTCTAAATCCATGCAGCCGGGTGCAACCCCCGGACACTCCGCCAAGCTTTAAGGCTTGCTCAAAGCGTACTCCTCTAAACCGAACAGGCATATATCTTGATGGGGTGGACAACTGTTCAAGAAAAAAGATTGAAAGAGCTCAATGCAGACAGCTCGGAGCTTACCCGAACCTTCTCCAGCGACCAGGAAAGGAATCAAGCCTTTCAGAGCCTGGAACATAGATTGATTCAAGATCAAAGATCTCGTCTCAACGCTTGGCGCGATTCCTCTTCTCCCAGGCCCCACCTGATCAGCCTATCCGAGAACCTGGCAGCAGCTCTTATTGACAATGGATTTGTTCAAGTCGCCACCCCTTTGCTCATGTCCAAGGGGCATTTGCAAAAGATGAGCCTTGATGAGTCGCATCATATTTTCAAGCAAGTCTATTGGGTGGATGAAAGGCATTGTCTCAGGCCGATGCTGGCCCCGCATCTATACTATATTGTACGAAACTTGCTTCGCATATGGGAGCCTCCGGTAAGAATCTTTGAAATCGGCTCCTGTTTCAGGAAGGAAACAGAGGGGGCTCTCCATGCCTCCGAGTTTACCATGCTCAATGCGGCCGAGTTCGGTCTGGACAATGAGCACAGGGAATCGCGCTTGAGAGATGTTATTGATGTTCTCATGGCCCAGAGCGGCATAGATGATTACGAGCTGACTTATGAAAGCTCTGCTGTATACGGCCAAACCCTTGATGTGGTCGTAGGCCCTGAGCAGATGGAAGTAGGCTCGGCTTCCATGGGGCCCCATGCCTTGGATGCCGAATGGGGGATATTCACGCCTTGGATCGGAGTCGGCTTCGGTCTGGAGCGAATGCTGATGCATATAAGGAATACAGCAAATGTGCGCAAGGTGGGCAGGTCGTTAAGCTACCTGAACGGAATACGCCTCAATATCTAGCGAGATCGAATGTAATGCATTATTCAAAAACTTTGCACTCTGGAATCGATAAGGATTCCAAGCTCAGGAGCATCCTTGAGAGGGCTTATCAGGAGACAGGACTGAGCTACACTGAGGTGCTCCATCTTCTGCATATTGAAGACCCGGACAAGCTGCAGGCTCTGTATGATACCGCAAACAATCTTCGCAGCAGATACTTCGGCAATGCAGTTTATCTCTACGGCTTTTTGTATGTCAGCACCTACTGCAGGAACAGCTGCTCCTTTTGCTCCTTTCGAAAGGAAAACATGCATTGCGCTCGCTATCGCAAGACCACAGAGGAGATCGTCAATGCAGCACTCATTTTGCAGGATTATGGAGTGCACCTGCTGGATCTAACCATGGGCGAGGATCCTTATTTTCACAACCAAACTCCAGGCCTTCAATCCTTGCTGGAGATGGTGGAAAGCGTAAAGTCCGCCACTTCGCTTCCCTTGATGATTTCCCCCGGGGTGCTATCCTATGACCTGCTGCAAGACTTAAGGTCAGTCGGGGTTTCCTGGTATGCCTGCTATCAAGAAACCTACAACCGGGATTTATTTGCAGCCCTGCGTTGCAGGCAAGGCTTTTCCAGCCGCCTGGAAGCAAAAAGAAATGCCCAGCAGCTGGGCTTTCTCACCGAGGAAGGGATCTTGTGCGGTGTAGGGGAAAGGCCTGCTGATTTGGCTGAGTCCCTGCTGGAGATGAGCAGTGGACATTTCGATCAGCTAAGGGCCATGACCTTTGTTCCCCAGAGGGGAACGCCGCTGGCCTCATCCCCCGGCCAGGGATCCGCTATGGAGCTCAAGCTGATAGCCGTTCTCCGGCTGCTGAACCCTTCGAAATTGATACCCGCCTCGCTGGACGTTGACGGGCTCAGAGGTCTTGCGGAAAGGCTCCAGGCGGGGGCGAATGTTATAACCTCGATTGTTCCCCCCGGCTGCGGCTTGTCCGGAGTAGCCAATCAGACACTGGATATTGAGAACTTTAACAGAACGGTGGAGCGCCTCGGGCGGGAAGTGGACTCTCTTGGCCTGTGCATAGGATCAAAAGCAAGCTATATGACCTGGATCCAGGCCGCTCCCTCCTCCTTAGCCCTGGAAGCCTAAGCCCCCATGCAGGCAGCAATCATCGGAGGCAGGCTGCAAGGGCTGGAGGCCTGCTATCTTGCCAGGAAAGCCGGTTGGAGCACGCTTTTAATAGATAAGGATAACGACGCACCAGCTCAGGGATTGTGCGACAGCTTTCTGCAGCTCGATATAGCCAGCTGGAAGGGCTATGTCTCTGACTTGAGGGGTGTCGATATAATCATTCCCGCCACGGAGAACCGCCGGGCTCTCCAGGCAATCGAAGGGCTGAGCCATCAGCTGGGCATCCCTTGCCTCTTTGACCGAAACGCCTACTCCATATCTTCCTCCAAACATCGTTCCTATGCCTTGCTTGAAGAAATCGGCATCCCGGTTCCGCAAAAGTGGCCGGAATGCGGCTTTCCTTTAATAATCAAGCCTGACGGGCAAAGCGGAAGCAAGCAGGTGCAGGTTCATACCGAGCTCTCTGAACAGCTGCTCCACAAGCTCAATCAAGACAGCTGGGTGGCCGAGAAGTACATAACCGGGCAGCTCTACTCCCTTGAGGTGATTGGAGTGCCTGGCAACTATGAAACCATACAGGTAACCGATCTCATTATAGACCCTGCCTTCGATTGCAAGCGAGTAATAGCCCCTAGCGGGCTGGAGAGCGGGATCATCGATGAGTTTCACAGCCAGGCCAGACAGATCGCAGAGGCTGTTCAGCTGCACGGAGTCATGGATGTGGAAGCCATTCTGCACCAGGGACGGCTGGTAACCATTGAGATTGACGCGCGGCTCCCAAGCCAGACGCCAACCGCGGTATACTGGTCTTGCGATTGCAATATCCTGGAGCGGTTCGCTGGATTTCTTTTCCCGGGATCCAAGAACAGGGAGCAGACCTTCCAGAGCAACCATGTAGTCTACGAGCATATTGCAGTCAAAGACGGGTCTCTTTTGTTCTGCGGTGAAGGCAGCATGGCCGGCAGGAAAAAGATGAGGCTCCTAGAGGATTTCTATGGGGCGGAGGAGGCCATAACCGATATCAATCATGCCTATCCCCATGACTGGGGGGCTACGCTCATTTTTGCCGGCTCCTCCCTTGACGAGGTGCAGGCCAAACGAGCTCAATTTTACAGCAACCTCCTGGATTCCTTCTCCCTGTGCCGGGATTGGGAAAGGAATGTTTTTCAATAGCTGCAGCAGGGAGGGGTACTAGTGAGCTGTCAAATATAAAGCGTTATATACTGGAATGACAAGAGGATGGCCGGAGCCAGAAGAGAAAGACGCTTCCAGAAAGGACCCTGGTAAGGAAGCAAAGCGCTGCTATGACTCGGTTGACTTCCCATGAGATATGCGGCCTGAGCAAGGGCCTTGAAGAGTACGATCTGGAGCTGCGAGACAAGACAGGTCATTCCCTGAAGGGTATCGCCTTGGCTGCAGCCGGCTTGTCCGAGCAGGCCTTTGCAAGGACAATAGAGAACAGGCTCTTCGCCGTGGTGCCCATAACCTTCGGTCAAGGCATCATACCCGGCTTCTGCGAGGCTGTTCGCGATATTGTCTCCTTTCTCGGCTGCAGAGCCGAGATCACTTCCTCCTCAGATGTTGGCGGCCTTGCCGAGGCTTTTGCCTCCCAGGCCGATATTGTATTCTGCGCCGACGACTCTGATTTCATTGCCATAAATTCCGGAAGGAAGTCGGTTGTTCATAACAATCAGGCGACTGCCAAGGCCTATGTGGCTGCTCTTAGGCTCATGACAAGGCTCTCGGAGGGCAGGGTCCTCGTTCTGGGCTGTGGTCAGATTGGTCAGGCCTCTCTTGCCGAGCTCCTGTGGGCTGAGCAGCCCGTGGCTGTATACGATCCGGATGGAGCCAAGGCCGAGCTGTGGTATCAAAGCCTCAGCCCGCACAGGAGGGAATATGCTGAAATACTTGCACAGTTTCCGAAGGATCTCCGGGAGTACGTGGCTGTGATAGATGCCACACCGGCTGGAAATATCCTCGGCCTAGAGAACATCCCTCCCCGCCTGTTCCTGGCTGCCCCTGGAGTTCCGCTGGGCCTCACCGCAGAAGCCTACTTGCGTCACGGCCATCGGGTAATACATGATCCATTGCAGCTGGGCGTAGCTGCCATGGTCTCCCTGTCTGTCAAATAGATTCTGTTTCGGGAGAGCTCAAAGCTCACGGTTCCCAGTTAGAAGAAGCTGATGGCTCACCGAGGGGAGTGAAGAGCAGCGAAAGCTGAACCTAAGACGCATAGCGAAGAAGTTGTTCAAGGTTACGATCGAAGAGTTATCTATGTCGCAAGTGCATAAAGCAGATACCAAGAAGCGCTTTTACAACAAAAAGGTTGACCTGTTTCGCATTATTTACAAGATCAAGTTGTGGCCCTCGCGAACCGGGGTGCTGCACGGGATACGATCCATAGAAACCCTGGACAGAAAGCATGTCCATATCACTACCCATTGCAATGAAGGGTTTATAGTCAAGAACTCCAGGAACTGCCGTGCTGTACGATGGCTGAGGAACAAATGGTATCAGGATATCTGCTCGAAGTGCAACGTCCCGGAATGGAAGATCGCCAAGTTCCGTTCCACACACTTCAACAGGCATTACGGATCAACCTTGGAGTAGTCCAAGAAGGTATCTCTTTTTTGCGATATATTGCATCGCTCCGAGCCCGGTTGAAGGAGACCAGGGAGGCTGGCCCGGATCAAGCAGTCAGGCCTGAGGGACTGCAGCTCCTGCGGCCCGCTTGGTTAGCCCCAGGCTGCCGACAACGATGAGCAGAGCCCCGAACAGGGCCGACCAGCCCACGGCTTCGGAGAAGAGGATATATCCGCACAGGCTGCTGAATGCCACCTCGAGCATGCTCACAATGCCAACATGGGGCGAGGAGAGGTAGGTCAGGGCCTTGTTGCCGGCCAGATGGGCCAGAGCGGCGAACAGCCCGATGCCGATCATTCCGCTCAGGGCGGGTGTGGACAAGGGGAGCGGCTGCCTGGCCAGGGCCAGAGAGGGAAGGCTGAGCAGCGTTCCCAGGACGCAGACATAGAGTATAGGGGTCAAGGGATGATTGACCTGACTCACCTTACGCACCAGGGTCAGGGTGAGGCCGTAGAACAAAGCGGCGCCCAAGGCGCAGAGGTGTCCCCACTGGAGCTCCAGCCTCTCCGTCCCTCCGGTCCAGAGGACGAGCCCGGCCCCGAGGACGGCCAGGCAGATGAGACCCCAGTCCATAGCATCGATGCGGTCCCCGGTGAGCGGCGTGGAAACCAGAGCGGCAATGACCGGATAAAGATAGAACAGGATGAGGGCCTGAAAAAGCGGCAGCAGCACGAGGGCGGTGATGAGACACAGGATGCTCACGCTGCCGGAAAGTCCGAGCCCGAGGAGAATCCCCCGTCTGCGCCCCAAGATGCTGATCCTGAAGATTGCGGCCAGCCCGAGGAGAAAGACGACGCCCACCAAGCAGCGGCCGAACATCATGTGCATGACGCTCAAGTAGGGGTCGCTGTATCGGATGACCACATTGAGGGTTGTGAACAGGAGCGCCGAGAGGAGGGCGAAAAGACCGCCCACCGATTTTCCCTTTGCAGCGGTCTCCTGGCAATGGCTCCGGGAGGCCGCTGTTTTCGGTCTAGACATGGGCGATGCAGTCGATCTCCACATCGAGGCCGGCGTCGAGGCCTTGCACGGCCATGGCGATCCTGGCCGGGGGATCCTTGGGGAAGAAGGTCCTGTAGACCCGGTTCATCTCCTCCTTGTGCTCCCAGGCCGAGAGGTAGACGTTCACCTTGAGCACCTGGTCCAGGCCGGAGCCCGCCTCCTCGAGGATGTACTTGATGTGGGTCAGGATCCGCTCCGTCTGGGAGGCGATGCTGTCCTGTATCGGCTCGTGGGTTACGGGATCGTCCGAGGTCTGCCCGGAGACGAAGACGAGGTCGTTGTACTTGATGGCCTGGGAGTAGGGGCCCGGTTCCGGGGCCTTGTCAGTGTAGATGGCTTGGCGTTTCATGTTGTTGCCTCCAACATAGCGCTCCATGGCAATTTGGGTGAGGGCCTTGGTATCCATGTTTCCGCCGCTTAAGATTACAGCCACTCTGTGTCCAAGATGGGACGTCTTGCCGGATATGAGGGCTGAGAGGCCCACGATTCCCGCCCCTTCGACCACCAGCCTGTGGTTGTGGAAGGCGTAGGACAGGCCCGTGGCGATCTCCTGTTCGGAGATAAGGATTACCTCGTCGACGAGATCTCGGCAGAGAGGGAAGGTATAGCGGTTGTCCAGGCCGATGCCGCCAAGCAAGGCGTCACCCAGGCTGGCCTTTTCCTCGATCTCAACAGGCCTGCCGGCCTGGAGGCTTTGGTACATGGGGGCGGAGACTTCCAGGGACAGTCCCACCACCTTGATTCGAGGGCAAGCGGACTTGAGGACAAATGCGATTCCGGCCATGAGCCCACCGCCGGAAAGCGGAACCAGCACTGTATCTATGTCCGAGAGATCTTCCAGGAGCTCCAGGCCGATGGTCCCCTGTCCGGCTAGTACCAAGGGGTCGTCAAACGGCTTGACCATGGTCAGGCCCTGTTCCTGCTGCAGGGCAATGGCTTTGGTATAGGCTTCGTCCTGGCTTTGACCATGCCTGACCACCTCAGCTCCGAGGGCCTCCAGGGCTTGGACCCGGTATTGTGGTACCCTTTGGGAAAGGCAGATGACGGATTTGATGCCCAGTTTTTCGGCCACATAGGCAACAGCCCGGCCGTGGTTGCCAGTGGAAAAGGCGATGACACCCTTTTCCTTTTGTTCCGGTGTCAGATTCATAAGGGCGTTGGTTGCGCCGCGGACCTTAAAGGATCCAGTCTCCTGAAGGGACTCCAGCTTGAGGAATGCTTGCCGGCCAGTAAGCTCGCTCAATGGCTGTGAAAAAATGAGCGGGGTTCTGCGAACCAAAGGAGTCAGCCGGGAACGGGCTTGGTAGATATCTTGTAATGTCACGCCGTAATCGGTCATCTCGGGGACGTCCTTTTCAGCTTTGCCTCCGGCAAATCTGAGCTATCGATCTCTTTTCATGTTTGCTCAAGTGCCCTGACTGGGCTCTCCATTCCATCCTGGGCAAGGTTCCAGGATCGCTCCCTTTATTCAGCTTCCCCTTTCCGGGCCCACTCAATGTCGGCCAGGACGGCCTCCAGTACCTCCTTGGCCCCTTGTCCGCCCATTTCCAGATATTTGTCTCTGAGAGGCCTTGCCTTGTCCTTGAATGCAGCGATCTCTTCATCCGTAAGCTGGATATAGCTCATGGTCGGCTTGGCTTCCAGGATCATCTCTTTCCTTTTCCGGTTCAGCTCCGGTTCGAAGTCGAAGATAAACTCGTTGGCTGCCTCGATGGCCTCGGCGATAAGCTTGCGGGTCTCCTGCGGCAGACTGTCCATGAACTCCCGGTTGGCGGCAAAAGTGGCGATAAAGGGGAGCTGATTGGCCTTGATCATGTAGTCCTGGACTTCGTAGAACTTCATTTCCTGGATGGCGAAAAAGGGCTGGGTCTGGGCATCGATGCGTCCCAGGTCCAGGTCGTCGTAGATTTGGCCGTAGGGTACGGTGATCACGTAGGCCCCGTAGAGCCGATAGGCGGTGATCAAAAAAGGGGCTGACATGACCCGGAAGGTGATTCCCTGAAAGTCCGAAGGATTGCGTAAGGGCTTGTTAGCGGTCCAGATCTGCCAGCCCTCTTCAATGATGGACAGGAGGTGGATATCGTGCTTCTGGTAATACTTTTGTAAGGCCGGATAGGTGTTGGGCCCTTGGCGCAGGACCTTTTCCAAGAGCTGGAAATCGGTGGGAAAGAGGTAGTGGATGGAAAAGACTTGGACTTCAGGGATGACAGCCCCCAGGTGACCGGGAGACTGGAAGGCGAATTCAATATCTCCGGCCTGTAAGAGCTTGCCGATCTCACCGGAGGTGCCCAGCTCTCCATAGAAGAGAATGTCGCATTGGATCCGCCCCTTGGATATATCCTGCAGGGTCTGGGCGAATTTTCTGGCATACTCGTGCTGCATGCTGCCTTCAATCTCTTCCAGGGCGATCTGCCAGGAGTACTCAGTCGTTCCGCCATAGGCGGCGGATGTAAAACCGAGGATGAAGATGAGGGCCATGCAAAGGAAGCAGTATTTCAGGAACATGATCACATCTCCCCAGTATCTGATCTGAGAATTCTTGGTTTTCCAATCACCGACCACGGGCCGCTTCTCATCCTCCCATGGCCATATTGGGGAGCCACAGGGCTATCTGGGGAAAGACCACCAAAATCACCGTAGCCAGGATGAGCATGATCAAGAAAGGCAGGGCATGGCCGATGACTTCGAGGTAGGGCCGTCGGAAAATGAGCTGAGCGGTGAAGATGTCGCAGCCAAAGGGCGGGGTAGCTGAGCCTATAGCCGCCTGCAAGGTGACCAGGGTCCCGAGTAAAATGGGGTCCACGCCGGCACTGACCACATAAGGCTGAAAAATGGGGCTTAAAATGAAGATGGCCACAATGGGGTCCACAAACATGCAGGCTAGGAAATAGACGATCACAACAATCAAAATGACCCGAAGCATGGACGGATCGGCCCCGAAAAGCGGAGGCAGCAGCTGCTGGGGGATCTGCATGAAACCGATCATCCAGGAAAAGGCTTGGCCGGCTCCAACCAAAATAAAGACCACCCCAGTGATGACTCCGGTCTGTAAAAAGGAGTCCACAATGCGATTGATAGTCAGGCTGCGATAGATAAGGGTCTCCAGGAACAGGGCATAGAAGACGGCAGCAGCCGCGGCTTCCGTGGGGCTGAATATTCCGGTGTAGATACCTCCGACGATGATGACCGGAAAACCCATGACCGGAAGGCCGTCTTTGACGGCAGAGACCCTTTCCGGCCAGGTGGCCTTGGGCAATAGGCCCACTTTCTTGATTTTGGAATACAGATAGCAATAAATGGAAAACATGAGCAGGATCATCAGTCCGGGAAGGATACCGGAAAGAAAGAGCATGCCTATGGAGGTGCTGGTGGCCACCCCGTAGACGATGAAGCCGATGCTGGGAGGAATCAAAAAGGCAATGTCGCTGGAGTTGACGATCAAGCCCAAGGTGAAGGAGCTCTTATAGCCTGCATCCAGGAGCATGGGCCGCATGGTTCCGCCAATGGCGGCCACGGTGGCCTGGGTAGAGCCAGATACAGCCCCGAACAGAGTACAGCTGGCATTCGTGGTGATGGGCAGTCCCCCGGGCAGATGCCCGACAAAGACCTTGATCATCCGGATCAAACGGCCGGCGGATTCGCCGGAGGTGATGATGCTGGCCGAGAGGATGAACATGGGAACGCAGACCAAGGCTGGAGGGGTGACTCCGGTGATCACCTGCTGGACCATGGTCATCATGAGCTTGGGGGCAAAGTCCGGCATATAGATGTAGATATAGAGAATCAGGGAGCCCAGCAGGGTGACCATAAAGGGAAAACCAAACAGGAGCATAGTAGCCAGGCAGATTCCAAAGAGCATCATAGCTGAGCCCCTCCAATCTGTTCGTCTTCATATTCGCTCTGCTGTTCCGGAGACTGCCAGACGTCTTTTTCTGTCAAATTTTTGATAATGGTTCGGATGTACTGGATACAGGCCAGGCCGAAGCCAATGGGAATGATGATGTAGAAGGTCCATTTGGGAACCCGAAGGGCGGATGTGACATGACTGCGGGACATGGCGTTCAACAGGTATTCATAGGAGAAATAGGCCATCATTGCCATGACCGCAGCACTGACAAGACAAATGATGATAATGAATACCTTTTCCATCTTCACTGGCATGGCGTCTAAAAAGGCCCCCATACGGATATGCCTTGCTCTCCTCACCCCGTAGCTAACCCCGGTGAAGGTGGTGAGCATGACCAGAAACTTGGAGATTTCTTCCGCGAAGTAGATGCTTTGGAAAAAGGTGCGGGCAAAGACATTGGCAATGAGCAAAATAGCTAGTGAAGCCACACAGAATATCAAGATCGAGACTTCCAGGAAATTGATCACCATCCCGATGTTTTTGTTTAAACGCTGAAAGAACGTCTCATTGGGCTTATGGGCCGTGTCATGGTTCATAAGGCACCTTTTTGTTCAGCTCGGCACCGCTGCAGCCTGGCCAGGCTGCAGCGGTGAGCGACCTATCATTGGATATTCAGGGCTTTTTTCGCGTTCTCTATGTCCTTAAGAAGGGCTTCCAGGATTTCATCGGAGCCCTGCCCGCCGATTTTTTTGAACTTGGGATACACGGTTTCAGCCTGTTCCTCGAACTCGGCTATGGCCTCGTCGTCCAGGTAATTGAACTCCAGTTCGGGCTTGGCCTGTTTCATTTTTTCTTTGTCGCTTTGGTTTCTGGCCGTGATCCATTCTCCGGCCTCGAGGATGGAGTTCTGCCAGAAGTTGAGCATCTCTTGTTGAGCGTTTTCCGGCAGGCTCTCAAAGAAGTCCTGGTTGACTGTGGGAATTCCCAGAAAGGGCTCATTCCTGAGCTGGGTGCAGTAGTCCTGCACTTCGTAGAACTTCATGGAGTAGATGGCGAACAGAGGATTGACCTGCCCGTCTATGAGGCCCATCTGCAATCCGCTGTACACTTCTCCATAGTCCATGGGCGTTGGCGAAGCCCCATAGGCCTTGTAGTCCTCCACCAAGAGCTTGGAGGACATGACCCGGATCTTGAGGCCCTTCATGTCGCTGAGCTTTTCAATCTTGTTGTTCGTGGTCAGCCACTGCCAGCCTTCGAACATGACCGCCATGGGCACCAGGCCGTTGTTTTCGAAAGCCTGGACCAAAAGGGGATAGAATTCCCCATTCTCCATCATCCAATCCAGGGTCTGGGGAACCTTCTCTGTGGGAAAGATGTAGTTCAGGGCCAGGACCTGGGCTTGGGGAACGAAGGAGCTGATCCAGGCATAATCTGAAAAGACGAATTCAACCACTCCAAGCTGGCAGAGCTCGTTGATGTCTCCGGTGGCCCCCAGGGTTCCGTAGGGGTAGACCTCAATGTCGATCTTGCCGTCCGACCACTCCCGCATGTGATCGGCGAACTTCTCGGCCCAGACGGTCATGAAGTCGCCCTCGATTTCCTCCGAAGCCAGCTTGGCCTTGATCGGCTTGCCAGTGTAGTTGTCCGCCCAGGCATAGGTTGCCGTCCAGCAAAACACGATCATGAGTGAGACAAGGATCCATTTTTTCATAGCCGCTCTCCTTTGGCTGAGGTTTGCAAAAGTCCAAAGTGATGGAAAAGCTTCTGGGTATGGCTATCACCTCCTGAATGGTTGTGCGTGTTCAAAGGTTCAAACGGTGTTTTGGAAAAAGGTGAACACGCTTGAAACATAGATGGAAACGCCCAAGGGCAGTACCTCCTCGTCAATGTTAAAGCTTGGATTGTGATGAGCGATGTCCGTGCCTTTTTTCGGATCGCCGCAGCCCAGAAAAATAAAGGCTGCCGGAACACGGGCGCTGAACTCAGAAAAGTCCTCGCTGGCAATGGTCTGCATGGTGGTGATGCAGTCCGTCGGTCCCATGACTTCGGCCACGGCCTGGTGCATGATCCGGGTCAGACGGGGATCGTTGATCAAGGGGATGTTCTCCCTGTCCATATTGATCTCACATGAACAGCGATGTGTGTTGCAGACGCTGTTCACAAGGCGTTGAAAGCGCTGCGTGGGATGGTCCGGGCTGTCAGGGCCCGCCGGGTAGAGATAGCGAATGCTCCCTTCCAAGTGGACCTCTTCAGGGATGATGTTGCTTTTCGTTCCCCCGTTCAGCTTGCCGAACATGATGGTCGTGGGCTGCAGGTTGCTTATTTCCCTGGTTTGGATGGTCTGGACGGCCAGAACCACGTGAGCTGCGGTTATGACCGGATCGATCGCCTCCTCCGGAAACCCGGTGTGTCCGCCCTTGCCCTTGATGAGCACCTTGAATACGTCCAGTCCTCCCATGACCGGTCCCGGGGTGACAGCCACAGTCCCGGATGGCAGCTGGCTCCAGATATGGATGCCGAAAGCTGCATCAACCGCAGGATTCTCCAGAGCTCCGGCCCGGATCATGTCCCGGGCTCCATTGATTTCTTCGTTGGGTTGAAAGACGAGCTTGACGCATCCCTGGATATGTTCCTTGTTTTCCACCAGTACCTTGGCCGCAACCAGAAGCATGGCCATATGTGCGTCGTGGCCGCAGGCGTGCATCACTCCTTCGGTGCAGGATGCGTAATCCACATCCCTCAGCTCGCATATGGGCAGGGCGTCCATATCCGCCCGGAGCATAAGCACAGGGCTTTCGGAGCGGCCTTGAATAAGGGCTACCACTCCGGTACCGGACACCCTGGTGGTTTCCAGGCCCAGGGCCTGAAGATATTCCTCAATGACCGAGGCGGTGCGGAATTCCTGAAACCCCAGCTCAGGATGGGCATGAAAATCCCGGCGCAAGGCAATGGTCTCGTCCTTCAGCTCGCTTATTCTGGCTTGTATCCTATCCATAACTACCTGTTTTACATACTTTCGGGGAAGCGTTTCTTGATCAAAGAGGCGGCCAGATGATCTATCATGCTCAAGTAATCGAATACCGGGAGCTCGAGGGACTCCTGAACGGCTGCCGCATACGGGGGCAGCATGCTGCATTCCAAAAGCATGGCCCCAAGGCTCGGGTTTTTCCGTTGCAGGTCTTGAGCGGACTGGACCACCTCGGTGCGCACGCCTTCAGTGTCCAGGATGCCCACGTCATCGATGGCCGCCTTTTTGAAGCATTGGGTGTCTTCCAGGCCGGCGACGACCACTCGGTCCGGGTTGTTGATGCCCAGATAGAGGAGCATCTCCCGGGTCAAGGCTTGGGAGTTGGCGGTGAGAACACCCACCAGGGAGCTGGGCTTGATGATGGAGGTTATAAACGGGATTTGCAGCAGGCTGGTCAGGAAGACCGGGATGTCCACCGCCTCTTGGACTTCGTGCTGATAAATGGCCATGAACCCGCAGTCTCCGGTAATGGCCCTGACCCCTTCCCGCTCCAGCTCCTGCGCTCCAGCGATCATGGCCTGTACAAAGCTCCGATCGTGCTCGAAGATACGGCCCGGGGTCAGCCCGTCGATGCGCTTGAAGCGCACGGGATACCGGTAACTGGCGGCATTGCCCACATCTCCCTGGATAAAGGGGGTGTTGGTGTCCAGCAGGAGGATGCCGATAATTTCCCCGTAGGAGGTCTGCCCTTTCCTGGCCTTGAATATCATGGTTTCTCCGGCTTATGATTCCGGTTCATGGATTGAGCAAGAAGCAACAGTATTTTCATGCCTGATTGCCCTGTTAACCCCTAGGAGAGGAGGAAAAGCTTGCGTGGGAAATCGGCAAAGGTTCGGCAGCCGTATTCGGTGACCTGAAAGGACTCGCTGCATTCAAACCCGAAGTCCTCCATCCACATACCCAAAATCATATGAAAGGTCATATTGGGTTGTAAGACCGAGGTGTCCCCGGGGCGCAGGCTCATGGTGTGCTCTCCCCAGTCCGGGGGGTAATTCAGCCCCATGGAGTAGCCGATCCTGGACTCCTTCTCCAGGCCGAAGCGGGCAATGTGTCTTCTCCAGACCTGTTCCACCTCCTGGCACTGCATGCCGGGCTTGATGGCCTCCAAAGCCAGATTGAGGCCTTCCACAGTTCTTTCGGCCAGATCCTGGAGTTTTTGAGGCGGGTTGATCCCCACATAGGCGGTCCTGGCGATGGGGCAGTGGTAACGGAGGCGGCAGCCGGCCAACTCCAGGTTTACGGCCTGTTCCTTGCGATATGCTTCGTCGGTCCAGGTCAGATGGGGAGCCGAGGTCTTTTCGCCGCTAGGCATCATGGGCACGATGGCCGGATAGTCTCCGCCGAACTCGGGAAGACCTTGCATTTGGGCCCGGTAAACCTCGGCCACTGCGTCGCACTCCCGAACTCCGGGCCGGATATGGTCCAGCGCGGTCTGCATGACCCTTTCCGCTATCTTTCCAGCCTGCTGCATATAAGCTATTTCCTGCTCGGACTTGATGCTGCGCACCCAGTTGACCAGCAGGCTACAATCCTCAAAGGCAACTCCGGGCAGGGCGGTCTGCAGCTCTTCCAGCCAGCGCACGGAGAAGTAATAGGCGTCTTTCTCTACCCCGATCCGCTTGGTATGCAGCTTATGTTCACGCAAGAACTGGCCCACAAAACGCAAGGGGTGGTCGTGGTCCACTTGTACCAGATTGTCCGGGTAGCCGATGATGTGCTCTGAATCCATCCACACCGTGTGCTTGGCCCCGTTGGCGTCCATGCCGCGGCCGATCCAAGAGGGCTGGTCGTGGTCCAGGCTGAGAACCACCACCTGGGGGGTGTAGAAAGACCAGCCGTCGTAGCCGGTCAAGTAGTTCATGTTGGCCGGATCGGCCACCAAGATGACCTCCAGGCCTTTGTTCTGCATGGCCTCCTTGGCTGCTTGCACCCGGCGCCGGTATTCACTGAGAGGGAAAGTGGACATGAGTTCGCTCCTCTTTTTTGAATCCACTGTAGAGATGAACTGGGAACTGAGCTTTCAAGCTCTTAAATCCATCCCCGTAAAAGCATGGCCTTTTCCAGCTTCTTCAAGGCCTGGATCCAGGCCCCAAGGCGGATAGATTGGGTATTGAATTCTCGGGCCCGGTCGCGGGACTGGGTATAGGCGGCGATGATCCGCTTGCGCAGAGCGGCGTTCACCCGATCCAGATCCCAGTATTCATCGGAAAGGCCTTGAGAGCGCTCAAAGTGGCAGACAGTGGCCCCGCCGCTGTTGGCCACCACATCCGGGACAACAACCACCTGTTTGTCCATAAGGATTTTGTCTGCATCAGTGGTTACCGGTCCGTTGGCCCCTTCCACAATGAGCTTGGCCTTGATGTTGGCAGCATTGTCGGCGTGAATCACGTCGTGCACTGCGGCCGGAATGAGCATGTCCACCTCGGCTTCCAGGATCTGCTCGTTGCTGAGGGCTGTTGAGCCCGGAAAGTCGGCTACTGAACCAGTTGTACGCACATGTTCCTTCAGGGCCGGGATGTCCAGGCCTTTTTCATCGTAAACACCGCCGTACATATCGCTGACCGCAACCACCCTGCATTTGGCCTGATGCAAATGGGTGGCCAGCTCCGATCCTACCTGGCCGAATCCTTGGACAGCAGCCGGTGCGTCGTTGAGCTCCAGGGCCATATCTTGCGCCGCGGCCTGCAGTACCAGAAACACCCCCCGGCCCGTGGCCGCCTCCCCCCCGAGGGAGCCGCCCAGAATGGCCGGCTTGTCGTTGATGGCTGCAGGGCAATGCTGCCCGGTGATATGCTCGTACTCGTCGAGCATCCAGGACATGGCCTGTTCTCCGGTGCCGATGTCCGCGCCCGGTACGTCGACCCAGGGGCCTTTGGGCTGCAGATTGCGGACATAGGCCCGGATGAGCCGCTCGAGCTCGGAGCCGGAGAGCTTGGCCGGATCGGCCTGGATGCCCCCCTTGGCTCCTCCGGCCGGGATCTCGGCCACGCAATGCTTGATGGTCATGAAGATGCCCAGGGCCTTGATCTCGTCCAGGGTGAGCCCGGGTCGGATGCGTGTTCCGTCCCGGAAAGGCCCCAAGGCGTCGCAGTAGTGGACCCGGTAGGCCGGAAAGATGTGAAAGGAGCCGTCGTCCATTTTCAGCGGGATCCGGAACTGGAAAATCCGCTTGGGCTCCTGGAGAACGGCCAGGACCCGCTCGTTGATGGAGCAGATCCGTCCGGCCTGGTTCAGGGTGTTGATGGCTTCCTGAAAGACGCTTCGTGTTGTCATGATGGACCTTTATATTTTGTAGAGTTCAAGTTTGGGGCATCAAGCTCAAATCTGGGGCAGGACGAGATCCCGGGCTCCCGGAGCGGAGGTCTTCAGCTTTGGTGCGTGCCTCTGCATGAGCTCCTGAATGACCTGGGCGACCTTGACCTTTTCCCTGATGAGCCGGTCGTGGAAGCCTTCAAAGGCCCAGGGCTTGTAAATGTCGCCCTCGGAAGTTCCAGGCTCGATCTTGAAGTAGACCGGGGAGGCCACCCGGGCGATCTCCGGTGCTTCGTAAGCCCGGTACATGCCGCCAAAGGAGTCCACGATGATCACGTAGACATCCAGCGGGATATCCACCGCTTTCCGAATAGAGGATAGAATGGGCAGCGAGACGTCGGACAGGGGGTTCAGGGAGTTGGCTCCCAGATTCTCGACCACCTTGGCCCCGGCAGCATTGCAGTAGCCGCCGAACACCGAGAACTTGAAGACTGTATCCTGGGGGATGATTCCCTCCCGGCGCATTTGGTTCACAATGCTCAGCACGCCTTCGTCGTATACCAGAAAGCCGCGGAAGCCGGCCTCGATATTCCGCATCATGTCCGCGATGTGATAGGAGACGTTGTCCGATCCGCGCAGCCGCATCCCCTGCATGGCGCCTTCATGGGTCGCGCCTTCCCGGGCACCGGGGTCCCAGGCCTTGCGATGCCCGACGACCATGACCACTTCTATCTGGGCCTCATGAGCCATCTTGGCCATGTCCTTGAGCTCCTGGAAATCGCAATAGGTCGAGCCGCCGACGGTGGCCACCACTCTGTGGACCACGACATTGCGCTTGCTGGCCTCGTCGAGCATGGCCTCCATGGTGGAAGCCCTCTCCACGCCGGCAATCTCGATGCGCCACTGCGCTCCGTCGGCAAAGGATTTGTCCGAGGCAGTCAGGTCGTAGCCGTCCCGGCCGGGGATGCCCATTTTTTCCATGACTTCGCGGATCTGCTTCAAGGTTGGGGACATGAGGATACTCCTGTAGATTGTATGTTAGACTATTTTCCTGGCATGAAGCTTCATATCAAATTGCGAACCGGCCACAGAGAAAGCCTGAGAGCCTCCCAGCAAGGACGCGCGCAAGCGCGGCCTGTTGCCGCTGCTCGAACAGAGGATCTCATTGCTCAAAACAGGCCTTTCTTCCGGCGGCTAGCCCAGGAGATCCTTCAGCTTGTCCAGCTCGCCTTCCACCATCTTGTAGGTGTGCTCCTCAGCCGGAAACTCCCGGTTTCGGACCTCTTGAAAGTACTGCCCGAAGGCATCGATGCTCTTCTGTCCGATGCTTTCGTACTTTTTGACGAACTTCGGGGTAAAGGCCTGAAAGGTTCCCAGAACGTCGCTGCAGATCATGAGCTGCCCGTCGGCCTCCACCCCGGCGCCGATGCTGTAGACGGGGATATGCAGACGATCCCGGATGATCTTGCACACCTCTGGCGGAACCGCTTCCACCAGGAGGGCGAAGGCCCCGGACTGCTGAATGGCTTCGGCGTCCTCGATGAGCTCCTTGGCGGATTGAGCCGTGCGGCCCTGGGCCTTGAAGCCTCCCAGCTGGCCGGAGCTCTGCGGGGTGAGGCCGATGTGGCCCATGACGAGCATCCCCCCGTCAGCAATGGCCCTGATCTGCTCACAGACCCGATTTCCGCCTTCGAGCTTGATGGCGTCCACATTGGCCTCCTTGTGAAACCTGCCGGCGTTGTACACTGCATCGGAGACGCTGGTTTGATAGGACAGAAAAGGCATGTCCCCGATGACGAAGGTGTTCGGCGCACCGCGGCGAACCGCTTCGCTGTGCAGGATGCACTGGTCCATGGTCACCGGTATGGTTCCGGAGTATCCGTAGACGCACATGCCCAGGGAGTCGCCCACCAGTATCATGTCCGTCCCGCCGGCTTCCGCGAACTGGGCCGTGGGAAAATCGTAGGCCGTGATCCAAGCCGCGGGCTTGCCTTCCTGCTTCATTTTCACCAGATCGAATCGGGAATGCTTCTTTTTAGCCATGGGGTTCCTCCAACAAGTGCTCTGTTTTTATTGAAAAAAAAGCGTTAAGCCTAAGGGCCTGGATCCCGGCAAGCAGGGGAGATGGGTGCTGGCCCGGACATTTCCTTGGTTGTGGCGCTTTCTTCTGCTATCCTGGGCCGGCTCCCGGGAGGGCACAGGCTTGTACCGGCAACACCAGCTCGCGTTCAGCACCTAGCACAGCCGGGCAAGCTGCCGGATATCCCCTTCTCACTGCCCGGCATCCTGGAGCCTTTGGGAAAGCTCGCTCCCGACGCGGAGCAGATCCTGCTGCATCTCCTTCATTCGGGCATCGGTCATGCGAAACGCCGGACCGGAGATGCTGATGGAGTAGCGGGGATTCTCCTGGTAATCGAAGATGGGCACCGCAATGCAGCGCAGCCCGATGCACAGCTCCTCATCGTCGGTGGCGAACCCCTGCCGGCGAATGGCCTCCATCTCCTGAAGCAAGCGCTCGGCATCATTAACAGTGTTCGGAGTTCGGCTCCTCAGGCTGGCCGAGGCCAAGAATTGCTGCAGGCTGTCCTGGGTAAGGAAGGCCAGAATGGCCTTTCCCAGAGCCGTGCAGTGGGCCGGGGCCCGGGAGCCGATACCGGGATCCATGCGCAGCAGCTCCGGACTGTCAATCTTGTCCAGGTGAACGATGTCGCAGTTTTCCAAAAAGCCCAGGTTGATGGTCTCCTTGTGCCTTGCCGCGAGCTGCTGCATGAGCTCCCTGGCGCTCTTGCGGATCTCAAAGCGGGTGCTCAGCTGCAGGGCCAGCCCGAGGAGCTTGAAGGTCAGCTCGTACTGCCCGAAGCTGTTCTGCTGCACATAGCCGAGCTCACGCAGCGTGGCCAGGAAACGGTGGGCTCTGGCCCGGTTGTAGCCGCACTCCTTGGCTACCTGGCTCACGCTCAGAGCACCCTTGGCAGCCAGGATTTCCAGTACCTTGATCCCTTTTTCCAGCGAGCCGATGTGGTAGTATTTTTTGTTCTCGGTCATTGTATTGCTATGTGAGACAGCATGTCTTATTGTGATACATAATTTAAGCCAAGATTTTTTTCGCTGTCAAGGGAGAACTTATTTTTTTCCTCGGGCTATGCAGCAGTGAGCCTCCCGGGGGCTCGACTTGACCATGATTCGTGGTTAAGTGTATGAAGGTTGACATTCATGGGATTTCATACACTTGAGGAGCGGTTATGGATAAGTACGAATGCCCCTGCGGCTATGTTTACGATCCGGAAGCAGGAGACTACGAGCACGGCATAGAGCCGGGAACGCCTTTTGAGCAGCTTCCTGACGATTGGGTCTGTCCCACCTGCGGGGCGGAGAAGGAATATTTTGAAAAGCAGGGTTAGATCGATTGCCCTCGAATCCTTTCGCTCTCCTGCACAGCACTTGCGCTCCATGACGAAAGGTCTTTGCTATGGAAATCACCTGTCCCCATTGCGGTTTTGCCAGAGATGTGCCTGATGAAAAGATTCCTCCCAAGGCCCAGCTCGCCACCTGCCCCAAATGTTCGCACAAGTTCAAGTTCCGGGAGGATGAAGAGGCCTTCGAGCTCCGGGAAGAGGTGAGCTCAACAGAGGAGCAGGAGCCGGAATGGGACCAAGGCGATGAGGCCGAGGACATCTGGTCCAAGCTGGAGTCGCTGCAGGGGCCGGAGGAAGGGCCTGGTCAAGATCGTGAGGAGCCCTTCCGCTCCCAGGTGCCCCAAAGCGAGGTTCCCTGGGAGAACCTTCAGGAGTTCGGCTTTTTCCCTGGCCTGTGGCAAACCATCAAGCAGGTCATGCTCGCGCCGGTGGGGTTCTTCGAGTCCCTGACCCTGGGGCAGGGTTACAGCAAGCCGCTCATCTTTTACCTGCTTGTGGCCGAGGTGCAGGCCCTGGCTCAGTTCTTCTGGCGCCTGGCCGGGATCATCCCCCGCATGGAAGGGCAGGCCGAGGGCTTGCTCGGTCTGGGCTTGGCCGGTTTCGGCTCGGTGCTCCTTCTCGTCTTGTATCCGGTGATTCTTGCAGTTATGCTTTTTGTGGTCAGCGGGCTGAACCATCTCTGCCTCCTGGCGGTCCGGGACGGGGCGCGGGGGTTCGAAGGAACCTTCAAGGTGGTCAGCTACTCCAGCGCCCCCATGGTGCTGGCCGTCATTCCGGTTTTCGGGCCCATGGCCGGCATGATGTGGACCCTGGTCTGCACCTTTCTCGGTTTCAAGCTGGTCCACCAGACCAGCGGAGGCAAAGTCATCATGGCCATGGTCCTGCCCCTGGTGGCGATCTTCTTTCTGAGCTCGCTCATTGTGATGTTCAAGGGCGCGGGGCTTGGCTGAGGTATAAGGCTCATCCTTGTCTGCGGGCCGAGGGCTCTGCAGTCAGATTGCACAGAGGTGAAATCCGGTGTGGCGTTGGATAGTGACCAAGTGGAAGCGCTTAATTGAGATGCGGCAGAAGAAGAAGGAGCTGTCCACGGAAAGCTTCCGGGCTTTGGCCAAGGACATCCGGGAGATAGCCTCGCTGTCCGGACAGCTCTGGATCCGGGACTCCGGATTTCAGGAGCGCATCAAGCGCATCCATGCCGAAATGGATCATCTGGACAACCTCGTGGAGCGGCGCACCTTTGAGCACCTCTCCCTGGAGAAGAAGGAAGAGCTGCGCCAGAGCCTCCTGGTCTCCAAGGAGGAGCTGCTGAAAAGCATTCAGTCCGCCCCCTGTCCAACCGACCGCCTGCAGTGAGCTCTTCATGCGTACCGTGGTTTTGTTCTTGGCCGGCTGTCTGCTCGGCGCCCTGCTTGCCTGCCGGCCTCCCCGGCATATCGATCCGGACCTCCAGCTGCGGCTTGGACCGCCGATTTTTTACGGAGATCCTTACGTGGAGCGATCCGTTGCTCCCATATACCTGCTGCCCAAGCAAGCTCCCCAAGAGGTGCCAGCCGGGCTCATCTTCTCCCCGGAGGTGAAGACCGATATGCAGGGAAAGGCCCGGGCAGGCCGGGAGCTGGGGCGGGTATTCTTTCGAGCCTGGCAGGGGCAGGGGGTGTTCAGCTCCCTGGAGTATGCGGATACGGACACCTGGCCCGGGAAGGCCAAGGCCTTCCAGCAGGCTCGGCGCCGGGATGCGGACCTCGTGGTCCACCCCCGGATCTCCCACCTCCTGCTCGGGGGGAGCCAGGGCACCACGAGCCTGGCCCTGGAGGTGGATATCTACGATGCGGCCGAGGAGCGCCTGCTGTGGTCCATGGAGCATTCCGGCAGGATGGAGAACGCTCCGGATCAGGACTTCATAGTCTTCACCCGCAAGACGCGCATGCCTTCCTCGCCTGAATACGTGGTCATGTACACCCTGGCCTACGATCTGGCCCAGCCGGTGCGCAAATGGGCCAGGGGCCTGGATTGGGAAAGCGATCTGGCCCCTTTGGATAGAAGCTATTAGCCCGGCACCCGCTTTCGATTTCTTTTCTTGGACCCCATGCTTTCATAGCGGGCATCTGCCATTTGAATCAGACCGAGGGGAATAGCACAAATGTGAGTGCCGGATCGGGCATTATGAAAAACCAGCCGGCCTCCCTTTTGCCGGGAGGTTGTCGGAGGCATTGATGATAGGCATTTCCAAGCTGTACTGCGGCGGGGTGGAGCCCTCCGACGCCCTGCGCTACGGGCGTCGCTCCAAGGAGCTCCCCTCTCACCTGCTGCAGTTCTCCAGCGATAAAAAACCGGTGGTGGTCTGGAACATAACCAAGCGCTGCAACCTTCGCTGCGTTCATTGTTACGCCGCGGCTGTGGAGGAGGACAGGCCGGAGGATATCCCTACCGCTGAGGCCAAGGAGATCATCAAGGACCTGGCGGGCTACGGCTCGCCGGTGCTGCTGTTCTCCGGGGGCGAGCCCCTGGTGCGCAAGGATCTTCCGGAGCTGGCCCAGTATGCCGTTTCCTTGGGCATGCGGGCAGTGATCTCTACCAACGGCACGCTCATCACCCCGGAGCGGGCCCGGGAGCTGCAATCCATCGGTCTGTCCTATGTGGGCATCTCCATTGACGGCAGGGAGGCGATCCACGACCGCTTCCGCCAGGTGGACGGGGCTTTCAACCGGGCCATGCAGGGCATTGAGAGCTGCCAAAAGGCCGGGCTCAAGGTGGGCCTTCGCTTTACCATCAGCCGGGCCAACGTATCCGAGGTGCCGGCTATGTTCGACCTCATCCGGGAGCGGGAGATTCCCAGAATCTGCTTTTATCATCTGGTCTACTCCGGCCGCGGCTCGGAGCTGATAAAGGAAGATCTGGACCATCATGCCACCCGGCAGGTTGTCGACGGAATAATGGACCGCACCCGGGAGCTTTTTGCAGCCGGTCAGGAGCGCGAGGTGCTCACTGTGGACAATCACGCCGACGGACCCTACCTGTATCTCCGCCTCCTGCGGGAGGACCCGGTCCGGGCCCAGGAGGTAATGGAGCTGCTGCGGTTCAACGAGGGGAACAGCTCCGGCAAAGGCATCGGCTGCATCTCCTGGAACGGCGATGTCCATCCGGACCAGTTCTGGCGCAACCATGTGCTGGGCAATGTCCGGAAGCGCCCTTTTTCCGAGATTTGGGAGGACACCTCCAACCAGCTCCTGGCCAAGCTGAAGGACAAAAAGGAGCATGTTACCGGGAGATGCGCCGGCTGCGGCTATCTGTCCATCTGCGGCGGCAACTTTCGGGCCCGGGCCGAGGCCTATTATGGCGATCTCTGGGCTCCGGACCCGGCCTGCTATCTCACGGATGAGGAAATCGGCCTGCAGCAGGAACAAGCAATCCGGAAAGAGCCAGGCTTTCCGGCCGCGAGGTAAGATATGCCAAGAGATGTATTTCGAGGCCGGCGACTCAGGCAGTCCGCTGCTTTACGCGAGCTGGTCCGGGAGCACGAGCTGCGACCTCAGGATCTTATTCAGCCCTACTTCGTGGTGGAGCAGGAGGATCCCGGCTACAGGCAGGAGATCGGCTCCATGCCCGGCCAGTACCAGCTCGGTCTGGAGGCGCTGCTTCAGGAGGCGGACCGAGCGTTGCAGCTGGGCCTCCGGGGCCTCATCCTGTTCGGAGTTCCCAGGCACAAGGACGAGCAGGCCAGCCAGGCCTACCACAGTGACGGGATCATCCAGCGGGCGGTGCGCAGCCTCAAGAAACGGTTTCCCGAGCTCATGGTAATCACCGATGTCTGCCTCTGCGAGTATACCTCGCACGGGCATTGCGGCCTTATCGATGAGGGCCGGGTGCTCAACGATCCCACCCTGGATCTGCTGGCCAGGACCGCTGTGTCCCATGCCCAGGCCGGAGCGGATGTGGTGGCCCCCTCGGACATGATGGACGGCCGGGTGGAAGCCATCCGGCGGCGCCTGGACGAAGCGGGCTTTGTGCAGACCCCCATTCTGTCCTATGCAGTGAAGTATGCCTCAGCATTTTACGGCCCCTTTCGGGATGCAGCGCAGAGCGCTCCCAGCTTCGGCGACCGCAGCAGCTATCAGATGGATCCAGCCAATCGCCTGGAAGCGCTTCGCGAAGCAGAAGCCGATATGCTGGAGGGAGCGGATATGCTCATGGTCAAGCCGGCCCTGCCCTACCTGGATGTGCTCCGCGACCTGAGGCAGCGGTTCGATCTTCCCTTGGCGGTTTACCAGGTAAGCGGGGAGTACGCCATGATCAAGGCGGCTGCGGAGAAAGGCTGGCTTGATGAGCCGCGGGTGGTTCTGGAAAGCCTGCTTTCCATGAAGCGGGCCGGGGCGGACTTCATTCTCAGCTACTTCAGCCTGGATATGCTGAGGAAAAGGGTTTTATAATGCATAGTGCGCAGCATTCAAGCGCGCCCGCCGGGCCTTCGAAGGCGCCCGAGCTCCGGCTGCTGGCCTGGGAGGTGACCAAGGCCTGCAACCTGGCCTGCAAGCATTGCCGGGCCAGCGCCCACAAGGATCCGTTTCCGGGGGAGCTGTCCACGGACGAGGCGCTCCGGTTTGTGGACAGCATTCCGCAGGCCGGAAACCCGATCCTCATCTTTACCGGCGGGGAGCCCCTTATGCGGCCAGACATCTTCCAGCTGGTCAAACGGGCCAAGGAGCAGGGCCTGAAGTGCGTTATGGCCCCCAACGGAACCCTGCTGGACCCAAACACGGTCCGCCGTTTGCTGGACAGCGGCATCGAACGAGTTTCCATTTCCCTGGACGGCCCGGATGCTATGAGCCATAATGAGCTGCGGGGTGTCCGCGGGGCTTTCGAGGCCTCGCTTCGGGGCATCGGTCATCTGCGGCAGCAGGGCCTACCCTTTCAGATAAATACTACGGTGACCCGGAACAACCTCCACCTGTTCCGCGATATCTTCGAGCTTGCCCAGCAGCTCGGGGCCGTGGCCTGGCACATCTTTCTCCTTGTTCCCACCGGCCGGGGCAGCGAGCTCGGATCGGAGATCATCAGCGCCGAGGAGTACGAGCAGGTTCTGAACTGGTTCTACGATTTCCGCCGCAGCACCTCCATGCATCTCAAAGCCACCTGCGCCCCGCACTATCATCGCATACTCCGGCAGCGGGCCAAGGCGGAGGGCCTGTCAGTGAGCCGGGAGAACTTCGGGCTCGATGCCGTGAGCCGGGGCTGTCTGGGAGGCACGGGCTTTTGCTTCGTTTCCCACTCCGGGCAGGTCCAGCCCTGCGGCTACTTGGAGCTGGATTGCGGCCAGGTTCGGGAGCGTCCTTTTCCCGAGATCTGGGCCGAATCGCCCCGGTTTCGGGAGCTGCGGGATGTATCCCTCTATCGGGGCAAGTGCGGAGGGTGCGAGTATGTTCGGGTCTGCGGGGGCTGTCGAGCCCGGGCCCAGACCATGAAAGGGCATTATCTGGAGGAGGAGCCGCTTTGCTCCTATCGGCCCGGTCCGAGCTGAGCCCAGGGCAATCAATGTATTACGCCTTGCTGAGCAAGGGCGCCCTCTTTTCGAGCCTGTGAACAGGGTTCTCTGGCGCGCTCCGGCACTCAATCACTCCATATCCCTGAGTTGCCCGAGCAAATAAAATTGAGTGCCGAATTAGGAAACCGAGGACCAAAAGCTTCTAAGCACAAGAGAGCTCTGTGTCCGGTTCGCAATTCGGTATGGAGCTCCTACGAGGCCCGGGGGGGAAATGGACCGACTGGATAAGCAGATACTGGGCATCATTCAGTCCGAGTATCCCATTGTGCATCGGCCGTATGCCGCAATAGGCCGGCAGGTAGGACTTACCGAAGCCGAAACCCTGGCCCGCGTGAGGGCCATGTTTCAGCGGGGCATTATTCGGCGCATCGGGGCGAACTTCCAATCGCGCAAGCTGGGATGGAAAAGCACGCTCTGCGCGGCTTCAGTTCCCGAGGACCGGCTGGAATCCTTTGTCGCGGTGGTTAACGAGTATCCCGGGGTGACCCACAACTACCAGCGAAACCATCTCTACAACGTCTGGTTCACCTACATCGGGCCCTCATGGGAACGCATCGAAGCGGACCTGGAGGCCATCAGCCGGGAGACCGGCATCAAAATCCTCAATCTTCCGGCCGAGAGGATGTTCAAGATCAAGGTGGACTTTCCGATGCAGGAGGGCGGCGAGGCAACGTAAAAAAGGGCGCACTCGCCTTGATAGCTTGGCAAGTGCGCCCTGGTGCCGAACCGGATCTAGAAGCCGAACTCGCCCTCGGAGGCTTCTCCGCCAAAGCCGAAGTCACCTTCCGGCTCTTTCGTCTCGCCGGAGGGAGCGGCGGCGCCTGCACCTGCTGCCGGCGCACCTTCCCCGGAGACGGTGACCACGCCGTGCTTTTTGACCTCATCTATCTTGGCCAGAAGGTCGTCCACCTTTTGCAGATAGTCCTCGACCTTTGAGGCGGAGGCGACGATCTTTTTCTCGCCCTCGTCCTTCATCTGCTTTTCATAATCGTTGACCTTGCTCTCCAAGGCAGCGATCTTCTTCTTATTCTCTTCCAGGGTGCCCTCGTACTCAGCGAGCTTGTCCTTTTGCTGGCTCAGCGTTTCCTTGTAGTCCTCCAGCTGCGTGAACAGGCTGTCCACTTCCGATTGCATATCAGCAGGAAGGCTCATCACGGAAACGTTCTCGCCGAGCTCTGTAACCTCTTCCTTCTTCAGCCTGGTCAGCTCGGGATGCTGCTCATAGATCCAGGCCTTGGACAAGGCAGCGGCGAAAGGGGCGAACTCCTTGTCAACATCCTTTTGAACGAGAAAACTGAGCAGATCCAGGACGTCCTGGCTATACGTGCCGGGCTTGCCGCGCAAGAAGGACACGAATGTCTGCATGGGGAAAACTTTACGCGCTTCTGCCATGACAGCCTCCTTGTTTTATAAGACAAATACTTTGTTTTGCTTGTTTTCGATCTCGGTGGAGACACGGCCCATATATCTGGCATAGGTCAAGGCGGCCACTCGATAGACCAAATGGCCCAGCTTTGACCAGGGTAAATAGGCGATGAGCATGAATACGGAAACCAGGTGCAGGAAGTAGACCGGGTAGGCCAGGCCAGCTACGCCGCTCAATCGCAGCAGCTCGCTCAGGATGCCGGTCAGGGCTACCACCCAGATCACGCCCAGCAGGTACCAGTCGTAATAGGCTGACTCATCGCGCTTGGTCACGTTCAGCCGCCGCTTGGTCAGGAAGATAAGCCCCACCACGAGAGCGATGGCCCCGATGTTGGCCAGGATCTTGACCGGATTCCACAAGGGCATGGGGTAGTGCATGTGCAGAAAGGGGAGGATCTTGCCGCCCCAGTGGGTGAGGGCCACCACGCCGGTGACGATGAACAGGGCAACGAAGCTGTAAAACAGTATCAGGTGCCCCTTGAACTTGGTCTCCTCCGGCTCTTCCTCGCCGCAATCCTTCCATTTCTTGTGGGTGACCACCTCCTCCTTGATGACCTGCCAGAAGCTCCTGAGAAGGCTGCGGGGCTTGTGATAGCCGAGAACGAATGTTTTCGGCTGAGCCTCGTAGGCGCTGAAGATGGTTCTTACCCCCTTGTAGAAGGTCCAGAGCACGAACAGGGCGGCCAGGCCGAAAATGGGATCGATGCTGAAGTCGCCGGGGAAGATGAGGCCGAACACGATCTCCCCGTCCTCCAGAGGAAAGGGGGTGCCGTGGATGCTGCCGGTGATGAGCCAGACAAGAAGATAGATTACAGCCGGGATGGCAATCAGCTTGGGAAGATGCTTCACGGAGCTCATCCAGCGGCCCAGAAACCTCGGCCCCACCAGATCGCGGTAAGCCATGTTGCGCAGGGCGCCCATAAGCTCACCCGGCTTGGCTCCGCGGGGGCAGAGCTCTGAGCATTGGCCGCACTTATGGCACAGCCACATGTCGATGTCGTTAACGAGCTTGTCCTTGAGCCCCCAGCCCGCCCAGATCATTTCTTTGCGCGGAAACGATTTGTCCATCGGGGAGAGCGGGCAAACGACGCTGCACGTCGCGCACTGGAAGCATTTCTTGACATCCTGTCCGCCGATCTCCTGGAGCTCGCGGACGAATTCAAGATCGGGCTTGATTCGATTCACGGTGGTCATATCGCTCCTCCTAGAATCCCTTGAACGGGTTCGGACCCAATTTGAAGATTTCATCGACGAAGCTGTCTATGATCTTGGGAATGTGCTCATAGTCATCGATGGCCACCTGCTCCTGCTGTACCCGCTCCAGCTCGACCCCCAAGCGGTCGAGCGTCTCGCCGATGTTCCGCATCCGACGGTCGCACAGCTCGGAGCCCTTGATAAAGTGGCATTGATAGTCTTCGCCGTACTTGCAGCCCAGCAGCAGGGCACCGTCATAGCCTTTGGCCATGGCGTCGGCAATCCAGATGGTATTCACCGAGCCGAGGCAGCGGACCGGGACGATGCGCACGTAGGGGCTCCAATGGTTGCCCCTTTCCGCGGCCATATCCAGGGCCGGGTAAGCGTCGTTCTCGCAGGCGAGAACCAGGATCCTGGGACCGTCTTGATCCATGTCTTCGGGTACCTTGACCGAGGTGATCATGGAGCCGATCTGACCCACGCTGTAGTTGTCGAAGTAGATGACCCGCTCGGGGCAGGCCCCCATGCAGGTCCCGCAGCGGCGGCAACGCGCGGTATTGGGCAGCGGGGTGCCCTTTTCGTCGTCGTCCAGGGCGCCGAAGGGGCATTCCTCGGTGCAGCGCTTGCACTGGGTGCAGCGGACGAAGTTGAACCTGGGGAAGGTAAGATCCCCGGAGCGGGGGTGCACCGAAACTCCGCGGTTGACCGACTCGAGGCATTGGATGGCCTTGAGCGCAGCGCCGTGAGCATCCAGGGTGGATCTGGCCATGGTCATGGGCTGGCGCACGGATCCTGCGGCGTAAATGCCGGTTCGCCTCGTCTCGTAGGGAAAGCAGATGTAGTTGGAGTCGGCAAAGCCGTCGAAAAGAGCCAGGTCCGGGAAGGCCGGTCCCTGCCGGTAGGCCAGCTGGATAACCGGATCCAGGGCCGTGGTCGGAACCAGTCCGGTGGGCACCACGACCATATCGGCTTCGATCTCGATGGTCTCGCCCAGGAGGTTGTCCTCCACCCGGACCACCACCTGCTGGTTGGCTCCCTCGTAGACCGTGCTCACCTTGCCCTTGCTGAGCATGATGCCGGGATCATCCTGAGCCGATTTGTAGTACAGCTCGTTCAGACCGGGTACCGTCATGTGCTCGTAGATGACATAAGCGATGGACTCGGGAAGCATCTCCCGGACGTAACCGGCCTGCTTCAGGGCATTCAAGGAGGTGATCTCCGAGGTATAGGGCAGATGGCGATAGGACTCGGTTTTCTCAAAGGGCTCTTCAATGACCGGCTCTTCGCTCTCCTGCTCCTGAGCCGCCTTTTCGGCTTCCAGGCGCTGCTTCTCTTCCTCCTCCTTCTTGGCGTACTCATCGAGAAGGTGGCTGAAGCCGAGAATAAAGAGCACATTTTGCGGGGCCTTTCCGTCGCTGGGTCTGGCGATCTCGCCCTTTTTGGCCATGGCTTCCATCTGCCAGGCGGTGACCACGTTCTTCAGCTTGCCGTAGCCCAGCGGCTCGAGATACTTGGTGTCCTGCTCTTCCCAGCCGGTGGCGGTCACCATGGCTCCCACCGAAACCTGCTCCTCACCGGAGGAGGTTTTCAGGGTGGCGGTGTACTGTCCGGGCTGTCCGGCCAGCTCCTGCAGGGTGGTTTTGGTATAGACCTGTATCTTGGAGTTGTTCTGCACTTGAGCGACCAAGTCCTCCACGCCGGTACTATGCGCCTGGGTGTAGGGGTGGCTCATGGGAAAGGTCTTGTGCAGCTTGGCTGCATGGCCGCCCAGCTCAGAGGCCTTTTCCACCAGCACGCTGCTGTAGCCGGCCTCGGCCAGGCTCAAGGATGCATTGAGACCGGTCCACCCGCCGCCGAGAACCAGGACCGTCTTCTCGGTATCCAGGATCTCCGGCTCCGGAGGAAGCGATTTCTGCAGCTTCATAACCGACATGTTGATGTAGTCCATGGCCAGTTCCTGAAGCAGCGCAGGCGGTTCCTGACCGGCCTTGGGCACTGAACCGTCGGGATTCTCATAGGCCCAGACGACCTGCTCCCGGAGGTTGACCCGGTCCACGAGGACCTTGGGTCCGAAATCGAAATGCTCCTCATCCACACGCGGTGAAGTCGCGCCTATGGAGGCGGCCTCGATCTCCCCGGAGTCGAGATCGGTCTGGATGGCCTTGCGCCCTTCTTCGCTGGGTAGAAAGTCCACAATCTTGACCACGGGGCATACGGATCCCCACTTGTTCTGTATCTTTTCGACCAGCGCCTCGAGGTTGAGATGCTGGCCGAGGCTTGCCTTGTCCAGGTAGACACCGATTTTCTCGGCCATGGGTTACCTCCCTCTCACCGTTTGGATGGCTTTCATCGCAGCGCCAGTAGCAGACTGGGCCGATTTCATAACATCCAGGGGTTCGACAGCGCAACCGGCGGCAAAAATGCCCTTGCGATCACCGTCGATAATGAATCCTTCCTCGTCCTGAGTAACTTGCATCGGCAAGGGCTGTCCGGCCAGGCTGGGCTGCATGCCGGTGGCCAAGACGACGAGGTCGAAGCACTCCTGGAGCTTGTGGCCTGTAATGGCGTCTTCCGCAGTGACCCATACGCCTCCGGTGCGGATGTCCTCTTCCACCGCAGCGACTTTTCCCTTGACCGTGCTGACCTTCTCATCGGCCAAAACCTTTTGGGCAAAGTTCTCGTAGCGGCCCGGAGTTCTCAGATCAATGTAGAAGATGGTCGCTTCGCTGTTGGGATACTGCTCCCGCAAGTATTGGGCCTGCTTGAGAGAGGCCATGCAGCAGATGTAGGAGCAGTAGTTGAGATGGTTTTCGTCCCGGGAGCCGGCGCACTGCACAAAAGCCACCTTTTTGGGCGGTTGATTGTCCGAGGGCCGAAGGATGCTGCCCTGCGTGGGCCCGGAAGGTGCGGCAAGGCGTTCCATCTGCATATTGCTGATGCAGTTCTGAATCCTGCCCGCGCCGAGATTGGTGAGATTGGTCATATCGTAGGGTTTCCAGCCGGTAGCCAGGATAATGCTCCCCACATTGAGCGTGATGGTCTTTTCCTTGTCCTCGAGATTGATGAACTTGTTCTTGGAGAGCTTCTTGCGGTCCTCGTCGGCAAGCTTCTGCGCCTCCAGGACGTAGCGGTGGGGATAGGCGAAGGGGACGTCCATGTAGAGCGGCTTGCGCTTGACAAGCCCGAGCTCGAAGTCGTTGGGTACATTGGTGCGCAGGCTCTTGGCCAGGCTGGAAAGATCGGCGCTGGCCGGCGCTGTGTATCGCGGCTTAAGCCTTACCGCTACTTCATAGTTGCCCGGCTGGCCGCTTACAGAGACTACTTCTGCGAGAGTGAAGCTTTTGATGTTGGGGTTCTTTTTGATGCGTTGAAACTGAATTTCCAATCCGCAGGAGGGAGGGCAGAGCTTGGGAAAGTATTTATTCAGCTGCATAACTCTGCCACCCAAAAAGGGGTTCTTTTCTACGAGATAGACCTCGTGGCCGACCTCCGCCGCCTCCAGGGCGGCAGTGATCCCGCTGAAGCCTCCCCCGACGACTAAGATGCTCTTTGACATTTGGATCCTCCCTGTATCTATCAGCTTTTGGCACAAAGCTTTTCAGCCTCGTGGACAGGATCGGGGACGAAAAACAGTTGCAGGTTGGGGATTAAAATGGTCTAAGCCTGGCCGGAAGTATCTCGTCCCTTCCGGCCAGGCTTAGACCATTTTAAAAAGCCGCAGGCACGAGGCCTGCGGCTTCCTGGCTTGGACAGTGCTTACGGAGCAAAGGGCTCAGGGATTACCTGGATGTAGGGCCGTTTGAAGAGCGTGGTTTCGCCCTTGTCCGGATCGTACTTGGAGTTAACGAAGCAGAACCATTCGTCGTCGTTAATTCCCATGAAGTCGGAGCGATAGTAGAATCCGGGATAGCGGCTCTCTTTGCGGAAGTCGATGTGCTGCATGTGCAGTCGGACAGTTCCCAGCCTGTGGTACTGCTCCCAGCAGCGCAGCAGCTCATGCAGGTCCCGAGCGGCGAGCTTCTTGGAGTCCTCTTCCAGCATGTCCAGGAGATCAAAACCAGTCTTCAGCATGGCCTCGGAGGTCATGTAGTAGGTGGCGCATCCGCCGCCGTACTCGTCGGTATGCTTGATGAGGCGCATCATGAAGTTGCGCGGCGTGATGAAGTTGGGGTTGACGCTGGGATCGGTGGATTCGGCCTTGCCTTCCTGGAAGTTGTACCAGGGCTGATAGATCTCCTTCTTGAGCTCATCAGCGGACTGCTTCAAGGTGGGCTTGTAATCCTTGTGATCCACGCACCAGCGCACAAGCTGCTTGGCGGCCATGCGGCCCTCGGCGTGGGAGCCGGAGGAGAACTTGTGCCCGGAGGCGCCTACGCCGTCGGCGCAGGTAAACAGGCCGTTGACCGTGGTCATACGGTTGTAGACCTTGCCGTTGTCGGCCTTGATCTTGTAATCGTCCGGAACCCAGTCCTCGTCCGGTCCGGAAACCCAGATGCCGCAGCAGCCGGAGTGGGAGCCGAGCAGATAGGGCTCGGTGGGCATGATCTCGGAGCCCCTTTCCTCGGGCTTGATGTTCATGGCCGCCCACAGGTTGGCCTGGCCAGGAGCCATATCCAGGAAGTCCTCCCAGGCTTCGGCCTCGAGGTGCTTCTGCTCGGCCTTGGAGAGCTCCTTGAAGGTGGTCTGCAGGGCGGTGGCGGTGTCCATGTAGATCGGGCCGCGGCCTTCGCGCAGCTCGCGGATCATGGTATGGTTCCGCAGGCAGGTGGGGATGACCGCACCGAGTGCGTAGCCGCGATCCTGATAGGGCTTGAGCATAGCCTTGTTGGTCTGGGTGTAGTCCTCGCCCTTGGCGTTGGTGGCCTTGGCCTTGAACAGGAGAAACCAGGCGCCGACAGGGCCGTACCCGTCCTTGAAGCGGCCCGGGACGAAGCGGTTTTCCATCATGGTCATCTCGGCGCCGACCTGAGCGCACATGGTGTAGGTGGAGCCGGCGTTCCAGACCGGATACCAGGCTCGGCCCATGCCTTCACCGGTGGAGCGGGGACGGTAAACGTTAACAGCCCCGCCGCAGGCCACGATCATGCCCTTGGCCTTGAAGATGTAGACCTTGTTCTCCCGAACGGAGAAGCCAACTGCGCCGGCGATGCGGTTGGGCTCCTTGGCGTCGAGAAGAAGCTTGACCACGAAGACGCGCTCCAGGTAGCGCTCTTCGCCCAAGGCGTTCTTGGCGGCCTCGGCCACGATGACCTTGTAGGACTCGCCGTTGATCATGCACTGCCAGCGTCCGGAACGGACCACCTCGGCACCTTCGCGCACCTTGAGGCCCTGCTCCTTGGCCTTGGCGCCATCCAGGTTCTTCCCGTCCTTCTTGACCCAGATGGGCAGGCCCCACTCCTCGAACAGATGGACGGAGTCGTCCACGTGCCGGCCGAGGTCGTAGATGAGGTCCTCGCGCACGATGCCCATGAGGTCGTTGCGGACCATGCGGACATAGTCATCTGGATCGTTGTTGCCGAGATAGGTGTTGATAGCGGACAGGCCGGGTGCCACCGCGCCGGAGCGCTCCAGGGCCGCCTTGTCCACCAGGAGGAGTTGGACGCCGTGCTTGTCGGCCCAGCGCGCGCCTTCCACAGCGGCGCCGCAGGCGCCCATGCCGCCGCCGATGATGAGGGCGTCGGTTTCGACCTCAACCACTTCAGGCTCGGCCAAAGGAAGTCCTTTGGTAACATCTTTCGTCGGAATCTGAGGCATATTTCCTCTCCTTTAACTCAAAGGTTTTGCTGTTAAACAGGTACATGGAAACTGTGCGCCGCCGTGTTAGCGGTTGCCGCCTTCACAGCCCGGCTCGAGCCAGCACTGGGTGGTCTCCATGCCCTTGCACTCGTACTTCTTGTTGGAGACTTCCTTGGGCGTAGGCATTTCCTTCTCCGTGTACAGGAGGCCGTCTTCCAGATCTCCCGCCTCGGGCTTGCCGGCAAAGGGATCGATGGATCCTTCCGGAGTGGTCCGGATGGGGAACTTGAACCTTTTGACCTCGCCGCTGCGAAACTGGATGGTCCACATGATATCTTCGGCGCTGCGCAGCGGAATACTCGTTCCGCCCATGGGTGCGAAGTCGGCGTAGGGCCTGGCTGTCATGGCGCCCTGGGGACAGATCTTGATGCAGGAATAGCATTCCCAGCACTGATCCGGCTCCTGGTTGTAGGCCTTCATTTCCTTTTCATCCAGGACCATGAGATCATGCGGGCAGACATACATGCAGGCCGTCTTTTCGCCGCCTTTGCAGCCATCGCATTTTTCAGGGTTTACGTAACTTGGCATCGTGATTCCTCCTTACCTACGGTTTAACGATCAGTTGAACGCTTCATAACGATTTGTCCGACGAGTGAGTTATATAATCAGGTCAGTCCCTGTTGGCCTTGTAGAGCAGTTTTGAGCCCGAGACCACCGGAATGCTTCATGCCAGCGCCTCATTGTGTCTCTTGTAGGCTAGATCATCGCCGGGGACAAGCCCTTATTTAAGATACCTCTTTGAGTACCTCGTCCATGACGTCCAAGGACTGCTTTTCAACCACCTTTTCAAAGATCTTATCCTTCACCCGGGCCGGAAGGAGCTCGATGCTTCCGGTGGTGGAGGTGTCGTGCTTGGCCCCGAACTCGGAAACCAGGCGCTTGGCCTGCTCGTCATTGGCATGCACGATGAGCACTTTGAGACCAGCCAGCCTTTCTTCGGTGTGATGGGCCAGACCGGCCTTTTCCAGCTGCTCGTATCGTTCCTCGTTGACCCACACGTAAATGGGATTCTTCCCTTGAGCCATATCTCAACCTCCTCGTTTGGGGCTATAGTGGTTCGATGTTGAAGACCGGAGTTCTCTTTTCCAGATACTCGTCGGTGACAAAGGGCGAGCCGAAGCCGTACTTTTCCGAGCACTCCATGATCCGGTCGAAGACTTCCGGCCTGATAATGAGGCGGGGCGGCTTGACGCCGTCGGTGACGATGCTGCGGATCAAGGTGCCGCTGAACTTCTGCTGCTTCTTGCCGTGGTTGCACAGGCCTTCACTGGTAATCTCGGCGCAGACCGGGCAGTAGAGCCAGTTCATGGAGTAGACGGGGGTGATGTCCAGATCCTTGCGTACGCTGTCCAGGAGGTGATGGGCCTCATAGGCGCCGTAGTAGTCGCCCACACCGGCGTGATCGCGGCCGAACATGTGATGGGTCAGACCCAGGTTGGTCCGCAGGATGGCGTGGAAGATGGCTTCCTTGGGGCCGGCGTAGCGCATATCCCAAAAGGTCAGGGTGGTGATATGGTTGTGGGGACCGAAGTAGCCTGATTTTTCCAATTCGTCCTGGCACAGGATGATGGCTTCGTCAATATAGTCTTTTTTGCGCTTCTCCCCGATAATCGCGTTGACCACCACGCCCACTTCCGGCTTTTCAATGGGCAAGTCGGCGTAGGTTTGGAAGAAGGCGCCCTTCATCAGCCATTCATGGCCGGTGTGCGGGACGTTTCTTGTCTGGTGGGCCACCGTTCTGCTCCAGCCTTTGTCCTTGAAGATCTGGCGCAGCTTGAGCGGAGGGAGAAAGTAGTCGGTGTAGGGATCGTTGATGGTTGGCTCTTTGAGCAGCGAGATCTTGCCGCCGATGAACTTGTCCTTGTAGCCGTAGGTCCGGGCGCAGCCGGGATGCTTTTCCTCTGCGGTGCCGAACACTGCCTGGCACATGGCAGCCTTGTCGTACTCAAATACGTCTTCGATTTCAAACAGGGCCATGGGGTTGTCTTGATAGGTCAGGACAACGGACTTGCCAGGCGCTACGCCATAGTCCGCAACTTCTTTTTCCGAGAGATCGAAGAGAATGGGGATGGGCCAGATGGTTCCGTCGGCAAGCCGCATGTTCTTGACCACGGAATCCACATCCTTCTGGTTCATGAAGCCTTCCAGAGGGGAGAAAAAACCGTAAGCCAAGTCGATGATCTCATTTGCGATTTGCTTACGAACCGGGATTTCGGTCAGGCCTTTGGCCTTCTCCTTGGCCTCAGCCGGCTTGAGAATCCGTTCCTTGATTTCTTTGCCGCCATGTCCGATTTCTGCCATATACTGTCTCCTTTCTTTTGAACGTTCAGTCCTTGAACAGTTTATATTGAGACCCAGTTTGCGTGGAATGGCTCACAAGATGTCTTGCTTGCATCCTGTAATTGGTTTGATGGGGGAAGGCTTTGATAGTCGCGGCAAATCAAGGTTCGGCGCCTTGGGGCTGAAAGTTTGTGCGAAAAGTAACAAGACTCCAATAGGCTGTCAAGATACATTTGCGGGGTGTTTTGTGAAAATAAGCTATATCAATTACTTATATGTTAGAATTGTGCGATTCGGATTGTTGGTCCGCCGCTGGAGGTCAATCCGGCCCGATTCCGAGCAGGGTCGGACATAGGGCCAGTGAATCGAGGCAAAAGGGACTTTGTGAAAAAATAAACAAATTGTCAAGTACGAATGGCGGGCTTTCTTCGCTGCCGCTTTTCATGGCTCGATTGCCTTTTGGGAAGAAGAGAACAAGATCCGGCTCGGAGCTAAAGGATCATGCCAGGCCGGTGGTGATCTCCTCGGCCACGGCAAAGTGGCTGCCGATGTCCCGACGCAGGGCAAGTCTGTTGCCCTCGGGCTCCTCCCGGGGGACCACTCTGACGCGCTGGTTGTCAAAGGCGGCCAGAAGGCGCTGTCTGAGCCTTTCCGCAACCAGGCCGCGGCTCTGCCCTGCCTTCACGGTAGCGTTGGCATTGAGGTAGGCCACCCGGGTGCCGTCGGAGTAAAATCCGCGATCCGCAGAGTAGCCCATACCCGAAGGCACGAGCTGGATATTCTTTTTCTGGAGATAGGCCAGGTCTATCTCTACCGGCTCGTACTTGGTCACGCTCCAGGGATAGCCTTTTTGACCGTCCGGGCCTCCGGGTCCGGTGACCAGCCCCAGGCAAATGGAAAGCTGATCCTCGCGTATCTCCGGAGGGACCTCATGAAGTTTGCCGGCGAACATGGCCTCGATAAGAGGGCCTAGATTGCAGACGCGGCGGGCAACGGCCTGAAACTCCGGCTCTCCGGGCCTGATGTTCACCTCGCAGACCCGGATCTTGTGGGGCACGAGCTCGTTGCTGCCATCAAGGCGAAAGGAGACGAAGCAGCCGGGGTAGAGCACACAAGGCCTCAAGCAGTTTCTGTTCCATATGGCTTCCACCAGGGGGGCGGCGATGTCCCGTTTTACCAGCTGGAGCAAGGCCTGGGATTCAAAGGGATGCGGCGAGATGCTCCCCATGCCTCCGGTGATAGGATTCGCGGTATCCGCGGCTCCTTCGAAGCGTTCCGGGTAGTCCATGGAGGTGGGCAGTATCTGGAAGTGACCGGAGGAGTCCACCAGAATGGTAAAGCTGATCTCCACTCCGGACATTCTGGACTCGATGAGCAGAGGCCAGGGGCGATTGCGGAACATCTGCTTGTAGGTCTTCTTGTAATCCTTGAGCAGCTCGTCGTAGACGGTCCTTATTTCCCAGGTGTTGAGCACGACTCTGGCCCCTTTGCCTCCGGCGCTGTATGGGTATTTGAGCACGGCTCCGCCGTGGGAGTGGATAAGATCCAGGCAGACCCGGCACACCTCGCTGTAGGACTTGGCGTCCACCACAGTCCACTCCTCGGCTACCGGAACTCCAGCCTCCCTGCAGAGCTGCTTGCAGGCAGCCTTGTCCCCTTCAATGAAGCTGGCCTCCCGGCCCAATCCGGCAATCCGGTCTCCGTAGCCGGCCTCTTCAATCCGGTCCACAAGCCCGTTGAACAGCAAGGCCTCCGGAAGAGGCAGGACGTAATCCAGCCCTCCGGACTGCAGCCCGGACAGAATGGCCGAGGCATAGGCCTGCGTGGTGTTGTCCTCAACCGGAAGAAAGTCAACCGGCCAGTTCATCCATTCGGGCCCGCAGAGCTCGGGCATGGCGGAGGTGCCGCGAATCACCACTCCCCGGTAGGGCTTGTCGCTGCGTTCGCTCTTGGCGGTGGAGGTAACCAGGGCGCTGAGCAGGGTTCGAGCGTCGGTCCCGGCAAAGCCGATTTTGCAAGGCTCTTGCATGCTGTCTTCTCCTTACGAGGGCTCAAAACGGCCGCTGAACTTCTTGAGGAAGGCGATCGGGTTGTAGGACTCCTTGGCCTGGCGCAGGCCGGGGTCGCCAAGGTCCTGCTCCCGGTTGACGTAGGTGAATCCAGAAGCCGAACGTTCCAGGAACATCTGATTGATGGCCTGATAGATGCCTTTGTAGTTGGGGCAGCCCTTTTCGAAATGGATGACCACTGTATCCTCGTCCAGGGGCTCGGCCACCGTGTAGGCGACCATGGTGCCGTCGATCTCGATCCCCCCTCCCAGGAGCCCGGAAAGCTTGGACCAGTCGTGAAAAATGTTCACAATAGCCTGATTCTCCGCCTCCAAGGTGGTGGAGGATTCGCAGTCTCGCCAGAGGCACCATTCGGTCTGCAGCGTGAGGGCTTGATCGATGCGCTGCGGGGTCAGGGGGCGGTAGACGAAGTCGTTGCGGCGGTAGAACTGGCGCAGGAGGTTCTTCTTCTTATGGAGCTTGTTACCGCGCAGCTGGATGAGGTCCTGCACCTTGTAGAGGTAGTCAAAGTGGTCCCGGTCGGGTTGCAGCCGCAGCTTATCTCCGAGCTTTTCCCGCCACAGGTTATGGAGGGCATCCGGAATGCGAATAAAGGAAGCGGCTTCGCGGCAAAGGGAGTCAAAACGTGCCGGCCAGTCAATAGACTCCCAGTCCCCCACCGGGGCCCAATAGACGCTTTGGGGCTGATTCTGCCGGATCCAGACGAGGCCATGGTCAAAGGCCCACTCGAGGCCGTAGATGTCCTTCCAGGCCCAGAGATTGAGAAAGCAGTAGTCCGAGGTCTTGAGCGGGGTCTGGGCCAGCAGGCGGTTATAGGCGTTTTGGCTTTCCAGAGTAAGAGGTCGGAAAGTGAGCTGCATGTCGGACTCCGTTCGTTTTCCTGGCCAGCTTCTGCGCCTGCAGGCTGAAGCGATACCAGTTCTTAACCGAAAACAGAACAAACATCAAAGTGGCCTGGACCACTTGAGACAGAAGCATGGCCGACCAGATCCCGATGGCCTGGCCAAAGATATGATGACCCATGAGGTAGGCCAGCGGAAGGCGGACCAGCCAGACGGTGCCCCCGATGGCCAGCATATTGTACCTGGTGGCCCCGGCTCCGATGAACACGCCTCCGAAGATCATGGTCGTGGCGGTGAAGGGGATGGCCAGTATGTTGAAATGGAGGTAGTTGATGATCTCCGAGGCCACCTCCGGCTTCTGGCTCAGGATGTCGGCCAGGGAAGGGGCGGCGATCCAGAGCGCAGCTCCCATAAGCGAAATGCCCAGTACGCCGAAGACCCAAATGCGATAGCCGATGCCTTTGGCTCCTTGGAAATCGCTGCGGCCCAGATAGTGGCCCACAAGGATGGAAGCGGTCATATTCAGGGCGATAGCCGGCAAGAAGAGGATGGATTCCAGGCGCAGGCCGGCGGTGAAAGCGGCCAGGGCAGTGATGGGGCTCTGAGGCAGTCCGGCAGTGATGGCAAAAAGGACCAGATAGCCGGTGTGCCAGAGCACCTGCATCAGGCCGGCCGGCCAGGCCACTCTCCAGAGATAGGGAAGGCCGCGCTTGATCCAGCGCCAGGGAGGCAGGGCCTTGGGCGTGATCCAGCCCCTGGAGCGCAGGATGAGGAGGTTGAACAGGCAGCCGCAACATACAGAGACGAAGGTGGCCCAGGCCAGACCCTTGAATCCCAGCTCCGGGAAGCCCCAAAGGCCGAAGCAAAAGGCGAAGTCGCCGAAGGTGTTGAACAGGGTGGTGATCATCATGGCCAGCAGGGGGATATAGACCTGCTTCTGGGCTCGGAAAACTGCGTTGCTCACGATGAACAGGTAGTAGACCGGAAGGAGCAGGAGATAGACGAAAAGAAAGTAATCCGTGATGTGGCGGATATCGGACGGAACCTGGAGCAGGTTCAGCAGGCTCTGGCGGAAAAAAAGCCCGCTCAGCAGGAGGAAGACCCCGGTGCCGAGGACGATTGCCAGGCTCAGCCCAGCGAAACGCGTGGCCCGCAGGTTCTTCCCCGCACCTATGGACTGGCTTATGGCGGAAACAGCCCCGTTGGACAGGGCCATGGCCACAATGAGCAGAAAGAAGAGGGTCTGGGTGATGATCCCCAGGGAGGCCTGAACCTTGTCATTGAGCAGGCCAGCGACATAGACGTCGAAAAAGCCGATCCAGAAGTGGAAGAACATCATCAGGAGCTGGGGCCAAGCCAGCCCCCAGATCATTCTTCCGGGTCCGAGCTGCTCATCGGAGGATGGATCGGTCTTGCTCATGGATGGGCCTACAATGCGCAGCCTTCAAAGATGCCACTGCAAAAAAGCCTCTATGCAGTCGCAGTAGTCAGCTTTGCCTCCGGCAAATCTGACTTAATATTTATTTTATTGAAGAAAAAAACATTTTTTTCAACATATTGGTTGAACAACACTATAGCCGGGTTAATCAAGCAAGAAACTCTTCAAGGCTGCTCCCCTTCCCAAGGGGAGCTCCCGGCACTCAGTGTTGATATAATGATCGCCCTGTGTGCTTGAAGGCACATAAGAGGTTTATGGCATAACCCCCAGCTATTTCTGCAAAACTGAGTGCCGGGGGAGGGGTTGGAAAGTCGAGTTTCATACGAGAAGTCGGTGGTCAGTTGTCTAGAAAAACAGAGAGTTATAAGAAAATACTTGCGCTTGAATCATTCAGGCACGAGTTTTGCGATTGAGCCTGGAAAGGTTCACCGGCAGCAAAGAACAAAACAGCCGCCTCGACCTTCTCTCTGCCAAAAGTCAGCGTGCCGGAGGCTGCGCTGACTTATTGGCGCTGGCTTAAACGACAGCTACTCACCTCCCGGGGCCGGTAAGCGCTGCGCCTGCTGCAGGAGCCACATATCGGCCAGTACGAGCAGGACCATGGACTTGAGCACCGGAACGATGCGCGGGATGGCGCTTACGTCGTGGCGTCCCTGGATCCGCAGGGACACCTCCTTGCCTTGGCTGTTGGTTGTCTGCTGGGCAATGGCGATGGAAGGAATGGGCTTGACAGCTGTTCTGACTATAATGGACTGCCCGGAAGAGATGCCTCCCAGAATGCCTCCGGCATTGTTCGAGCCGAAGCCCTCGGAAAGAATGGGGTCATTATTCTGTTTTCCGGTCAGCTCCTTGGCCTCCAGTCCGACGCCGATCTCCACGGCCTTCACTGCTCCGACACCCATGAGGGCATAGGCCAGCCTGGCGTCCAGCTTGTCGAAAACCGGCTCTCCGAGCCCGGGGGGAACGCCGTGGGCCTGAATCTCTACCAGGCCGCCGATGCTGTCCCCGGACTGTCGAACCTTCTCCAGCTTCTTGTTCCACAGATCTATCACCGAGGGATCGGGCGCGAAGCAACGGCGATCCTGAGCCTTTTCCGGAGAGATGACCTCGGCCTCTATTCCGCCCAGCTCCCGGGTGTAGGCTAAGACCTGCACCCCATAGCGGGCCAGAAACTTCTGGGCCACGGCTCCACCCACCACGCGGGCTACGGTCTCGCGACCCGAAGAACGGCCGCCGCCGCGGTGATCCCTGATGCCGTACTTGGCTTCGTAGGTGTAGTCCGCGTGGCCGGGACGATAGATGTTCTTCAGCTCATTGTAGTCCTTGGAGCGTTGATCGCTGTTGGGGACGAAAAAGCCGATCGGGGTCCCGGTGGTTTTGCCCTCGAAGATTCCGGATAGGAGCTGGACCTTGTCCGGCTCCTGTCTGCTTGTGCTTCCGGGCGATTGTCCGGGCCGCCTTTTGTCCAGCTCGGCCTGGATAACGCTTTCGTCAAGCTCAATCCCGGCCGGGCAGCCGTCGATGACCCCGCCAATGCCCGGGCCGTGGGACTCGCCAAAGGTTGTCAGTTGAAAGATTTTGCCAAAGGTGTTGTTGGTCATAACCATGCTATCCCAAAAAGGGGGGTATGTGGTTTTCCTGAAAGATTGCCTTTTACTTCAAGCACCAGTCTCGATACATGGCTTCCAGGGTTTCCTGGTCAAATCCGGAGCCCTGCTTGTCTTCTGAATCCTGTCGCTGCCTCCAGGCCTCGTAGAGGATGACGGCCGCAGCCACAGAGACGTTGAAGCTCTGCACCATGCCCTGCATGGGGATGAAGAGCTCCTGGTCCACCCGCTGGGCTAGCTCCGGGCTGGCTCCGCGATGCTCGTTGCCCAGAATGATGGCTGTGGGGCGGGTGAGATCGCATTGGGGCAGGGGGATGGAGCGAGGGCCGAACCCGGTGGCGAAGAGTTGAAAGTCCTGCTGTTGCAGGGTCTGGATAAGCTCCTCCGGATGCGAGTGCCCTTTTTGCTCCACCCACTTGATGGCCGAGGCTGAGCTTTTACGGCCCAGCTCAGGGAAGGACTCGGTTGTATAATACAGGTGCACGCGGGGCACGCCGAAAGCGTCGCAGCTCCGGAGGATGGCGGATACGTTGTGCGGATCGTGGATATTGTCCAGAACCAGAGTCAAGTCCGGCTGACGCTTGCTGAGCACCTCCCGGATCCTCTGTTTGCGCCGTTCCGTGATTTCCCTCATGAACCTCGCTGCCCTCTCTGTACCTCTACAGTCAAAAGTTTTTGAGTAACATATTGCTTTGATTGCTGATATCGAAGAGTTAATTTGACTGCGAATGCTTTTTGCTTATCTCCCTGATTTTTTTGCCTTAACTGTGAACCGTGAACTGTGAACTGAACTCTAAAGTCTGTACAAATGCGCTGAGATATTTCATCTTGTCTGCCGCGGCCGGCGGCCTCTTAAAAAGGGCCGGGTATCGAAAAGAATGCATCCATGTGCCAAGTCTGTTTGCAAAATGCAAGGGGGGAAAGGGACCTTAGTATATATTTATAAATATCAATATGTTATATCTTGAGTTTTCCGGAGGCCTCATGTACGAAGCGATCGAAGTAAGAGTGAAGTACCTTCATCCCGAGCGGCAAAAAAATCAACTCGATTATGCCACGCAATATGCAGCCGGCCTAGACCTGAGGGCCTGCCTCGACGAAGAGCAGCTTGCTTTGGCCCCGGGGCAAAAATATCCCTTTGCTACCGGCGTGGCAATCGAGATAGTTACCCCGAACGTGGCCGGATTCGTATTCTCCAGGAGCGGTCTGGGGACTAAACAGGGGCTGGTGGTGACGCAAGGGGTGGGGGTGATCGATCCGGACTATCGAGGGGAGATAATCGTTTCCCTGCACAACATAGCACAGGAAACGCGCCATGTGTACCACGGGCAGCGGATAGCTCAGCTTCTGTTCATGCCAGCCTTTCAGGCCAACCTCATTGCTGTGCAGGAGCTGTCCGCCACCGCACGGGGGGAAGGCGGATTCGGTCACACCGGGTGACAAGGCTTGGCCAAAACAGGCCTGAGCTTCGGGGGTCAGCGCAGCTCAGGCCTGCTTGGTATTGCATGCTTTTTGCAATGAGACTTACAGGCCTGGAGAGCTCAAAGTTCCCGGTTCACAGTTAACCCAAAAAAATCAAAGCGATCAATCCAAAGCATTCAAAGTCAAACCAGTCCATCAATCTCAGGAATAAAAACAATGTTCAATATTTAAAAACTTTTGACTGTTGAGTTGCAGACCAGAGCCGGATTTTTTTCCGCTCTTCGCTTGCCTGAAAGAGAGAGTTCTGCCACCATACAAGTATGCTATAGGAATAGCTGGATATTGTCATTGGGCCTGCGAGCAGGGATTTTTGCAGAGACGCCTTGACTGGGAGATTTCGATGTCTATACCCGTAACGCGGGAGATGAGTCCATTTGCCCTTGACTTGCCAGTCAGATTATTGTGAAAGAAGGTTCGCTTTGCGATATGGGGTTGGGAATCATATACACTGTACACTACATCGAGGTTTAAGAGACGATGGATCAGGAAAAGGAATTAGCGATCCATGAACTCGTGCAGGCCATTCGCAAGCTCGTGAGCACCATCCACCTGAGCTCCTCCAAGATGAAGAAGCAGTTCGGGCTCACCGGGCCTCAGGTTGAAGCGCTGCGGATTCTGTACAAGGAAGGCACTCTCTCTTCGGCCGAGCTGAGCCGCAAGCTCTTCGTCACCCCCTCCAATATAACCGGTATCATAGATCGGCTGGAAAGAAAGGAGCTCGTCAATCGCATCCGAAATCCGTACGATCGCCGTATCAGCCTTCTGGAGCTTACCGATCACGGCGAGGCCATGAGCGCTTCGCTGCCCACCCCGCTGGAAACCAAGCTCGTGGAGAACCTCCTGGATATGGAGGTCAATGAAATCAAGAAGATCGCCCAGCAGCTGCACAAGATTCTGGGTATTGTCTCCGAAGCAAACGGAGTCGACCTCTCTCAAGCCGTGCAGGAATGACCTAGGCCGGGCGCCGGGCCAAAAACCAGCCCCATTTCATGTCTCCTTCCCGGCAGCAGTTGAGCTTGAGCTCCCATCTGCCCTTGATATAGTCGTAATCCTCCTCGGAAAACCGCTCGCAGAACTCCTGCTTGGAAGCGGACAGCTTTTGCAGCTGCTCCTCCATAATGGCGATGAGGTCTTCGGTTCGGTCCTCGATCCGCAGATCGTCAAACCCGGCTTCGGAGATGATGGACCCATACTCCTCGAGCTCCAGAAGCGGATACCCGGAATCTTTTATGTACTGCTCAAAGGTATCGCTCCCCCGCCCCTTTCTCCTGGCATAATCGGTGATGATCAGTCCGCCGCCGGGCTCAAGCCAGCGGTGGAACTTGCGAAACAGCTTATCCTTGTCCGGAACATGGAGCAGCGTCTCCCGGCTCCAGACCAGATCAAAAGAGCCCGGGGGCCAATCCATGGCCTGGATGTCTCCCTGGAAGAACTCAACGTTTTCAAGCCCTTTCTTCTGGAGCCTTTCCTTGGCTATGTCCACGATCTCCGGGGTGAGATCAACCCCGGTTACCCGGGCTCCGAACTCATCTGCCAGCAGGAAATCCGGACCTCCGAGCCCGCTTCCCACATCCAGGACCCTCGCCTGGGAGGGCAGCTCCAGCTGCTGATACAGGTTTCTGGTTGCCTGCGGCTCCCCGTAGCCGAGGAATCCGGGTCCGAAGATCCATTCGTAGCGAAAAATCCCGGTTGTGGAATACTGTTCTCCTTGTGCCATATCTGCTTATCTCCTGTTTTTTCTGGGACCGGGGTTCAAACCGATATCCAGATGGGGTTGGTATAGGCCCGCTTGCCGCTGCGGTCCTGGACCACAAGGGCATACCAGGTGTCTTTGCTGGGCCGAACTTCAAAGCCGATCTCCTGAGCCTTGGGGCCTGACTCGAAGGACAGCTCTTCCGTCTCCCGGCCTTCATTGATCAATACAGCCTGCTGCAATCCGTTTACCGCAAAGAGGGAAAAGCGAAGCGCCACTGCCTGCCGTACCCGGAGCTCAAGCTGGGAGCCGAAATCAAGCTCCGGAAAAACCAGGGGTCCGAAGGTAACAAAGGAGCGTCCCGCCTTGAGAGAAGCAACAAAGGATTCTGCAGTGGGCCGGCCTTCAATCTTGACGTAGGTTCGGGCCGCACCGCTCGTATCCTCCCAGACGCTGTGCGTGTCGGTCCCGGCTGCAAGGTAGTGCTTAAGGCCCTGGTTCCAGAGCTCCCAAGCCTTGTCCACCGTTTCCCGGACCGGATATTGCCAGTTGAGCTCCAGGAGATCGAAATCTGGAGCATATCCCCCCGGGGCCTCTCCGGCCTCGCAGCTTCGGAAGTAGCCGTAGGTGCTGTAGGGATGATTGATCTCGATCACCTCGGCCCCGGCTTCTCTGGCTGCGGCAAAGATCTGCTGCACTGTGCTGGATTGGTGATCTATTTCCGGTCCGCTCCCGGGGCTTAAGGGAAAGATGTTGAAATGGCCCCAAGCTGCGGAGATCTCCATGGCCGGAAGGAACGGGATGTTCCGAGCAGAGGCCAGCCGCTCCATCTCCCGGTTGTTGGCCGTGGAGTCATGATCGCTGAGAAAGGCCAGATCAAGCCCGGAAGCGAGCTGCGAGCGCAGGACCAGCTCCGGACTGGTGACGCCGTCGAGAACATCGGAATGGTGGTGCAGATCCGCACCGAACCATCCGTGCTCTGCCGGAGAGATCTCGGTGGCGATCTGCAGAGTTACCACACTTTTTTCTCCCGGGGCAAGACGGAGCTCCTTTTGGAGCCGCTGGGACAGGAAATCCGCCCCGTGCTCCACCCCGAATACATATCGGCCGGGGGCGATGGAAAGCTCGCACTCGCCCTGCGGCTCAAGCTGGGTGTAGTAGACTGCTTGGCCAAGAAAGCCCACAGCCGGTCGATAGCCTTCCAGGATGCGGAGACGGGCGTCTTGGGGCTCCTTGGAGCGGGAGTTCTGCACAGAGATGCAGGCTTCCGCCGGGGGCTGAAGCCTTTCAAAATCCCTGCTCAGTCCTTGTCCCGGGGCAAGGGCGAGGCTCGCCGCATCGCTCGGAGCGTAGTTTTCCGCGGCTGCATGTACGCGGTACTCCCCGGGTGGCAGCTCGAGGGCATAGGCTCCGGAGCTACCCAGGCTCCAGGTATAGATATGCCCTTCCTTTTCCACGACGATAACCGGCTCTTGTACGGATCGGCCCTGGGCATCCCTGACATGACCGGAAAGATTGCAGACACTCAGGTCCTTGCGTTTGGTTTCGAACTGAAGCATCCGGGAAAGGTCGCCGGCGGTGCAGAACTGGAGCCAGGCTTCCACAGAGCCTGTTTCCCCGGCAGGAATGGATATCTCCCCCAGCATGTCCTGCCCGTGGTGATCGATGAAGCTGCAAAAGGGGGCGTGCAGTCCAAGCGCCCATTCCCGTCCGTAGCCGGCGAACCAGTCGGTGAGGGCCTGGTCCATGGAGGCGGTTCTTGCGCCCTTCAGCCCGGGCGGGGTGAACATAAAGCCCTGTTTGAGATACAGGGTATAGCCGGGGGCGATGTTTTGCAGCGGCCGGGTTGAACGGTTGTGCATTTTGGTCAGGATATGCACATTGTCGCTGCCGGCTCTAAGGGTGTATACGGTTTCCAGCTCCACCTGGCCCCAGTCTCTGCGGATGCTGATGATTCCCAGTTCCGGGCCGGGCTCCAGGATATCCACCTCTTGATAGGTGTTAGGCCAGCTGCACCAATTGTCCGGAAGGAAATCGAAAAGGCTGAGCAGATCGCTTCCCGGCGCCCCCCGGCTCAGGATCGCGGCATCGAGGATCCCCCCCGGAGGCATGCCCCAGGGTGGGCGGGTCCCCACGGCCAGAGTGAAGGCAAAGGTTTCGTTGTAGACGGTGATGTCTCGGTCCGAGGAGCTGTCGCCCTGCGGGATGGCTTGGCCTCCCTGGAGAATTCGAACTCCGGTTCTAGCCTCCGGGGGATGATGTCGGGTATCTTGATTCATAGCCCTGCCAGATTCGACTGCAAAAAAGCGTTTTGCAGTCGCATCTTATTTATCCAAGAATTTTCAGGAACTTTCACTCATTTTTCTCCTGGCCTGATCCTTGGTGAGCAGCTGTTCAGTTACCTTCTCTTGCGGCGGAGAGGAGCCGAAGGACTTGAGGAGACTGGCGATCGGGAAGTAAAAAGCCTGCAGCTCCGCAAGCGGAAGGCCTTTGAGGGCAGTGCCGATTTTCACTTCCAAAGGATCCGGCAGAATCTCGGTCAGCTCCTCGCCCTTAGGCGTCAAATGGATATGGATGATCCTTCGATCATACTGCCGGGCTCTGCGAACCAGGCCTTTGGCCTCCAAGCGGTCTACAAGACCGGTTATGTTGGAGGGGCTCACATGGAGGCTTTTGCTCAGCTCGATGAGGGAGCAGGGACCGAACTTGGCAAGCTGGCGGATTACCAGACCCTGGGATTCAGTTACCCCGAAGACCTTATACGTTTTCCGCGATAAACGGGACTCCTGTTCCAGGATTCTGACCAGCTGGAGCAGGGAGTGGGTAATCTCTTTGTGGTGATTCTCATCCATGGGATGCCTCTGCAGAGTCGTTCAATTGGGTGTGGTCTGGTAACCCCCCTAAAATGTCACCTCGAACCTTGCCACAGTTGGCTTTTCGGTCCGGGAGATCCGGTTGCCAGGGGTCTGCCGCTCAGAAAAGAGGTTCGCGTCAGCGCAGCCTCCGGCTGTGCTGATTTCGGGCAATTTATACGAGCGGACCTAGTTCAGCCAGCTTTGCGGCCGGGGTTTGAGGAAAAGCTGAATGCGGCTGTAGTCGTCAGGTGGACCCAGAAGTTTTATACAGACCTTAATGGTTTCTGTCAATATTGTTTTAATAATAATTATTTAAGCTTTAATTTTTTAGATCTCATGGGTTGGGAAAGGAAAAGGAATGGGAGGTTCACTCCAGAACCTGGCTGGCGATGACTCGGGAGAGCTCCAGGAAATCCACCTCCATTTCTGCCTGCCGGTCCCGGGGCTCTTTTGGCCCGTAGCTCGGTCCGAGGCGGTAGTGGATGGGTATGCCCTGTTGCTCGCAGTAGCTCTGCAGGGAATGCTTGGTCATGGAGCCCACAGTTAAGGCTCCATGGGCTGCGGCCCAGGCGAAATGCGGTGCGTCGCCGCCGCTGTCGCCCAGGACCACGGTCTTGCGGGGCGGGATGTCGAAGCTGCGCAGGATCCGCTCCGTATTTGCGGCTTTATCCTTGGTTTCCCGCAGCTCGAGGACGATGGGCGGATCTGTAGCCGCCTTGGGATAGACAATAAACGGATGGGCCGAGAGGGCTTGCAGTTGCGGCAGGAGGCCCTTGGCCAGTGCCCTCTGGAAGGAGCCTATAAACCCGGTGGTATTGATAAGAAAGAGGATGCCTTCCTTTCTGCACCAGGCGAGGAGCTCGGGTACGCCGGTATAGGTGGCGAATCTGTTTTCCAGGTAGCGGTCCATGGCTTCCTCGCCCAGCGGCTCGGGAATGATCTCCCGAATCAGCGCGGCAGCCCGGCCCAGGGTGATCTCATTTCCGGTGTAGCTGCGGAAGATGCGCTGCAGCTTAGGCTCGAGCTCCGGCCAGGCATAGATGAGCGGATCGAAGGGGCCGCAGGGGGCCAGGCATTCGTTCCAATCAGAGGATACCAGGCCGCGGTATCTTGTTGCCTGAGAGGCCATAGCAATGCAATAGCTACAAAGTCAGCGCAGCCTCCGGCTGCGCTGACTTAATGGTTGTTGGATGGGTTTTTGGGGAGCCCCCAACTATTGCCGGGAGAAGCCCTCTACGGTCTCTCTCAGGAGAGTGGCCGCATAGGTCCAGGTCGGCCCGCCCCCCATGGCCACAGCGACTTGAGCCGCCTCATAGACCTCTTCCTCGGTGGCACCGGCCTGCATGGCCTCTGTGGCATGATGGGCGATGCAGTACTTGCACTGCTGGTTCAGGCTGATCGCGGTGAAGATCAGCTCCTTCACCTTGCGGCTCAAGGCCCCGTCCTTGCTCGCTTCCTCCACGGCCCCGGCAAAGGCCCGGCCGAACTTGAGGTTCTTCTTCATGAAGGCCTGATTGCCGCGACTCAGCTCCGAGATGAGCCCTTTGGGATCCTCAGCCATACCTGTACCTCCTTAGGGGATATCCTTTTTGACTGGAGCGCAGTCTCCTCTTTCCGGGGGATGTTCTTGCGAATACCAGAATTTAGCAGCCACTGAGCGGAAGGGCAATGATAGGAGCTTGCTCTGCTGCGCCGACTGCAGTGTTGCTGCCACGCTTTCCTATTCATAAGGCTGCGCGAGGATAAGCGGTATCGGTATAGTTCACGCCCTGGTCAATGGCATAGCGGAGGATCTCGGTGGCCCGCGGCTCGTCGATGCTCTCCTCGCGCCCGCCGATCACCGGCAGCCGCATGCAGCCGAACCCCAGGGCGGACACCTTCGCTCCCGTCCGGCCGAGATCACGGTACAGCATAGGCACCTCGAACTGCTTAGGTTTGGAAGCCAGTGCAGCCGGAGGCTGCACTGGCTTATTGGCAATTTATTGAAAAAAAGAAGATTAATACTTTTCAACAGCTTGATTTAACGTAACTGCAGCCCGGCCAGGAAGAGGCGCAGCGTCTGCTCCGTCGTGTGCTCGAGATATTCTGCGGCCTGGCCCATGGCTGTTTCCAGGCTCACCGGGCCTGGGCAGATGGAAAAAACGGCCTGGATGCCCAGGGATGACAAATCCGGGAGATGCTCGCTCTGGACCGAACCGGCCAAAACAACGCAGGGCACGCTGAGCTCTTGCGCCAGGCAGGAGACTCCGGCCGGCCCTTTGCCGTAGCTGATCTGCTCATCGAGCTGCCCTTCGGCCGTGAGCACGAGGTCCGCGTCCAAGAGCGCCTCCCTCAGGCCAAGGAGATCGATCATGACCTCTACGCCGCGACGGAGCCTGGCTCCGGCAAAAGCAGCCAGGCCTGCGCCGAGACCTCCTGCGGCGCCGCTTCCGGGAATGGCTCGAACCTCGATCCCCAGGTCGCGCTCTATGATATCGGCCAAGTGGGCCAGGCCTTGTTCGAGCTCCAGTACAGCGTCGGAGTCAGCCCCTTTTTGCGGTCCGTAGACCCGAGCCGCGCCGTGAGGACCTAGAAGCGGATTGTCCACATCGCAGACCACATCTATGGGAGCCCGGTCCAGGGCGGGGTGCCGCTTTGAGCTGTCGATGCGGTCTATATGCTGCAGCTTGCCCCCCACCGGAGACACCGGGCGGCCCTCGCTGTCCAGAAAGCGAAAACCGAGCGCCGCGGCCATGCCGATGCCGCCATCGTTGGTGGCGCTGCCCCCGATGCCCACCACAAGCCGGCTGGGCTCCAGGGAAAGGGCGTGGGCCATGAGCTCTCCGGTGCCCTGGGTGGTGGTCTGTCTCGGGTCCCGGTCTCGGGGTTCGAGAAGGGCGAGCCCGCTGGCCCGGGCCATCTCCACTGCAATGAGACCTGATCTGCGATCCTTGCAGATCGGAGCCTCCAGCCTTTCAAAACGGGGCCCGGTGACGGGAATGAACTCCAGCTCGCCGCCCAGAAGGTCGGCCATAACCTCTACCAGCCCGTCGCCGCCGTCGGAGAAAGGGATGGAGACTATGTCCGCCTCGGGGCAGGCTTGCTTGGCGCCCTTGGCCATGGCTGCTGCTGCGTCCCGGGCCGAGAGGCTGCCCTTGAACTCGTTCGGGGCGATAACGATCTTCATAGCCTGCAGTTCCCTTGATTGGCTATAGGACGCTCGGGAGCGAGCATATTCGGAGCCCATTTGTGTTCAGCCCTGATAAAGGCTAGGGTTGGGTCCTTGACTCCGGCTTCGGTTGGAGCCAAAACTCATCGATTGGCAGCTTAGGCGCGGAAGCGTCTATACGGTTATATCCTACCTCATGCGGAGCGAAAAAACCAGTCAGGAGGAGCTACTATGCGCATTGTCGGATTTATGGGCAGCCCCCGCCAGAAGCACAATACCGCGGTTCTGGTCGGCGAGGTGCTTCAGGGCGCCAAGGAGCAGGGCGCCGAAATTCAGGTCTACGATCTCAACGAGCTGAACATTTACGGCTGCCAGGCCTGCATGACCTGCAAGTCCGAGGACGCCTGCGCCCTGGATGACGATATGGGTCGGCTCTACGAGGAGGTTCTCCAGGCCGACGGCGTGGTTATCGGCTCTCCGGTATACATGTGGCAGATGTCCGCTCAGACGAAGCTTTTTGTGGATCGGCTCTTCGCCATGCTGCGCCCGGACTTTTCCACCCGCTTCAAGCGAGGCCTGCCCCTGGTGCTGGTCTTTACCCAGGCGCAGCCGGACAGCGGGGCCTTTGAGACCTACTTCGACTACACCAGAAAAATGTTGGAGTTCTTGGGCTTCGAGGTCAAGGATACCCTTGTGGCCACCGGGACGCAGGCCAAGGACGACGTGCTCAAGCAGGAGGATGTCCTGGCCAGGGCCAAGAGGGTCGGCCAGGGACTGGTAGCCTAATTCATAAAGAGGGAGCCATGATCATTACCACCACCCATGATATTCAAGGCAGAACCATTCGGGAGTATCTCGGAGTGGTTACCGGCGAGGCCGTGATGGGGGCCAATCTCTTCCGGGATCTCTTTGCCGGGATTCGGGATATCGTCGGCGGCCGCTCCGGGTCCTATGAAAAAGAGCTCAAAAGGGCCCGGGAGATAGCTTTTGCCGAGATCGAGCAGGAAGCTTCCAAGCTTGGGGCCAATGGTATTGTGGGCATCGACATCGACTACGAGGTCCTGGGCGATAAGAACGGCATGCTCATGGTCAGCGTGAGCGGAACCGCAGTGCGCTGCTAAAACCCCAATAAGTCAGCGCAGCCGGAGGCAAAGCTGACTTGGAAAGGCCAAATCATGCATCGCCGGGGGTGGTCCAGACAGGCGCTTGTCCGCTATGTCCTGCTTCAGATCCCGGCGGCGTTACTGGCTGGATTCGTTCTTCTGCTCCTGCACCGCTGGGCCGGACTTGCACCCTGGATTGCCTGGCTGCTGCTGGGTCTGTGGATCGCCAAGGACATCGCCCTCTTCTTCTTTGTCTGGCCGGCCTATGAGATAGGTTCGGACGGGAGCTCGCACTCCTTGCAGGGAGCTCAGGGCATTGTGCGGGAAAGACTCGATCCCTATGGAACCGTTCGCCTGCAGGGGCAAATATGGAAGGCTCAGGTGGTTGAGGGCAGCTCTCCAGTGGAGCCCGGGGAGCGGGTGACGGTGCTGGGACGGGAGGGCTTGCGGCTCACAGTTCGCTCCGAAGTCAGCGCGGCCGGAGACAAAGCTGGCTTAACCTCGACCCCATAGCCATGGCTCCTTGTCTTGCAGCTCCAAGAAGCGTATATTCAAGGAAGCATATGGTATTCAAAAACTTTTGCCTGTCGAGATCAGGAGTCTGATCATGAAAAAACAGATCCTTGTGTGTTATGGGGCGGTCGTGATTCTCCTTGGGGCCATGTTCGGCTGCGCCAATATGCAGCCGAACAAGGCGCAGCAGGGCAGCGTTTTCGGAGCGCTTGCCGGCGGGCTTATAGGAAGCCAGCTCGGGCCTCCGGAGGAGCGCAACGAAAACGCCCTCATCGGTGCCGGGCTGGGATTTCTGGCCGGCTACCTGGTGGGCAACGAGATGGACAAGTACGACCGGGGGCAGGTGCAGCAAACCCTGGAGTATGAGCCCTCGGGCCAAACCAATTCCTGGGTCAATCCGGACACCGGCAATAGATTCGCCGTCACTCCGGGACCGGCCTATGCGGAGGAGGGGCGAATCTACCGGGAGGTTAAGCTCAGGGGCTCCATAGACGGGGAACGGGAAATCATCCACGCCAAGGCCTACCGGGAGAACGGCCGCTGGGTGCTGGTCCAGTAGTCTGCGCAGCCTCCGGCTGGGCTGACTTGTTGAGGAAAACAATTTAAAAGGAGGACATATGCGTTTGAAGCGACTTGCAACCCTCGCTGTGTGCCTTGCGCTGTGTGTTAGCCTCATAGGCTGTGCCAGCACCTCAAGCCGGGAGCAGAAGGGCGCCGGCTATGGAGCGGCCACCGGAGCCGGTATCGGAGCCGTTCTGGGTCAAGCCATCGGCGGCGATACAGAGTCCACTCTTCTCGGGGCCGGAGCAGGGGCCATCGTGGGCAGCCTGGCGGGCTGGCAGGTAGGAAAGTACATGGACCGGCAGGAGCAGGAGCTGCGTTCGGCCATGGCCCAGCAGGAAAGGGCCAGCATTCAGAGGCAGCAGGATGTGCTCAAGGCCACCTTCGACTCGCAGGTCTTTTTCGACTTCGACTCGTCCCAGGTCAAGCCGGGCGGCGTGCAGGAGCTGCAGCAGGTGGCGGATGTACTCAACAAGTACCGCAAGACTCATGTGGTCGTGGCCGGGCACACCGACCAGAGCGGGCCGGAGGAGTACAACCAGAAGCTCTCCGAGCGCCGGGCCGAAGCGGTCAAGAAGGAGCTCGTCAATATGGGGGTCATCGAGGAGCGGCTCAAGGCGGTTGGCTTTGGCGAAACCAAGCCCATCTCCTCGGATCCGTCCCAGAATCGGCGAGTGGAGGTCTACATCCAGCCCATCAAAGAGGGCTGAGGCGATATATCCGCTATCCCACCGCTCTTGAGCTTGCCATTGTATCCCGCTTCCAGCCCCCCTGCTCAGCCAGGGGGCTGGAAGCGGTTGCCAGGTTTATCCAGCCTTGCCAGGCGCCGCCTGTTCCACTTGGCTGCGCATCCGCTCTCTGGCCTTGCGAATCTTGCCCGCCAGCTGCGGATCGTGCAGGGCCAGGATCTGGGCCGCCATCCAGGCGGCGTTTTTGGCCCCCACCTTGTCCAGGGCCAGGGTCCCCACCGGATACCCGGGAGGCATCTGCACGGTGGACAGCAGGGCGTCCATGCCTCCCAGAGAGGAGGCGTTCAAGGGCACCCCCAGAACGGGCTTGATAGTCTTGGAGGCGACAGCTCCGGCTAAATGGGCCGCCAGGCCGGCGGCGCAAATGAAGACCTCGCATCCCCGCTCCTCCAGGTCGCGCACTAACCGCTCGGTCCGCTCCGGAGTCCGATGGGCCGAAGTGACGCTGAACTGATAATCCACCCCGAGATCATCCAGGACCTCGGCACAGGATTGCATCTTCTCCTCGTCGGACAGACTGCCAATAAAAATGGCCACTCGTGACATGCGTTCCTCCTTACAGGCCGGATGAGGCTGCGTGTATTTGTTGCTTGACTCCAAGGAAGAGGGCAGGATAACATTTCAAGAAATCTGTCAAAATAATTGTTTGCCAGGCACTGTGCTAAAAGGCGGCCTCGGCATAAAAATCGGTTGAACAAAACTCCCCGGCCGAAGCGAAGCATTATCAGGTGCCCTGCCGACGGCCCGGATGACCTGTGGGGCTTTGCTCCCGCCAAAGCCTCAGTCTAGGCGGTTTTCTATACATGTCCATCAGGTTTATCGATCTCCAATCCCAGTTCCAAAGGCTGGAGGGGCAAATCCGGAAAAGGATAGACCAGGTACTGGCCCATGGTCAATTTATTATGGGGCCGGAGGTTCTGGAGCTGGAATCGAGCTTGGCCCAGTACTGCGGGGTGAGCGATTGCGTGGCCTGCTCTTCCGGAACCGATGCCCTGTACATGAGCCTTCTGGCCTTCAATATCGGCCCGGGAGACATTGTCTTCACCACCCCGTTCACCTTCATGGCCAGCGCCGAGGTCATCGCTCTCTGCGGGGCCATCCCGGTGTTTGTGGACATCGACTCCAGGAGCTTCAACATCGATCCGGACAAGCTCCGCACAGCTTGCCAAGCCGTGAAGACCAGGGATCCGGACATCCACCCCCTACCCCCCTTCATGGTTCATGAGGACCGAGGCTTGGTGCCCAAAGGGATCATTGCGGTCAATCTTTTCGGACAGCCTGCGGATTACGAGGAGATCAACGAGCTGGCGTCCTCGGAAGGCCTTTTTGTCATCGAGGACGCGGCGCAGTCCTTCGGAGGTATCTACAAAGGAAGGCAAAGCTGCAGCCTGGCGGATACAGGATGCACCTCCTTCTTTCCGGCCAAGCCGCTGGGTGGCTATGGAGACGGGGGAGCGGTGCTGACGGACAACCAATCCCTGGCTCAGGAGCTTCGCTCCATCCGGGTGCACGGCCAAGGGAGCTTTAAGTACGAAAACCGGCGCATCGGAATGAACGGTCGGCTGGACACCCTGCAGGCCGCAGTGCTGCTCAGCAAGCTGGAGGCCTTTCCCCGTGAGCTGGAGCGCAGGGGCGAAATCGCCGCCGAGTATTCGCGGCGCCTCGAACCACTTAGCTCCTGGATCTCGGTTCCCCGAGTCTCTCCGGAAAAGCGATCCGCCTGGGCCCAATACTCCATTCTGGCCAAGAGGCGGGACGAGCTCCAGGGCTGGCTCTCGGAGCAGGGAATTCCCAGCAACATCTACTACGAGCGGCCGCTCCATCTCCAGCCGGCCTTTGACTGGCTGGGCCATCAAGAGGGGGACTTTCCGGTTGCTGAAGCGGTGGGCAAGCGAGTTCTCAGCCTGCCGATGCATCCCTATCTGAGCCCGGAGGAAATCTCTGAGGTGACCGAGAGCATTAGGTCCTTTTTCGAGGCCTAGACCAGGCGGTCGGCCCGGCACCGAGCCGGCGCTAAAAGTCAGCGCTCAATGGCTTCAGCTGTTTTTACCGGTATATAAAGTATCTTTTGCAGACGCACCATCCAAGGGGATGCCTATGATTTTGGGGATCGACGTGGGCGGAACACACACCGATGCAGTGCTTTTGGATAAAAACGGCCTCCTGGGTTCGGCCAAGGTGGTCACCGATCACCAGGATCTTCTCACTTCGGTGCGGGCCGCATTGAAGGAGATCGCCAAGCAAAGCGGCAATCTCAAGCTCAAGCGGTTCAACCTGAGCACCACTTTGTGCACCAATGCCATTGTGCAGGAGGAGCTGGAGGATGTGGGGGTGCTGGTCACCGCCGGACCGGGCATTGATCCGGGCCTGCACTGTATAGGCAATCACTATGCGGTGGTTCCTGGGAGCCTGGATCACAGGGGCAAGGAGATCCGCACCCTGGACACGCAAAAGGCCAAGGAGCTCATTGAAGGCTTTCGGCAAAAGGGCGTCGACGTATTTGCAGTTATCGGGAAGTTCTCGCCGCGCAACCCCGTGCACGAGGATCAGATCGCTTCCCTTATCGGCCGGGAGTGCCGCTTTCTGACTACCGGGCATTCACTGTCCGGGCAGCTCAACTTTCCCCGCCGCATCGCCACCTCCTACTACAACAGCGCGGTATGGCCCATATTCAACGAGTTCGCCAGCTCGGTGTCCACCTCGATTTCGGAGATGGGCATGTCGCCCCAGCTGAACATCCTCAAGGCGGATGGGGGAACCATGCCCTTTGCCCAGGCCAGGCTCACCCCTGTGGAGAGCATCTTTTCCGGACCGGCGGCCAGCATTATGGGCATAACGGCTCTGTGCGACATCACCGAGGACGCCCTGCTGCTGGATGTCGGCGGCACCACCACCGACGTGGCAGTCTTCGCCGACGGGGATCCGCTCATCGAGGCGGAAAGCGTGGAGCTGCGGCATCGGCCGACACTGGTGCGGGCCATGAAGACCAAGTCCATCGGGCTCGGCGGCGACTCCGCGGTCAAAGTGATCGGCGAGGAGCTGCAGATAGGCCCCAAGCGCCTGGGGGCCTGCCTGGCCATGGGCGGCTCTGAGCCGACCCTGGTGGATGCCCTCAACTGCGTGAAAAGCTTCTGTTACGGCGATGTGCAGGCCTCCAACAAAGGAATGAGCGAGCTGGGGACCCAGTTGGCCTGCTCCCCCGAGGATGCGGCCTGGAGCATCATCCGAGCCGCCTGCGCCAAGATCCGGCAGGAAACCATGGACATGGTGCATGCGATCAACGAGAGGCCGGTCTATACGGTGCACGAGTTTCTGGAGTACAGAAAGATCAAGCCCAAAAAGCTGTACCTCATGGGCGGTCCGGCCAAGGTCATGGCCCCGTTCCTCAGTCGGGAGTTCGGGCTTCCGGCCCTTGTTCCGGACAACTACGAGGTGGCGAATGCACTGGGCGCCGCCCTGGCCAGGCCGACCATGCAGGCGGAGCTCTTTGCGGATACGGAGCGCAAAACCCTGACCATACCGGTCTTGCAGATCAATCAAGCCATTTCCGGCAAGTACAGCCTGGAGCAGGCCAAAAAGGATGCGGCCCACTATCTCTGCTCCTATATCGGGGATACCTTTGCCTGGTACGTCACCCCCTCGGAGGTGGAGACCGTGGAGGAAAGCGCCATGAATATGGTCAAGGATGTCTATACCGTAGGGCAGGACATCCGGGTCAAGTGCCAGATCAAGCCGGGTATCGATCACGAATACGAACGTTCGGTGAGGTGCGTATGCAAAGAGCAGTGAATCGACTGGGGGTCATCTTCTTCCCCGCCTTTGACTGGGCTATCTCGCCTACCCATCCGGAGCGCCAGGAAAGGCTGCTGTACACCATGGACCAGCTCAAGGAGGAAGGGATCTTCGACATACTCGGCATTGAGGAATACAAGCCCGAGGTGGCCACTCTCGACGATGTGCGGCGAGTCCATTTCTGTTTCCCGGACACGGCCTCCAATATGACGAGCTCCCATTACATATCCGCCGGGGGGGCGATCAAGGCGGCCCAGCTTTTTCAGGAGGGCGAGCAGGACAAGGCCTTCGCCATGGTGCGACCCCCGGGCCACCATGCCATGAAAGTGGTCCACGGCGGACGGGGATTCTGCAATGTGAACATCGAGGCCATGATGATCGAGTACCTCCGGGAGCATTACGGGGTGAGGCGAGTGGCCATTGTGGATACTGACTGTCACCACGGCGACGGGACCCAGGATATCTACTGGCACGATCCGGAGACCCTGTTTATCTCGATCCACCAGGATGGCCGGACGCTCTTCCCCGGATCGGGCTTCCCGGGTGAATTGGGAGGGCCCAAGGCGCTGGGCAAAACCCTGAACCTCCCTTTGCCGCCGGGAACCTCGGACGAGGGATTCCTCTACGCCATCGATGAGGTCGTACTCCCTGTTCTGGAGGATTTTCAGCCGGAGGTCATAGTCAACTCTGCCGGCCAGGACAACCACTATACCGATCCCATCACCAACATGAACTTTTCAGCCCAGGGCTACGCCACCTTGAACAAGAAGCTCAATCCCGATCTGGCCGTGCTGGAGGGTGGCTATTCCATCCAGGGGGCCCTGCCTTACGTCAACCTGGGCATCGTGTTGGCCATGAGCGGGCTGGACTATGGATTTGTGCGCGAGCCGGACTACGATCCGGAGAAGCTGAGGCAGGAGCAACGGGTTACGGATTATATCAAACGGGTCAGCGACCTGGCGAGAAAGAACTATTTTCATCCTCCGGAATCCAATGTGAGCCGGGACAAGGAAGGCGAATTCTTCATCCGCTCCAAAGAGGTCTTTTACGATACCGCCTTCATCACCGAGCGGCAGCGGGAGCACCTCCTGGACTGCGATCATTGCCGGGGGCTGCTTATGATCGAGACCTCCTCCAGCAAGATCCGCAACTGCCTGGGCATCGAGGTGCCGCTGGGCGCCTGCGAGACCTGCCAGGCCAAGGGGGAGGAGCTCTTTGAACAGGCCAAGAAAAGCAAGAGCTTGCAGAATATGCTCTTCATTCATCGGCCCCAGCGGCAGTGCTATCGGTTCAAGCCGGAGTGATAAGAGAGCTCAATTCCGAGGTGGAAATCATGCTCCCGGAAACGGAAAAGAACTACCTTTTGGAGGTTGTGGAGACGCTGCAGCGGGAAGTTGTGGTCATCTCGCCCAGCTTCGAGGTTATGGCCGCCAATCGCTACGCCAAGGAAAAGTTCGGAACCGATATGGTAGGCCAGAGCTGCTACGAGGTTTTTTTCCGGCGAAGCAAGCCCTGCAACGAATGCCCCATGATCCATGTGCTTCAGCCGGACAAATCAGAGGAGGAGAGTAACGATCATATCAATTTCGAGGCGGATGAGACGAATGTAACCTACTATCCGATTCAATCCGGCGACTGCCCGGAGTGCATGGTTCGACTGGACTTCGATCCGCCCAAGATGGGGCGTTTGGAAAAGAAGCTCCAGCTTTCCAACGCCTTTTTGCACAATCTGATCATGAGCTCGGTGGATGCGGTCATTGCCGCGGACAAGTCCGGCAAGATCCTCATCTTCAACGATGCCGCAGCTAAGATTCTCGGCTATTCCCGGGAGGAGGCCTTGAACTCTCTGGATATCCGGGACATTTACCCCGGGGATACAGCTCACGAGATCATGCACAAGCTCCGCAGCGAGGAGTACGGAGAGCCGGGCAAGCTGGCCGCCTACCGGGTGGAGATTCTGGCCAAGGATCAGGAGCGGATCCCCATCAGCCTCAATGCCTCCATAATCTACGAAAACAGCCATGAGGTCGCTACCATCGGCTTTTTCCACGACCTGCGGGAAACCATAAGAATGGAGAAAGAGCTGGAGCAAACCCGGGTGCAGCTTTTTCAGTCGGCCAAAATGGCCGCCATAGGCAAGCTCGCCGCCGGGGTGGCCCACCAGATCAACAATCCCCTGGGAGGTATTTCCCTTTTCGCCCAGCTCCTTCTGGAGGAGCAGGACTTGAATGAAGAGGCCAGGGAGGATGTACAGCGCATCCTCTACGACTCGCAAAGATGTCGGGACACAGTCCGCGAGCTCCTCGAGTTCGCCAGGCAGTCATCCTACAAGGCCAAGCCGGAAGATATAAACCGGGCCCTTACCCGGACCCTTTTCCTTTTGGAAAAGCACGCCATTTTTCAGAATATTGTCGTCCAGAAAGACTTCGACGACAATCTGCCCCATGTGCCCTGCGACCTGCAGCAATTGAGCCATGTTTTCATGAACATCATCCTCAACGCCGCCGAGGCCATGGAGGGACAGGGAACCCTGACCCTCAGCACAGCTGGGCTCAACGAGGACTGGGTGCGGATTGTGATCTCCGACACCGGGCCCGGCATTCCGGAGGATGTTTTGCCCTCCATCTTCGATCCCTTTTTTACGACCAAGGAGGAGGGCAAGGGGACGGGCCTGGGGCTGAGTGTGGCCTATCGCATCGTGGAAAACCACGGCGGAGTGCTCACCGCTTGCAACAATCCGGAAGGCGGATCTAGCTTTTGCATTGAGTTGCCCATAGCCCCTACCGAGGAAGGAGAAGGAGACGAGGATGAATGAGCAGCTGGGAGAAGCCCTCAACGTCCTTGTCGTGGACGACGAGGAGAACATCCGCATCGCTGTGGAAAGAATACTGCGGCGCTTGAACTGCCGAGTGTTCAAGGCGGCCAACGGCGAAGAGGCTTTGGACCTCCTCAGCCGGCAGAGCGTATCCGTGGTGCTGCTCGATTTGAAAATGCCGGGAATGGACGGCATGGAGGTCCAGAAGAAGATCCGGCAGATCGACGAAAACATACTGATCATCATCATAACCGGGTATGCTACCCTGGAAACGGCTATCAACGCCATGAAGCAGGGGGCCTACGACTTCATCCCCAAGCCGTTCGACAAGGATCATCTTCGCCTGGTGGCCGGAAGGGCCCTGGAAAAGGTTCGCTTGAGCCGCGAGACGGCCAGGCTCGAGGAGGAGCGCCGCAGGACCCTGTTCGATTTGAGCACCGAGCAGAGCCGTATTCGGACCATTGTAGAGTCTTTGCCTAACGGCGTTATCGTGACCAACAACCAGGGCCGGGTGGTGCTTATGAATCAGGCGGCCGAGAAGAGCCTTGGCCTTGGCGACAGCTGCGGCATCGGCGGCCAGATTGAGGACTATGTGAGCGATGAGAAGGTTTGCGCGTTCATCCATGATCAGTGCAAGCCCGAGACTCTGGAGCAGGAGGAAACCTCCAGCTGCGAAATGCATATAGGACGGGACAGGTTCCTCCTGGTGCGGACCAGCCCGGTGCTGGGGTCGGAAGGGGAGTATCTGGGCGCGGTGATCATCTTTGTGGACATCTCGGCCATCAAGCGCCTCGACCTCCTCAAGTCGGAGTTCGTGGCCAAGGTTTCCCACGAGCTCCGATCGCCGCTTTCCACCATCCACGAGCAGATGGCCATGGTGCTCCAGGATATGCTGGAGCAGGAGCAGAGCGAGCGGGACCACCGCATTCTGGCCCGGGCCCAGGAGAAGACCCGGGGGCTCATCTCGCTCATAGAAGATCTGCTGGACCTTTCCAGGCTGGAGGCCGGGGTTGCCTACCAGGACTGGCAGCCGGTGCAAATCGACGAGCTCTTGTCCAACCTGGTTGATTTTTACAGGGATCAAGCGGAGGGCAAGAAGCAGCAGCTAAAGCTCCATCTCCCTTCCGAGCCCCTGCCCAGGGTTCAGGCCGATCCAAAGGCCCTGGAGAGCGTCTTCAGCAACCTCATCTCCAATGCCGTCAAATACACCCCAGAGGAAGGGGAAGTGGAGGTGCGGGTCCAAAGCGAGGACGGTGAGGTGCACATCGATGTGCAGGACACCGGGATAGGAATCGAGCCCAAAGACCAGGAGCGGATCTTCGAGCGGTTTTACCGGGTCAAGAACGAGCGGACCAGAAGCATTACCGGCACCGGGCTCGGGCTGGCCATTGTCAAGGGCATTCTGGACGATCTGGGAGGAAGGATCTCCCTCTTCAGCCAGCCGGGCCAAGGGACACGATTTCGGGTGGCCTTTCCGGCCAAGGAAGGGGACTGAGAAGAAGCGCCTGCAAAAAATCCTTTTTGCAGCTGCGTCTGAAAAAGCGACGGGAGCGCAAAGCGCAAAAAAAGCCAGGGCTCAGTGAGCCCTGGCTTTTTTTGTGGCCCAACTTTCAAACCACTTAGGATTCGATCTGGATCTTCTTGGAACGGCTTTGCTCGGTCTTGGGCAGAGTAATATTCAAAATGCCGTTTTTGTAGCTGGCCTTGACGTTGTTCTCGTCGACCTCTGTAGGCAGAGGGATGGTCCGATAGAAGCTTCCGTAGCTCCGCTCAATCCGATGATAGTTGTCCCTGTTTTCCTCGTCTTCGAACCTCTTCTCGCCCTGGATGATCAAGTTGTTGTTGTGCATGGAGATATCGAGATCCTCCGGTTTCATGCCGGGGACTTCCGCTTCCACAGTGATATTTTTATCATCTTCGCTGATGTTTACCGAAGGAAACTCCGGCATAGAAAACGGAGTGGCCTCAAAGGGCTCTCTCCACAAGGTATCCAGTAAGTCCATCATGCTTCTCGGCCTTCTGGTTTCCGGAGTACGCTCTCTTCTTTCCGGTGCAAGACGGGTTACCATAATCCATCACCTCCTTTCTTGGGTAAATTTAGATTTAATTGTGCAAGTAAAAATCAGTAATTACCTTGTCAAGGGATTGCTCATAAAGCTTCATGGCGTTCCCGCTTATCGCTTCCGAGATGCCATCTCTCTATTAAAAGGAGTAAATCAAAGAGGTGCGCTGTCAAGTGCCCTGGAGAAGAGTTTTTTCAATTTTTCCCCCAAGCCGGGAAAGGACAGACAGCTTTTCCCGCTTTGGTTTGTGCCGACAGTAGGGCCAAGCAAGTCCTTGTGAATCGGTTCCGGTTGAGTGTCGGATTTGGAGATCTTTCTGTGGCAGGATGCTGCATTGATCTATGTTGCTTAAAATTATGGAGAATAAGGCTTGAGCCTTTGGCTGTGGATGCTCCCTTGTGGAAAAAGGCCACAGACCCATCTGGGAGGCGGAGAAGGGAAAACGGCAGCTCTTGTCATATGTATCTTATTTTATTTTAAATATGCACATGGACTGTCTTGGCACGCAGATTGCCTTAGATGAGATGCAAGCAAGCTGAGATAACACAAAACAGCCGCTTTACAAAGCAAACCAGGCAAGGAGGCAATCATGGCCAGGAAAACGAGCTCTTCGCAAAAGGTATGGTCCGGATACGGTTCCTCATTCACCAGAACGGATCGGCGGGACCCGGAGCAGCGCTCCGGCATCGACGCGGTTCTCGGCGGTCAGATCTGGCGCGTCAAGCCTGATGAAGAGACCAAGGAGGCCAACCCCTGCATCTGGATGCAGGCCGGCGTGGTGAAGTTCAAATCCTGCAACAACTACTACGACTGCACCAATTGCAGGTACGATCAGGGGATGCAGAAGCAGGTGGAAAAAGGCAAGATCCTCAGCTGGCAGGCGGCCATGCGCAGGCGCTCCAGCATGAACCGCTTGTGCCGGCACAGCCTGACCCATCGCATGGAGAACCGAATTTGCGCCTACGATTACCAGTGCGGACACTGCGAGTTCGATCAGTACCTCGAGGATGTGCTGGAGCCGAAAACTGCCAAGCGCCCCGTTGAAGTGCAGCAGGTTAAGGGCTTCAGCATCCCGGTGGGTTACTACTTCCATGACGGCCACACCTGGGCCAGAATCGAAAACGGCGGGTATATCCGGGTCGGCATGGACGATTTCGCCCTCAAGCTCCTGGGGCGCATGGACGGTCTCGACCTGCCCCTCATGGGCAAGCCCTTGGATATGGGCCGGCCGGGATGGGGACTGAAACGCTCGGATCACGAAGCGGACGTGCTTTCCCCGGTGGACGGGGTGATCGTGGAAGTGAACTCCAATCTGCGCGATTATCCGCGTCTGGCCAATGAGGCGCCCTACGACGAAGGATGGCTCTTCCTGGTGCGTCATCCGGATATCAAGGGTATGCTCAAAAAGCTCATGCCGGATACCCAAGGCCTGGAGTGGATGAGCCGCGAGGTCGGCGTTCTGGAGTCCATGGTCGAGGAGGCGGCCGGGCCTTTGGCCGCGGACGGCGGATATCTTCAGGAGGATATCTTTGGCAATGTGCCCGGGCTGGACTGGAAAAAGCTGACCAGAACCTTCCTCAAAACCTGATAGCACAGGCCTCGACTATTCAGGGGGCCGGAGAGGCAAAAGCCCTTAAGGCCCCCGCTTGAAGCTCAGGCCAGGAGGGTGTCATGTTGGTCCCAAACACCATCCAGTCGAAAGGACCGGACACGAGCCGCTGCTTGTGGGAGCAGGCCGGAGTGGTGCGGCGAAAACGGTGCAACCGGAATTTTGAGTGCCGGGCCTGCAGGTACGACCGGGCGCTCCGCAAGACAGCGGCCGAAAACCAGAGGCTCCGGTCCAAGGGGCAGCGCCAGGGCGGCAAAGCGGGCCGGATCGAGCATTGGAAGGACAGACTGCGCAAGCTTCCGCCCCTGAAAAGGCCCTGCATCCACTCCATGAAGCAGGAGATCTCCTTTCGTCCCTGCAGCAACGACTACCTCTGCCGCGAGTGCGACTTCCACCAGTACTTTGAGGATCAGTTCACCGTCTTCACCGTGGTCAAGCCGGTTGATCTGCTCCAAGTGCACGGTTTCCAGCTGCCCCAGGGCTATTACCTCCACGAAGGACATGCCTGGGTCAAGCTGGAAGAGAATAAAACCGTGCGTATCGGGATGGACGATTTCATTCACCGCGTTCTCGGACCCCTGGACTCCATCCAGGCCCCTTTGGTGGGCAAGCGGGTCCGTCGCGGCGAGCCGGCTGTCGCCCTCAAGCGCGGCGAGCTCCGGGCAGAGCTGCGCTCCCCGGTGAGCGGGGTGGTTACCGAAATCAATCCGCTTCTGCGGGAGCAAGGGAGCTTGGCGCGTAAGCAGCCCTATGACGAAGGCTGGATCATGCGGGTGCATGCGACAAGCCTGAGCAGCGACCTCCGCCACCTGCAACTGGCCCGGGAAGGCGCCGACTTTTTGCATAATGAGCTGCAGCGGCTCGAGGAAAGGGTGGAGGAGGCAGCCGGTCCCCTGGCAGCGGACGGAGGCGAGTTCGGGGACGATATTTACGGCAGCCTGTCCTCGCTGGGCTGGGACCAGCTGTGCAGCATGTTCCTCTAGTCAGCGTGGCCTCTGGCCACGCTGACTTATTTAAGTTTTTTTTTGAAAAG
>CAZQPF010000010.1:0-43091 GCA_964595165.1 uncultured Desulfohalobiaceae bacterium
AAGCTGAACAGCCTCGAGGACTTCAGCATTGAGGTGGATAAGGCCATGAAGTAAAGCCTCTGGACCGATCTATTGTCTTTCTGAAACAATGTCCGTATCCAACTCACCCAACGGGGTCCAAACAACGAGACAATCGATGCCGGTACGTTGATCCTACCCGCCAATCAGGCAGCGAATATCGTAAACGGCTTGGGCAATAGCCTGAAGAAGCTGGGAGAGCGGGTGAAGTTCCAGGCCCAGGAAAACGAAGGCGGGGTGCAATAGCTTGAAATTGCCAGTGGCATTTGCTGCTGGCTTTTTAGTGCAATGAGCTCCTTCAACCCAAGAGGCATTTGATAATTGCCCTTGTCAAATCCCAGCTCATACCCTAAATTGTTTAGGTACATGGTGAACATCCGCTGTGCAGATTGGCTTTACAGGCCCCGCTTCCACCTTCAGCCTTCCCACTCCCATCCTTAGCACCTCACCCCAACAGTCCCCAAACTCAATCAAAATGACATATTGCCGATAGCCTCACATCCTGCCTACACGGGCATGAAAATATTTTTATAGTGTTGTGAGAAATCATGGCCAGACCTCTGAGAATCGAGTATCCAGGAGCCGCCTACCATGTGATGCTCCGGGGAAACGCCCAGGGCCCAATATACACCGATGATGCAGATCGAGGCATTATTTGAATGTCCTCGGCCGGGTAGTCTCCGATCTTAATTGGCTCTGTCACGCCTACTGCCTCATGATCACCCATTACCATCTCCTCATCGAAACACCCGAAGGGAACCCTGTCGAAATGCCGAGGCAGCAGCGTTACGCGGCCAGTCCGCCTCTGTCTGAGCTCCTGCCGGCATCCTTCACCTCAAAGTCAGCCAGAAACGAAGCCATCATTCAGGCCATCGAGACTATGGTATTCCCGTATTGAAATGGAAAGATTGCTGCTCCTCTTGGGCTTGACCGGAAGCGCCATATGCTCCATTTCTATCTTGACTCCAATCTGCAGAAAAGGATCAACGCCTCCTACAAAATAGCCTCTCATATTCCGATTCGGAGGAGAGCTCTCGGAGGGAATCATGCTGAGCTTTGAACAGCAACAGCTGCAGGCCAGGTTTGTCGGCCCCTCCGGCCGGAGGGAAAACAACCTGATCGAAGTCCGGACGGACCCGATCAGCCAAAGGACCGCTCGGATCACCTATGCAAGACAAAAGGAGAAAGAGCCCGGCGCAGAAGACTTCCCCCAGCCTCCGCCTGAAGCAATGGCGAGAGAGCGGTGCCCTTTTTGCAGACCGCAGGTTTTTTCCAGCACACCCCGGCTTGATCCCGGCCTTTTTGCCCAGCCTCGACTTCAAAGAGGCGAATCCCTGCTTTTCCCCAACCTCTTCCCCTACGGACAGTACTCAGCCGTCAGCCTGATTGACGACAATCACTTTGTGGAAATCGGCACCGCCTCTTTGTCCTCGTATACCCAAAGCCTTCTCAATTGCCGGGATTACTTGAATGTCATCCACAGCCAAGACGAGGACGCCGTTTACATGGCCATAACCCAAAACCACCTTCCTTCTGCGGGCGGCTCACTCATCCATCCCCATTTTCAGATCCAGGCAGACAAGGTTCCAGCCAATACGCAACTGGAGCTGGAGAAAAGGTCCAGATCCTTCTTCGAAGCAACGGGAAGCCACATCATGTCCGCCTACCTGGAGCAGGAGCTGAGGACCAAGGAGAGATATATCCACCGGACCGGCAATTGGCATTGGACTGCGGCATTCGCCCCCCATGGTTTTTTTTGAGATCTGGGGGCTGCTGCCCGGAGCTTTTTCCTTATGTGATCTCCAGGAGCAGGATTGTGAGGATTTAGCAAGAGGGATACTCAATGTTCAGAGATTTTATCGGAGCCTGAACAGAAACGGCTACAATCTGGGGGTTCTGTCCAAAGAGAGCCGGGACAGCCGGCTTGAGCTGAGGGTGGTGCTCATAGTCAGATCCAACTACAGCGGATGGGTAAGAAACGATCAGACAGGTTTCGAAATGATGCTTGGAGAGATGGCAACCTTTCACCCGCCGGAGGAAACAGCGGCCGGGTGCAGAAAATATTTATCAAGCATGTAAGGAATGTATTCAGGCGGCGACAGGGACAAGCTCAACCTCCTTTAAAATATGAGGGCCGATGTGCGGACCGGGGCCTTCCGGTGTAACGACTTCGACTTTTTATTGACAGAACGTACGTAATGTCGTATAGGCTCCACTTATAAATCCCTCAATAACAAGGATAGAGAAGAGCCATGCCTAACAGGCTCGATTAGATGCAAAAAAGCTTTCCTCCGCAGGCTTGCGACAAAAAGCTGAAATGCTCCTCGAAGTCCTCCGAGAAAAACCATGCCAGAGCCCTCCTCCTTTTGAAAAGCTCATAGGCGATTTGTCAGGCGCCTACTCTGGCCGCATAAACATACAACCACGCTGGGCAATTTTCAGCCTGCTCCTTTTGCAGCCGTTTCATCCATGAAGGCTATGCAAGATATGCGGAATATCGAAAGTCTTGAGCAAAGGATCAGGGAGCTGGAGCGCGAGAATGCCAAGCTGCGGGCCATGCTCTCTCATCGCTCCGCGAGCCCGGACAAGCCCGGCTCCGACCAGAGCGGAGATGATGCGTTTTCTGAGCATACCTGGGTGGATCAGCCGTTTTGGAGATACCGCTGGCTCAGCGAGCTGTCCAGAAACATTCTCTCCGGCTGGACGGTGCCGCGGATCGTCGAGTTTACGATAGAGACCCTCCAGGCCACCTTTCCAGACTTCAGGGCCGCCTACGGGACCATCGATGAGCAAGGCAGGCTGACTCTGCTCCAATCCAAGCAGCCGGAGCACATGCCTGACTTGACCGGTCTAATAGCTGACTTGACTGTTTCCCCCCGCTATCTGGAGGCGCTTCGCGGAAGCGATCCGGTGGTGATCCATGATGTGCGAGAAGATGAACGGATGATTCCTTTGCGCCAAGCCATGCAGGCCGGTGGAACCGTTGCTGTCCTGGATGTCCCTGTTCTCCATTCTGAAGGGCTGAGCGGGATTCTCTGCTTGGATGCCGCCTCCCCGCATGGCTGGACCCAGAGAGAGATCAGTACGCTGCAGGAAATAGCCAGCTACTTGAGCCTCGCCTTGCAACACGAGTCGATGTGGCAGAGGCTTCAGGACAGTGAAGCAAGATTTCGCTTGCTGGTGGAAAACTCGCCGGACGCAATCTTTGTTCAGACCAAGGGCCGGTTTGCCTATCTCAATCCAGCCGCGATCAGGCTTTTGGGCGCTCAGAGCGAAGGCGATCTCCTGGGAAAGCCAGTTATGGACCGCTTCCATCCCGACTTCCACGAAGCTGTTCAGGAGCGGATTCATAGGCTCAACGAAGAAAGGCGAGAGGTGCCTCGGCTGGAGGAGGTCTACCTGACGCTTGAGGGAAATCCGATCGACGTAGAGGTCTCTGCAGTCCCTGTGCGATATGAAGGGCATGATGGCGCTATTGTCTTTGTGCGGGATATCACCGATCGCAAGCGGACGGAAAATGAGCTTCGCCAGAAGATGCGGGAGATGGAGACGTTTATCAACAACATCCCGCATATGGCCTGGCTCAAGGATGCCGACTCCAACTTTGTCATGGTGAATCAGGCTTTTGCAGATGCAGTCGGCTTCGACCCAGAGTTTCTTCAGAACCATACCTGCGCCGTGTGCTTCGGCGATGAGCAGGCCGAAAAGATGAAGGATGCCGATCGGGAGGTCATGGAGCGCAGAAAGCCCTTGACCCTTGAGGAAACGGTCACGGATAAGCACGGGAGAAAAAGGCATCTGGAAACGAGCAAGTCGCCGATACTCAATGATGTGGGAGATGCAGTCGGCACCGTAGGGATTGCCGTGGACATCACCGATCGCAAGCTGGCCGAGGCGGCGGTGAGCAAGTCCGAGGAGCGTTTGCGGAACATTCTGGAGGAGATTCCGCAAATAAGCATCACCCTTTTGCCTGATGGCTCCATAGCCTATGCCAACAAGCATTTCTTGAACCTGACCGGCTGGAAGAAGGAGGAGATCCTGGGCCAGGACTGGTTTGATCTGTTTATTCCCGCCTCTAGCAGGGAAGAGGTTCGCCGTGTTTTTTCCGCTGTCATGGATCGAGGCGAGAGGAAGGAGTTTTCCAGGCATGAAAATGAGATCCTCCTTCGAAGCGGCCAGAAACGCTTGATATCCTGGTCCAATGCTCTGACCAAGGACAAGGAAGGAAGAGTCCTCGATGTGACCTGCATTGGTGTGGATCTCACTGAGCAGTTGGCCGCCAAGGAGGCGGCCGAGGTGGCCAACAAGGCCAAATCGGAGTTCCTTGCCAATATGAGCCACGAGATCCGAACCCCCCTCAATGGTATACTGGGAATGATTCAGCTCATGCAGGGCACCCCTTTAAACGAGGAGCAAGAAGAGTATGTGGACATGGCCTATAAGTCCACAAAGCGCCTGAACCGGCTCCTGAGCGACATTCTCGATCTCTCCAAGGTCGATGCCGGCAAAATGGAGATCAGGAAGGAAGAGTTCCGTCTCACCGAGGTCATGCAATCGGTCAAGGACATTTTCGTGCAGCTGGGCATAAAAAGCGAGAACGCGCTTGATGTGGCCATTGACGAGGAGATCCCTGACAGGCTCATTGGAGACAGCGCTCGGCTGACTCAGATTCTCTTCAATCTCGTGGGCAATGCCATGAAGTATACCCACCAGGGAGAGGTCGAAGTCCAGGCAGCGTTGCTGTCCTCTCCTTCTCTTGAGGGCTGCAGGATACTGTTCACGGTCAACGACACCGGCCAAGGCATTCCGGACTGGGCCATCGATAGCATCTTCGAGGCATTCACCCAAGCGAGCGAGTCGCAGTCACCCTATACACGGAAATACGAGGGAGCCGGCCTGGGCCTGCCTTTGGTCAAACGTCTCGTACATCTTATGGGCGGCAACGTCTCCATCGTCAGCCAGGTGGGTGAAGGCACCTCGGTTTACGTGAGCCTTCCGTTCGAGATGCCGGAACGGATGCACCAGGAACGAGCCGAGGGCTATCTTCTTGAACAAGAAGGAAAGGCAGAGGCCTCCAAGGTGCTTCTTGCCGAGGATGACCAGACGACCCAGCTATATATTGCTCGTCTGTTGGAAAAGCACGAGCTGGAGGTTCATGTTGTCGAAAATGGGCAACAAGCATTGGATGCGCTTGCAAGAAACGAGTATGACTGCATTCTTATGGACGTCCAGATGCCGGTTCTGGATGGAGTAGAGACAACGCAACGCATCCGGGCTTCAAGCGCCAAGTACAAAGATATTCCCATCATCGCTCTTACTGCTTACGTTATGGACGGAGACAGGCAGAAGTTCATCAAATCTGGAATGGACGACTATATCGCCAAGCCTGTGGACAAGCAGGAGCTCCTGGACGGCATCAACCGAAACCTGCCCGGCGCATGGTAGTGATGGCAGCGAGCCTGCCGCGGGCCGTCCTGTGCTCAGCATCGGCCGGAACGGGGCATGTCATTGCTGGGGCGGAAAAAAGATGCGACTGCAAAAAATCCTTTTTGCTGTCACAGGAGTCAGAATTCTTTGGTCAGCGCAGCCCCTGGCTGCGCTGACTTATTTGCAATTTATTGAAGAAAAAAAACTATGGATTTAGAACTTCGAAATAAAGATGCCATTGTGGTTGGTTCTGGTCCTGGAGGAGCGACAGTTGCAAAGGAATTAGCCCAGTACAATAAAAAGGTTTTGATTCTTGAGTGGGGCGATTTCAAACCTCTTAATGGCACCTTCCTGGAAGGTGCCAGAACGCTTCTATGGCCTGGCAGGAGCATGCTCTTTACCCCTCAGATGCTGTGCCTCGTCAGAGGGATAACGACCGGGGGAAGTTCAGTCCATTATTATGCCACTTCGTTTCCTGTCCCTGTGGATATATTGAAATCATATGGAATAGACATCAATGAAGAAGTCAAGGAATTAAAAAGAGAGCTGCCTGTTGGTCCACTTAAAGAGGATATGATCGGGCCAATGTCTCAAAGGATCATGGAGAGCGCTCAATCTCTTGGATATGCATGGAATAAATTAGATAAATTCATTTATCAGAATAGATGGAAGCCAGGATATGAATTTGGTCATTATGGAGATCCACATGATGTCAAATGGAATGCAAGAATGTATGTCAAGGAATCTTTGGCCCATGGAGCGACTATCATCAATGGAGCCAAGGTCCAAAAGGTCATATTTGAAGGCAGGAAAGCTATAGGTGTTGAATTCAAGACTAAACATAACAAATATAGAGCCTTTGCTACTGTTGTGATTCTTTCTGCAGGTGGTATAGGGACACCTTTGATACTTCGGGAAAGTGGTATAAGCAGGGCCGGATATCAATTTTTCTTTGATCCACTTATAGGAGTCCGTGGTACAATAAAAAATATTAATGTACCAACTAGCGAAATACCAATGTCTGCAGGTGTACATATAAAGGAAGAAGGATACATGATGACAGACATGGCTCATCCTTTTGCTACAAGTGCTCTTTTTGCAGCTGGAGTATTAAAGTTTAACAAAATGTTTTCTCGATCTCGTACTTTACAGATAATGGTCAAAGCCAAGGATGTGCTTGGGGGTAGACTCACTGATAAAGGTGGTGTGCGCAAGACATTAAGCAAGCATGACAAAAGCAAGCTGAAGAAAGGATATGAACGAGCCAGTAGAATACTCAGGAATGCAGGAGCAAAGGGAATATTCAAAACCCAATACCTTGCAGCGCATCCTGGAGGTACAGTCAAAATTGGAGATTTGCTTGATTCGAATTTGAAAACAGAATACGACAACCTCTATGTATGCGATTGTTCAGTCATACCGGAGGCTTGGGGCTTGCCGCCAACCACGACTCTCATAGCCTTAGGGAAGCGTCTTGCGAAGCATCTCAACAGCTAAAGCCCCCAGAGACCCTCTGCGCTTACTGTGAATACGTAGTCGCGCACGTTTCCCCAAGATCACTTCTTCCGCAGCAGCCACCTGATGGCCAAGCCGATGACCAGCGCCAGAGCCGCAAGGCTCAAGGTCTCGAGAAGCATGGAAGTGATTTGATCGCCCATAGCCTTGTCCCGCCCTTTCGTTTTCTCCCGTTCGTATGCCCCATGCGGCACGACATCGCCAGCTCGGATCATTCAGGGCCAGATTTTTCAACCGCTCAGACGCAAAGTACGCAAAGGCAAGAAACGTGAAGTGAAGACGACACACTTTTTGCCCTGCTGGGTGAACAGCAGGCCAAAAGCGCGGTTAAACTTCTGAATGCTTGCCGGAGCTCGGATCGCTCCTGACGTCGAGGCATTTAATCATGCCGGGATGGTCCGGTCAATCACTATGTAGGCCGTCCAAATACAGCCTCTCCAGGGACGTCCTTCATGGCCGCTTGTTTGCTACGATCTATCAGCTGTAAGCGATCAGCTTGTTCTAACCGTGAACCGGGAATCGGGAGCTTTGAAATCTTAAGATCGAATTTGCGTCAGCCTTATAGCTCAAAACCATGATGACATGATCATTGCTTTGGACTAAGCTCATCTCCAAGAAGGCAATCCAGGGGAAAACGTTTTTCAGGCCTCATGAGGAGGGTGTATGGGCGCGTTCCTGGGGATATCGCTCTGGGTGGCCCTGGCCACGGTGGTGCCGGGCCTGGTGACCATAGCCAGCCTGTATGGCGCGGCCGTGATCGTGAACCCGGGCTGCCTGGGGCGGTATCTGGCCGGCGGGCCGATCGGCAGCGACTGGATCTATGCCGGTTTGGCCGTAACCGCCATGGTCCTGACCCAGGCCATGGGCATCCTTCTCGAAGGGCTTCTTATCTCCAAGAGGTGGCTCGGCCCGGAGAGGCTCGATCTGGAGATTCCGGCGGGCATCGATCCGCACGGGGAAACGAACATCACCTTGCAGCCCTACTTCGAGTACGACGGGCTGTATATCCTCCTCTCGGAGCTGGAGGAGAAGGAGGATGCCCAGGGGCATCTCAAGCGCGCCCTGGCCCAGTTCTTTCTGACGAACAACTCCCTGGTCTCTTTTGGCCTGGGCATAGCCTTTGCTGTGCTAATCTATGCACTCTGCCCCTCCTGGCCGGCTCTGGGTCGCTTGTTTATCTGCCTTGGCTTGCTCGGCCTGTGCCTCGTCCTGAGCTACAAAGTGGCTGTCATCCGCTTCGGGGTGATGGCCAAGTCCCTCTGGGCCGCTCGGCGGCGCAGGCACCGATCTGCGGCTTCTTCGTCTTCCGAAAATGCTTGACAACTGCAAGGCAAACGAGGATAAAGTAATGAGGATAGCTAAGCTCTGAGCAATCAGGGGTCGGAAAGCCACGGGTTTTTCTCTGCCTCGCCTTCATTGCTCACGTTCCTCCTCTCCCCTTCATCTTTATACTCAGCCTGAAGGTTAGCCGGGTTGCCAGAACATGGCGATCCGGTTTTTTTGATGACAACGATAAATAAAAAGACATTTTGATAGAATTATTTTAGAGAGTTATAAATGTATTGAAAAGGGGAAAGTTATGAGGAGAATACAATTAATGATTTTTGCAGGAGTACTTTCGTTATTGTCTGCAATGACTGGATGTATTATAACCATATATCTTTTGTCAGCATCACCAGCAATGGCACAAAAAGCATTTTTCCAAGCACTTGGTATTGGTATGCCTATCAGCTCTCGAGGAGAAGACCTGCGGGTTAAAGGGTGGACAATATTAGGATATGCAGGAAGGCGAAGTGGGCAAATAACTTTGATGCCCCCTGATGGGACTGGATTTTATAGTATTGATAACGCTGGGAGACATCGTCTTCGGTTTTCAGGCGGAAGTGTGCCAGGACAGTATGAATACATGACCATAAGTCATCCAGGTAATGTAAAGATAAATGGACGATTACAAGTCATGGGAAGGATTGTGGATAAGAATGGCAAACCCTTCCAGTCTCGTCAAAATCTCCCTCCCATTCCTAAAGGTACAAGGATGGCAAAAGAATTTCCTCAGAAACAGCAGGGACATATGCCATTTGATCCAGGAAAAGGTGACTCTGCAGGACTGAATGACATTCAGGTTCTTAGAGATGAGCTTAATTTTATATGGGATGAGCTGGAAAGGATCCGCCAAAGAGTGAACGTGCTTTCGCAATAAAATATTTTTTTATCAAAATAGGAACGGATTATTATGCATTTTGCAAAAAAAATGTTCGAGGATTGGCCACAGAATGTGCTTAGACCTATTTCAGTTAATGTACTTACAGCTTTTATTCTCTTTTTTCTTGCTATAATTTTTAAACCTTTCATTATGGATTTTTTTCAAACACCCTCTATACAAGAGTACTCATTATTATGTACTGCTGAACCATATAATACTGAAAGTATAAATCAAATGCATATAGATCTATTTATTGTTAACAAATCCGGTGTTAAGAAAACACATCAAAATCTAGTTAATGACTTAAAAATTTTAAATAATGAAAAAAATTGTATTTTATCACCTGATATTTTACTTGAGGTTGGAAATGAAGGAAATCTTAGTGTAGAATCAGATACATATTTTAATCAAGGTAAAGGTGAACTAATAACAAGATATGATCAAAACAAAAGAGAGCTAAAAGTTGTAATTGATCATATAGAACCTCGGGCAATTCTTAAAGCAGTTATTAAGGTGAATAATCTGCGATATGTCAGCCCTAACATTCATAGGGGAACAAAAGCAGAAGTCATCAGAATTTTTAAAAATTTTGAAAAATATCAAGATAAATGCTATTCTTATAAAAGAAGCTTATAAGATACGATCGCAAAAGCAGTTTTGCAATCGCAGTGGCCAGAAGTCCGTGATCATATTTCAGAGAAATGAGAGATTTATAAGCTAATGCTCGTGCTTGTATCCTCATCGCTCGACTTTTCCATGTACGTCTTATATGTAGTTCTGCTTCTGGTTTTTGCGGGCCTGGGAATACTGAGCAGCCTCGTTTTCCGAAAGCTCGTCTGGTGCCGCTACCTTTGTCCTCTGGGGGCGTTGCTCGGACTCCTTGCCCGCTGTTCCTTCACAGAGATGCGCTCCAACCACAGCCTGTGCAACAACGACTGCCCGGAGCATAAATGCCTAGACAGATACGGGGATCAAGGCTGCCCTGTACTGGAAGCCCCGTTCACAATGCAGTCCAACCAGGACTGCATTTTGTGCGGCGAGTGCGTGAAGGTCTGCTCTGAAGAATCTCCGGCTTTCAATCTGAGGTTGCCAGGCTATGAATTGGGAACGGTGCGCTACCCAACGACCGTCATGGCTGTATTGGTTCCTGCATTAATGGGAACGCAGCTCTTTCGTGGCCTGCTTGGTTTGCAAGGATTGACGCAGCTGAGCGAGGGGCGGCTGGGGTGGCTTTTTCTGCTGGGGTGGCTCGGGCTTTGCAGCTTCCTTGCTCTTGGGCTGATAAAGTCCGCGGCTGGAAGAATGTTCGGCACTTTGGTCAAGGCAGATCTCCAAAAGGATCAGCTACTCAACTATGCTCTGGTGCCTTTGCTCTTTGCTTACGAAACGGGCTATCACTTGGAGCTGCTCCTCAGCAGAGGGGGTCGGGTTCTGTCGGAGCTGGGAAGCTTTCTGGGGCTGGACTTGTGCGATCCTGCCTTTTCCTTCAGCCCGGCAGCGGTGCAGTTGTTGCAAGTCGTGTCCATTGCAGCAGGCTGCTCTTGGACTTCGACCCTGGTTAACAGGATAGCCAAGCGGCATCAGGCTTCAGGCCAAGGGCTCAGCCTTGGCCGGCGCTGGCCCGTTCTTGTCCTGGCCGGGCTGAGCTTGTCCCTGCTTTTGTTGGCCGGCCGGAGCCTGTGAGGGATAAATCGGGTATTGTCGACCTTTTGCCTTGATTTCGCATCCGTTGTTTCTCCATACTGTAAGGAGTAAGCTGGGCGCTTTGAGAAGGCCCTGTCTGTCCTGATACAGGAAGACGCAGGGGAAACCACGAGCCTTTGGAGGTGCGATCATGAAAAAGCAGGCGGTCATCTGGATCTGTGCCGCAGTCATCATGGCCTGGACCGTGTCCTCCGGTCTGGCCGGGGAGAAAATGAAGCCCAAGCCGGAAGCGGATGCCTTATGGTGCTACATCACCGAGAAGAACCCCTATCAGGGCTGGGGCTACTGGCCGGGCCACGTGGGCATGTATCCCGGTGAGAGCCCGCACGGCAAGTACCTGGAGCTCTTTGCCAACAGCGTCGCCCTCAAGGCGGCCCGGGAGGGCAAGACCACCATGCCGGAGGGGTCCATACTGGTTAAGCTCAACTACGGCAAGGACAAAAAGACCCTCAAGGCCATAACTCCCATGTACAAGGCCGAAGGCTACAACCCGGAAGCCGGAGACTGGTTCTGGGCCAAGTACGGACCGGACGGCAAGGCCATGGCTTCCGGCAAGGTCGAAGGCTGCATCAACTGCCACCGGGCAAAGAAGGATAACGACTGGATATTCACCCAGGCCGAGGAATAAGCTGTTCTTCCCTTCTGGACAAAGGGGCTTGTGACCAGTTGCCAAGCTGGACATAAGCCCCTTTTTTCGGCCATAACAAGATGTGGAGCAGAATTTTAGATTTTCCCCGTTCCGGGATGAACCGCGCGGCCCTGGACAACCTGAAACACATTGAAGGAAGCATGCTATGCCCGAACCGGTGCGCCTTTCTCCTGCGGAAGCCAAGGCGAGTATCGACTCCGGCGGCTACCTGGTCTGCGCCTACGAGGACGAGGACAAATGCCGCATCCTGCGGCTGGAAGGCTCCCTGACCCTGGGCGAGCTTCGCTCCAGGCTGGCTGAGCTGCCCAAGGACGCGGAGATTATCTTCTATTGCGCCTGACCGCAGGAGGCCACCTCCGCCAGTATGGCGGACAGCTTTCTTGCCGCGGGCTCCTTAGGTGCCAAGGTGCTGCAGGGAGGGGTGGAGGCCTGGAAGCAGGCCTTCGGAGACCCATCGCCGGGAGGAGACGGGAAGAAGTTCATCAACCTGGCCCTGCAGGGAGGCGGGGCGCACGGGGCCTTCACCTGGGGCGTGCTGGACCGCCTTCTGTCCGAGGAGCGGATCGTTATCGAGGGGATCAGCGGCACGAGCGCCGGGGCCATGAACGCGGTCGTGCTGGCCCACGGGATCATGGAGAACGGCCGCAACGGGGCCCGCAAGGCCCTGTACGATTTCTGGAAGGCCCTAAGCGAGGTGGCCCTGTTCAATCCCTTCAAAAGGGCTCCCTGGGATGTGGCCTCCGGCAACTGGAACCTGGACAATTCCCCGGCCTATCTTGCATTCGACATCATGACCCGCATCTTCTCCCCCTACCAGCTCAATCCGCTGAACATCAACCCGCTGCGGGACATCCTGACCTCCATCGTGGACTTCAACAAGGTCTGCGAATGCGAGGAGATCAAGCTGTTCATCTCCGCGACCCGGGTCCGTGACGGGCAGGTGGAGGTCTTCAACCGCAAGCGGCTGAGCCCGGAGATGATCCTGGCCTCGGCCTGCATCCCCTTTCTGTACCAGGCGGTGACGGTCGAGGGCGAGGACTACTGGGACGGGGGCTACATGGGCAACCCGGTCCTGTTTCCCTTCGCCTACCGCTGCTCCTGCAACGACGTGGTCATTGTCCAGGTCAACCCCTTGGAATGCACCCAGACCCCGAAGACCGCCCGGGAGATCCTGAACCGGATAAACGAGATCACCTTCAACAGCAGCCTGCTGCAGGAGCTGTGGTCCATTGACTTCATCGGCCGCCTGCTGGATGAAGGATCGCTGGATGCGAGCCGCTACCGCAAGATGCTCCTGCATCTCATCTCCGGAGAGGATGAGCTCAAGGCCTTCAACGCTTCGAGCAAGATGAATCCGGAATGGGATTTCTTCACCAAGCTGCATGAAATCGGCTGGAAAAAAGCCGGGGCCTGGCTGGACCGCCATTTCGAGCTCCTGGGCCGGGAGCCCACCCTGGATCTGCGATCCATGTTCAAAGAACCTTCCATAAAGGAGGCCTAAGGTATGCTGCAGGGAAAAAACGCTTTGGTCACCGGCTCCACGAGCGGCATCGGCAACGGAGTGGCCCGCTCCCTGGCCGCGGCGGGATGCAACGTGGTGCTCAACGGATCGCGAAGCCCGGAGCGGGCCGAAGATGTGCGCCAGGAGCTGGAAAGCAGCTTCCGGGTCCAGGTGCTCTACAAGCAGGCCGATCTGCGAAGCTACGCCAATGTGGAAACCTTGATTCGGGAGGTTGCCCAGGAGCTGGGAAGCCTGGACATCCTGGTAAACAATGCCGGGATCCAGCATGTCTCCCCGGTGGAGGACTTTCCGCTGGACAAATGGCAAGCCATCCTGGATCTCAACCTGAGCGCGGCCTTCTACATGATCCGCAGCGCCGTACCCCTGATGAAGAATCAAGGCTGGGGGCGGATCGTGAACATCGCCTCGGCCCACGCCCTGGTGGCCTCCCCGCACAAGGCGGCCTACGTGGCGGCCAAGCACGGCCTGGCCGGACTGACCAAGACAGTGGCCCTGGAGCTGGCTGAGCAGGGCATTACCTGCAACGCCATCTGCCCGGGGTATGTGAAGACGCCTCTGGTGGAGAACCAGATAGCGGACTCGGCCAAGGCCCGGGGCATCAGCAAGGAGGAGGTGGTGCGCGACGTCATGCTCGCCGCCCAGAAGACGAAGCAGTTCACCTCCATCCAGGATATCGGTGCCATGGCAGTCTTTCTCTGCTCCGATAGCGGCAAGAACATCACCGGATCCCTGCTCTCCATAGACGGCGGCTGGACGGCGCACTGATGCTTAAAGCGGCTCTGCTCCTCGGCGGCGGCTATATTCTCCTCCTCGGCCTGGCTGCTGTGTTCCAGAAGAAGATGGTCTTTTTTCCGGAATCCCATTTGGCGGCCACGCCGGAGTCCATCCATCTGCCCTTCGAGGAGGTCTGGCTGCAAACCAGGGATCAGGTGGATGTATTCGGCTGGTTCATCCCCGGTCCCGGAGGCCATAGCAGCCCGGCGGCCCTGTTCTTCCACGGCAATGCCGGCAACATCTCGCACCGGCTGGAGCAGGCGCGCATCATCCACCGGCTCGGCCTGGCCTGCCTGATCATTGACTACCGGGGCTACGGCAAAAGCAGGGGCTCGCCCTCGGAGCGGGGCCTGTACCTGGATGCGGCCGCGGCCTGGGAGTGGCTGCTGGAAAATAAAGGCCTGCAGCCCGGCTCCATCGTGGTCTGGGGACGCTCCCTGGGCGGACCGGTTGCGGCCTGGCTGGCTGCAAACAGGCAGCCGGGAGCGCTCATCGTGGAGTCCTCCTTCACCTCCCTGCCGGAGCTGGGACAGAAGCTCTATCCCTTCCTGCCGGTCAAGCTCATCTCCAAGCTTCGCTTTCCCACGAAAACGTTCGTTCAGCAGTCCGGCTGCCCGGTCCTCGTCGTACACAGCCCACAGGACGAGATCGTACCCTATGCCTTCGCTCGAAGGCTCTTTGAAGCGGCCCGGGAGCCCAAAAGCTTCCTTGAGATCAGCGGCGGGCACAACGAGGGGTTCGCGGTTTCGGGGCAGAAGTATGTCAAAGGGGTGGAGGAGTTTCTCAGGAGCTCGCTTTTGCGAGGTTAATCCTGGGCGGCTTCCACCATGATGTGGATCCCCGCCTGCAGCTCTCCGTCGTCTCCGATAACCGGCTCAAGGACTACGTCGTACTTCCTGTCCCCGATGGAGAAAACCTCGGATTCCCTCCGCAGGCTCCTGACCATGCGCTTGAAGGGGCAGCCCTCGATGTGGTCCAGGAGCCCGTGCATCACCTCATAGCAGTGCTTGCCCAGGATCTCTTCCTTCTCCAGTCCCAGAAGCCGCTGCATGCTGAGATTGCAGAGCAGGATGCGTCCTTCGGGATCGAGCAGGGCCACCGGATTGCCGGACTCCTCGATCATGGATTGCAGCTCCCGGGCGAGCTCTTCAGGCGTCTGGTGGGGCATGGTACGCTCCGTTTGATTTTTAAGCATATATTTCGCCAAGAGGGTTTCCCAAAACCCTCAAGCTAACAAGATGCCCTGGGCAAGTCTTCCTTGCCCAGGGCATCTTGTTAGAGCAGGTCGGACTGCTCGATCTCCTCGCCCGGTGCGAGGATGAGGAAGTCCTCCTCCTCGTAGGGGCCATAGAGAATGCGCTGCAGCAGGCTGAGATCGGCCTTGATCACCATGAGCTCCTTGCGGAAGCAGGAGGCGTTTTCTTCCGCCCTGGGGCGCAGCTTCTCCAGCGGATAGGACCCGGTGTCCAGAAGAACGAAGCGCTCGTAGCATTTGAGCTCTTCGCGCATGCCCCACTGAGCCATTTCAGGACCCAGCTTGGGAAGGTAGCTGTGCTCCATGACTCCCAGGGGGTCGACTTGCTTGAGCACAAGCTCCGGGAGCAGAAAGTAGCTCCCGGGATGGGCGAAGAAGAAATCCAGATAGGCCTGCTTGGAGCCGAAGAGCAGATTGATGCAGTCGTGGGCTTTGGGGACGATGAGGCCCTGCTTCGGGGCACGCAGCCCCACGATTCCGTTGGAGCACAGCCCGTAGCCCAAAGCTATCTGCTCATAATCTCTGGCTGCGGCGTCGATCTTTTCCTGGATTCTGGCCGGCATGGCTTGCGGGGTCAGATGCAGCTGCTGGTCGCATCCCAGGAGGGATACTCCGTCATTGCCTGCATGCAGCTGCAGAAGCTCATTGCGGAGGACATCGCAGTGGATGACCGCCTTGGGGGTTTTGCTTGATGTAGGGGAGGACACGGTGTCAATCTCGGTCGAAGAGCGCAATCACCAGTGGATGGGGCTCTTGGCCTCACCCGGGCCGATCTGGCGTATGTTGCACAGTCTGTCTTTCAAGGCCGCGGTGGCCCGCGGCGGTCCCTGAGGGAGTCTATCCAGTTGGGTTAGCTCTCGGCCCTGAAGCAAAAGCGGGGTCCAGGCCTTTCCAAGTCACGGCTTGCTTCCCCATGTTGCGGAAGGGCTCGCTCCCTTCCTCCCCCCACGCTAAAAAAGGAAGCAGTGAAGAAGGCCGAACCTGAGGAAGGGGCTAGGAGGCTGTCTCTGTCCGGCCTTCTTCAGAGGAGGGATTTGAAACAATTGGAAAGATAGGATATTATTTTTTAAGCATTTTTGTCAAACCAAGAAGGTTTGCGCCGCTTGAGGTCGATCAACCGTTCATTTGACGATTCGAAATATCAAAGGGGCCACTTTCTTTTGCGAACGGCGCATACCTTCTTCTCTGGCAGGAACAGAATGCTTTCGCCTTGAGCGCCCTGTAGCGAGTAAACACGGGCTTCGATCCGGGGTCTTGTCAAAGCAGAGAAAAGGATTTATAAAAGAAAAAAACAACAAAGGAGGGTACTGTATGGACAGGTTGCTTCCGAGCAGCTCTTCGAATTACGACTGATCTTGGAGAAGCAATTCATACAGGTGCAGGACGAAGAGGCACCTGAAGGATCAATTTGAAAATGCGCGGTTGCGTCGGCGGGTCAAGGCGGAAATGGAAAGCCGCTACCGGGATATGGATCCGGATGATCTGCTTGACGAGTTCCTTGAAATGCACGATCTCCTCGATCTCGACCAGTCGAGATTGCAGCGGGAGCTGAAACGCCGGGGTGTTCGGCAGAGAGATTTTCAGCGCTCGCCCAGGAAGATCTGCTCCCTGATGGCCCGCAAGCGTGTAGAGGCCATGGATGCTGAGCAGCTTCGCTCCTTTTTGCGCGGTCTGTCCCAAGTGCGGCTGGAAATGCAGGGCTTGCCCAGGCAGCGTCCGATCGTGCAGACGGCTTGATACAGTGCTCCAGTGATTGCCGGCCCGGAAATGGTTCTTGTTTCCGGGCTTTTTTTTGAAAAAATCAAGGCTCAGTGCGGCCAGCGGCCGCGATGACTATCGACTATAGAGAACAGACTTCTGTCTGTATTCCCCATTTCTTCGCTATGCGCTCTGCGCCATGCGAAATCAAGGAGCTTGCACCATGCTGCGTACGGTTGCTCTGGGAAAAACCGGACTATCAGTTTCCGAGCTTGGTTTCGGAGGCATCCCCATCATCAGGCTCGATTCCAGGGAGGCAGAGCGGGTTGTCCGCCGGGCCTATGATCTGGGAGTTACCTTCTTTGATACGGCCAATGCCTACAAGGACAGCGAGGAGAAGATCGGCCGCGCGTTGCAAGGGTTGAGAGACAGGGTGGTGCTCGCTACCAAGAGCTTCAAGCGGGATGGGAAAGGTGTGGCCGAGCATCTGGAAAAGAGCCTGCGTCAGCTGCAGACGGAGTGCATCGATCTGTTTCAGCTGCACCAGATTTCCCGGGAAGAGGAGTGGCAGGAGATCAGCCGCCCCGGAGGAGCTATGGAGACCCTGCTTCAGGCGAGAGACGAGGGCAAGATTGTTCATCTGGGTTTTAGCTCGCACAGCCAGGACATGGCCCTTCGCCTGGTGCGTACCGGATCCTTTGCCACCGTTCAGTTCCCGTTCAACTTTATCGAGCAGGAGCCGCGGGAGAGCCTCCATCCGGCGGCCAGGGAAGCGGGGATGGGCATTCTGGCCATGAAGCCTTTCGCCGGAGGCGCCATCGACGACGGAACCCTGGCCTTTACCTTCCTGCGGCAGTACCCGGATGTCATTCCTTTGCCCGGCTTCGATTCCGAGGCCTCGGTGGAGGAGATCGTTTCTCTCTATGCCAGATCCAACGAGGTTCGGAACAGGGACCTGGAGAGCATGGAAGCCTACCGGCAGGAGCTGGGGCAGCGCTTCTGCAGGCGCTGCGAGTACTGCCAGCCCTGTCCGAGCGGGGTCATGGTAACCATGGCCATGGGCTATCCCCTGGTTGCTTCTCGCATGTCGCCCCGAACTGCGGTGGAGTTCGCCCGCAAGGCCATGGAAACCGTGCCTCTGTGCGAGGAGTGCGGGGAATGCGAGGAGAAGTGCCCCTATGATCTGCCCATTATGGAGATGATCCGGGAGAACTACGATCTCTTCGAGAAGCACCGGGCCGAGGTGGAAGGCAGGTAAGCAAAAAGCCCGGTCCAGAGGACCGGGCTTTTTGCTCAGTCTTCAAAGTTGCCGGCCGGGCCTTTGTCCGATTGGATGGCCTGGGCCTTGCTGATGATCTCCTCCCTGGTCCACTCCTTGGGATCTTCGAGCCGTTCCGCCTTGGGGCCCGGATCCGGAGCGCCCTGGCTTAGAATGTCCTCGATGACCAGAGGCGCGGTATCCGCCCCGTTGAAGACATCGGTGATCATCTTGTACACGAACTCCTCGACGTCCTTGGCCATGCGTTCCCGAACCTCTCTGGGCTGAGCCAGCAGGCGGCTCTCAAAGGGAAGGTTCAGCTTTTTGAAGTCTCCTCCGGACCAGCCCTTTCCCTGGGCGTAATCCGTCATTTCCTTCCATGCCTCCTCAGACATGCCGCGCCCCTCGAGCTTGATGAAGTTGCCCTTGCTGTCCAGCTCAGCATTGCCGTAGTCGTTCACCTTGACCCCCCAGGATATCATCTGCAGGGCGGTGGCCACATTGGCCTTGGTGGTGCGGGTCTTTTGGGCGATCTCCCGGAGGTGGTCCGAGCTGTTGCCGGAGGTCCCGTGCTGGGCCCCGGACACCTTGTAGGGAGCCAGGGCCTGGTGAATGGTTTTGGTAAGCTCCACGTCGATATCCCCTCCGGTGGATTCGATGCCGTGGGTGGAGCCGTTGTTCAGGGCGATCCAGTTGGGAAAGATGTGGTGGGCGTTCAGGCCCTGGATGAGAAACAGGGCCTCCTCCTTGGTGGACAGTCCGGCCTTGCCCTTGATCTCCCCAACCTCGGTTTCCAGGCTGGCCCATTCCGGTACCAGGGGGATGAGCTCCAGGCTGGCCAGCAGGTTCTGATCGTCCGGCAGATGGGAGGCGTCTATGGCGATGGAGGTGATCCCGGCGTCGAACAGGGAAGGGATCTCGGTTTTGGCCGTCTGGAGGTCGGATTCCTTCTTGATGCCGTAGTGATCGGAGTGGACTGCCACCGGTACGGTGATGCCCAGCTCGTTGCAGGCCTGGTCCACTTGCCGGGCCAGATTCCACAGGTTGACCGCACAGTAGGCGTTCGTTCCTCCTTCGGACTTGGCGATCTCGATGATCAGGCAGGCATTGGCCCGCTGGGCACCGAGCAGGGCTCCCCTCAAGGCGAAGCTATTGCGGGCGTTGGCAGCTATGCAGATGGCCTGTCCCTTCCTGAGCATGGCTCGGTCGATATACTTGCCGCTGACCAGAAGCCCTCTGGAATGGGGGAAGAGCTTTTTCACGTTCGGCGGACGGCCGATATCCAGGCACCTCTCGAAATCGGCTTGATTGACCTGTCCTGAGCTCATTGCGCTACCTCCTTGAAGGATATCAAGTGTTCAAAGTTGGTTCCGTCCAGCGCAAAGCGCATGGCGCATAGCAAAGAGGTTGATGAGGTTCAAGCTTTGTGTGGTCCACGGCGCGCTGCTGGTGCAGCAGCGCGGAAAAAACACCGTACCTGTTTCAAGCTCGCAGGACAACGCCTCAGCCTCACTGAAGCCGCGTTGGCCCGCGGCAGTCCCAGGGATCAGCAGCCTGCAGCGCTTTAGGGTCTTTCCGGAACCATTTCAGTCTTGCATATGGGATATGAGCTTGGGAACGAGCGAGCTCATGATCTCCTCGAGGAGGCTCCGCATGAGCTCCTCATCCGTAGCGCTCCAGGGAAGGGCCCGCTTCTCCATGCTTGCGGAGAGGGTTTCGGAGTAGAAAAATCAACCGATAAGATTGAAGAGCCCAAAGCCGATCACGCTGGTGAGCAAGGCTATGAGCGCGGCGATGATCCCCAGCACGGCTGCGGCCGGAATGGCGGCCAGTACGATCTTGATGATCAAAAGAACCAGGTCCGGGAAGGGGATCTCCAAGCCGGTGACCACGACCTTTTGATGGCTCTCTGAAGTGAGCTGGAACTGTTGCTCCTGAGCTGGCCTTTCCTGCTCCACCTCTTCCTGCACCACGCTGTAGATGGCGTCCACGCGGTTCGTCGCTTCCTCCTCCTCAGGAAAAATCTCTTCCTCTTCGTCTTCGGGCAGCAGTAACTCCTCGTCGCTCCGGGTGGCCTCCTGCTCGTTGGCGATGATCTCCTCTTCAGCAGGAGTCCTTTCTTCCTTGCTCGGAGTTGCTTCTTCCTCGCCCTGTGCAGCCTCTTCGGTTTCCCTGAGAATGTCCGCCTTGTGGTCCCGTTCCGCCATGTGCTTCTCCCTGCGCGAAGTTTTCCCATCCCTAGCAGAAGAGCCGGAAAAACAAAAGGCTTGCATCCCCACAATTCAGCTGAGCCTTGGAGGATGCGACTGCAAAAAATCCTTTTTGCAGTCGCAGTGGTCGGTGGTCAGAGGACAGTGGTCAATAAAATCAGATAGTTACAACATGTTGCTTGCGCTTGAACCTGTCACACATGGCTTTTTGCAGGTGCGTCTTGGAGAGCAAATGAGAAAGATTGCGAGCGCTTTTGTTCCAATCCGGGGCTTGCATTATAAAGCGCCTAGAGTCAAGCGGAGAAAAGGCTGCAGCCTGATCTGCCGGGGCAAAAGACAGCTGTCCGTGAGGTTGCAACTATCCTGGAAGTACTCGATTTACTTGCCTGATTCCTTGGTTAGGGTATTGTATTGCACATTGGATGGAAATTTGTTGCATAGCTTGCATGAGCTGAGGCATTCACATATAAAAGTAACAATATATTAATAATTTATATATATGTTTTTCTTGCAAGTGGGTATTAATATTGCAAGCATTATTTACCCTTTCCTGTATTCAATCATTTGCTATCCTTTCCTCAGGAGCTCTTGGTCCAAAAAACAAAGATCTTTCCAGAAAACATGCCCAAGCAATATCCCTAATTTTTTAGGTGTGTTAAGCTCAGGCTCCTTTGCTGCATGAAGAATAGATCCCTGCAATACCTATAAAAAAAGGCCCTTTGGGCTTTTTTATCCCAAAGGGCCTTGCAGGGTGTAGGCAAAAGACCTACGGTGTGGCATTATATTGTATAATTTCTCTTGTATTTTAAGTCAAGAGCCTTTATAGTGCAACAGGGAGCTTGAGTTTTTGCTTTAACTGTCTTTAATAATTGTTAGATTCAAAATAAGGAGATATACGTAGTAATGTTGTAGCTGTTCCGGGGTGAATAGGTTCAAAGAAGTAGGAGGCCTACGGTGTGGCAGCCTTTCTCCTCTTCTCGCCAGCTTAGTTCCCTCTCAATTCCCAGCTTGGAATGTAAGCTCTGAGTCTGCCTTGTTCGATAAATGCAATGCTTTTCTTCTTCTTGTGGAAGGCAAAAGCAGGGCAGCATTTCTTCTATCGCCCCGACTCGTCCGTTCAAGACAATGTGCAGCAGAACAATGCGACTGCTGATAGCTTTTCTGATGGACGTATATCCTGAAGAAAGATCCTTTTCTAGCGCTTCTATGGATTGGGTCGAAGATGTGGTCTGCTGGATGTAAAGCTCTGCAGATTTTGCAGTTGAACTTTAGGGCAGTGCCGGTGCGTCATCTATATCAAATATCCACCTGCAATAAGGAGATCAAATCATGATACAGTTGCTGAGAAAAACATGGTGGCTTTTGATTTTGTTTGGCTTTGTTTCATTGTTCAGCTTTCCTGTCCAGGGACATACTGCTCTGACCCAGATTGCAGGCTGCACATTTGATCCAGAAGCTGGCGGAGACCTGGCAGATCTTCGCGGTATCCGATTTACCCTAAGCGAAGATTTTCAGGCTCTGGAGCTTTTTATGGGGGCCAGCGGCCCCGGGGTATATGTCTTTACCGCAGAGATCCGTAGGTCATCAGGATTCGATGGTGAGCCGCTAAGGCAAGTCCGAGTCTCAGCAGATCTGCCGAAGAGTCCCACAAAAACGCTAGTGCATATTGATTTTTCTGAGGTAGAGGTCAGCCTAGAGCAGACCTTTACTCTCAGATTTGTGCAATTCTCCGGACCAGGACGGGCATACTTCGCAGTTAAGCCCCAAGAACCAGACTTGTGCCCTAATGTGGAGGAAACCGAAAGCAACACAGGCAATGATCTCCAGGTAAGAGCCAATGAGCCCTGGCTCAGGGTGCTTGGTCCAGGTCAGGCCAGCGAGCTGTCCATGAGCTCCACCTATGTGGATGAACCACCGGACATCGACGGCTCCATCGGCTTTGGGGAATGGCCTATGGGAAACAGCCTGGCACTGGGCAACGGCTACATCAAGGTGGCCAATGATCTGCACAGGCTCTACGTCCTGGTGAATATCCTGGAAGACAGCACAAAGGACTCAGACGACTACTTCTGGCTTACCTTTGACGTGAACCGGGACGGGGAGATCACATCTTATACCGATATACAGTACAGCACAAACCCCACTACCGGAGAGATGCGCTATCAGTACTTCGAAGGACCCGGAGCCTGGACCGGATTGCAGCCAGAGACTTACTCCAGCATGGGAGAGGGATTCGGCTGCTTCTTTGCCGACGGCACCCTGTTTGTCAGGCTCAATCCCTACCAGATCACCTGCAACAGCCACCGTGTCTGGGAGCTGGGCATAGACCTGGCCGAGATCGGGGCCCGGGCCGGTGGTATGGCCCGCATGGGGCTCAGGATCGGCACAGTCAGTTCCGGTTTCAATGAATCCATTCCTGAGGACTTTACTACCAATTTCAGCAATCTCATAGAGGTGGACCTGGCCTCTTACCCCAGCTTCATCATCTACCCCAGCCCGGCCCAGACCTTGGAGCTGGATCAGGGTCCGGACAGAGATGCAGTAGAGATCAATCAGGCCATTCAGGACAGGGCCAATACCCTGCCCCTGGTTCAGGAGAAAAAGTCCGTGGCCAGAGTCTACTCAACCTCATCCTATTCCTTGCAGCCCGGCATTGTCTTTCTTTACGGCAGTAAGGGCGGCATAGATCTGCCTGGATCTCCCCTGGCTGTCTTTCACAACTCACCTGTCTCTATTGATCGAGAGGACCGCAATGATACGGCCAACTTCCAGCTGCCCAAGACCTGGACTCAAGGCAACGTAAGCTTCAGGGCGGTGGTCCGGGATCTGTTTAAGAGAACCAAGGAGTCCTCAGACATACCGTTGACTTTCTCTGAGACCGAGACCCCAGAGTATTGGGTCATACCATTGAACTCCGGAACTGCAGCTGCACCCAACCTGCCGGATGAAGAGGATGTGGATGCCCAGGAGAGCCTTACAGAATCCATTTATCCAGTCCCGAAAATAAACTTCAAGCGCAAGTCCTGGGAGGTCATCGGCCCCACCACTATAAACAATGCCATAGACGATCTGAACTACTACTACGCCTGCTTGGTCCTGGGCTGGATCTTCAGCGGGTTTTCCTTTGACCTGCCTGACCAGGTCTACGGGATCCTCAGTTCAGGCGGTGGCACTTCAGACCCTGGCTGGTGCGGAGGCTTAGGATACGTGGCCAGGGGAGGGGTCTCGGACGAGTGCGTCATGGCCCATGAGATCATCCACAACCTGGGTCCAGGCGATTGCGCGGTCTATCCTGACTCCGACCTCTGGGGACGTCATGTATCCAACAGGATCTCCGGCATGGACAATGGCTACTGCATCCCCGGCGATACCACCTACTATGGCTGCGGGGCCACCGGGGCTGATGCCGGATGGCAGGCCAGATATGACGATGGCGAGATCCATGAGGTTGGAGTAGACACCTCTGTGCAGCCTTTTCGCGTTGTCCCGGCAGACAAGCCAGAGGTCATGTCCTATTGCGAGGATACAGAGCTGCCCACTGCCTGGATCTCCGATTACCGCTGGGTCAGGATGTTCGGCTACTTCCTGGAACCCGCCAAAGCGGAGTTGGATGCCAAATCGGCAGACATTCTGGCCCTGGAAGTCCAACCGACCATCTATCTGAGCGGACAGGTCTACCTGAAAGGCGGAGGAAAGCTTGCTCCGGCCATGGTCCAGGAGGGCATCCCCATGACCCAGGATGAGGTCACGCCGGGCCGGTATGCTATAGAGCTCTGGCCGGAAAAAGGTGATAAGCCTTTGTATAGACTGACCTTCAAGGCCACATTCAGCGGCGATATAGCTCGCGATATACCTGATCCCAGATACAGCGCCCCATTTAATCTCCGACTCCCGGCTCTGCGTGGCGTGGCCCAGATCCGACTGACCCAAGAGAAGGTCTCCCAGCCTCTGGATATCATTGATGTTGACTTCAGTGCTCCAGAGGTAGAGGTGGTCTCTCCGCAAAAAGGTGAGACCTGGAGGGACAAAGGGACCATCAAATGGACTGCCCTGGATAGAGACAGCGAACAGCTAACCTTCACCATTCTCTACAGTCAGGATAAGGGCCAGAGCTGGAAACCTCTGTCCGGTCAGCTTGGACCAGAATCCAAGAGACAGGAGTACTATACCTATGAAGTGGATCCCAAAACCATACCGGCCGGACCGGACCGGGTAGATCCCACCTCCCTGGTCAGGGTCATCGCCACTGACGGGTACAATACCTCCAGGGACGACTCCGATCTTTTCTTTGTGACACCCAACCCGCCTCAGGTGTCCATCTCTTCTCCTAAAGATGGAAGTACATTCAACCCCGGAGAGATGATCAGCTTCCAGGGCAGGGCCCAGGACGAAGAGGATGAGGACATCCCTGAAGAAAAGATGGTCTGGACCTATGACGGCAATCCTTTCGGTACAGGGTCTGAGCTGCAGGCGGTCCTGCCCGAAGGCACCCATGAAGTCGCCCTGACTGCGGTAGATAGTGACGGGCAGCAGGGCAGCGCCTCTCTATCCATTACAGTTATCCCCTATTGCGAGGGTGACTTTGATAATGACGGGGATGTGGACGGCCTGGATCTGTCCGTCTTTTCCGCAGACTTCGGCCGGACTGACTGCTGTGGTCCCAATGCAGAGACATGCGAGGGGGACTTTGACCAGGACTGCGATGTGGACGGACTGGATCTGTCCGTCTTTGCAGCGGACTTCGGCCGAACAGACTGTCCCTAAGTTAATACAGTCCATCCGGGGGGCTATGCATGCCTTCCGGATGGACAAAAACCGATCGAATAATTGAATCCGAGTTGCATAAAAAGGCAAAGCCCATGAAAAAAGGCACCATCTCCTGGCTCGGCCTGGTCATCTTGCTTGTCTGGTCCTGCTCCAGCGCGCTGGCCCAGGACCTGTATGTCCAGGAAGTCTCCGTGACCCCTTCATCGGTCCAGGCCGGGGAGGTGGTGCACAGTCAGGCAGTGATCAAAAACCTTGGACCGGGCACAGCCTATACTGCCCAATACGGCTGGTATATCTCCACCGACCCCGAGATAACCAACAAAGATATAGCTTTGGGACAGGTCCAGACCCTGAGCCAGGTGCTTTATCCTGGCAATGCAGTAACTGTACAGGCCGACCTGGCTATGCCGCCTTTTAATGATGACAGTCTCCCCTCATATATAGGGCTCAGGCTGGATCCCGAGGGCCTCATGCCTGATACCGATCCGAACAACGACTGGGCAAGCGCCCAGCTTCAGATCAGCAATCCCGCCGGCGTCCACTTTGATACCCTGGGGGACAACGAGCTGGACATCAGCTCGGTCCAATCACTAATCCAGGGAGATAGCCTGATTACCGATATCACCTTTGCCTCGCCTCCAGGATCGATTTATGGATTCATGGCCCTGGACCTGGACCAGGAGCCCGCCACCGGTTTGTCCAGCCTCACTGTGCCCGGTGCAGAGGCCTTTCTGGACCTAGTCATCCATGAGTACTTCTCTTCCCTGGAGCTGACCACGGCCTCAGGAACTCGGCAGGTCGGTACCTTCCAGCTGCAAGGCAACACCCTGAGCTATACCATCCCCGTGAGCTGGCTGGGACAGGGCCAGGTCATGGATGTTTTCTGGGCCCTGGACAGCAGTCCAGGCACCTCGGCAGACCTGGACAGGGTCCCGGACCTGGGAGCCTATGCCACTGACACCGGCCAGGCGGTAGTAAGGCGTCCCGGCAACACCTCTATCTCAGTGTCCATTCCGGACCCCATTGCCGGCGAGCAGGAGTTTCCTGACTTAAGTCACATGGAAGCCGGTGTTCAGGGAGACCAGCTCCGGGTATCGCTCCGATTCGACCACCAGGTGGAGAATCTCAGTCTGCAGCCTGGATTTGAGGGCCTTTTCATCTGGATAGACCTGGACCGGGACCTCCGCCTGGCCACAGGATTTAAGAACAGCGGCTGTCAGCCTCCCTCTTTTGGCATCGACAGCAGCATCAGGCTGCAGATAGATCCTCTGGCCGGAGACGTATTTGAGCTGCTTACAGATACAGACGGTGATGGCAGCCCGGAGGTGACCCCAATGGGACTACCGGTTAACGATATGTTTGTCCGCCTGGACAACGATACCATAGATATCCGAATGCCTCTGATCTATTTGGGTCAATACGACGGCAGCGGAGCCATCCTTGTAAATGCTTTGAACACCCGGGACATCTTGAGCGGGCCTATGGAGCACCTGCCTGATGCCGGGGCCTGGGACCTGGCCTTGAACAGCCCTCTTCCGGCTCAGGCCTGCAGCTCGCCTGTAGACCATTATGCTGACCCGGCAGACGACTCCATCGGGGCCTTTGGCCTGGATAACGACGAGCTAGTCGGTCTGGAACTCTGTGTGGGGCAAAAGGCCCTGCTCTTCACTATTGACTATAAGAGCTATGAGCTGAGCAATGACGGGGCCACTCTCATCTACTTCGATATAGACAATAATCGGAATACTGGATGGGAGATTCACAACATCAATCAGCAGGTCACCATTGGCGCGGACTACATCCTGCGCACCTACTGGTACACGGACGAGATGATCCAAATAACCAAGCTCCTCAAATGCACTCCCCCGGAGGAGGTGCACCTGAGCAACCAGCTGACTGCTGTGACCCTGGCTGACAGGATCTATATTACTGTGCCCCTGGAAAGCCTGGGCAATCCCACTGGAGAGGCCAAGCTCTTTGTGCAGACCGCGAGCTGGGGCGGCGGGCCTATTCTGCTGCCCAACGATGACCTGCCCAACAATGGGTTAATCCGCGTGAATCTTTCTTTTTGTCTCGGCGACTTTGACAACGACCAAGATGTGGACGGAGTGGACCTGTCCACCTTTGCAGCAGACTTCGGCCGGACCGACTGTACTGATGACTGTGAGGGGGATTTTGACGGGGACGGCGACGTTGACGGGATGGATCTGTCCACCTTTGCAGCGGACTTTGGGAGGACGGATTGTCCATAAGAAATGGATGCCCGCGAAGGGCCGCGAAGGATTATAAGCAAGAATAAAGCATAAGAATGAGCTTCTGGCCTCTTGGCAGCAGGGAACGGCAGAAGAAACTAAAGGACTATAAAGATGCAAAAGACTTTATTAAGAATTATGCTGGCCTTTACCTTTCTGCTCTGTTTTGTTTACAGCCCAAACCTTTACGCCGAGAGCACCATCACCTTTGAGGAGGACATCCCGCAGCCGGATAATGTACTCAGCCAGTACTGCAACAATGCAGAGACCAATATGGGAGTCAGCTTTCTGGATAGCGGGGGCCGCATCTTTCAGCCCTCAGTCCAGACTCATAGCCCAACTCATGCCCTGAGCAACAATTTCCCCGGCGATGAGTTCGGCGAGTACAAGACGCTCAAGATGTCCTTTACTGCTGCCCAGTCCCTGGTCTCGGTAAAGGTAGGCCTGGATCGTGCTTATTCCTTCCCTGTTACCGCTATCCTGCATGCTTACAGCAGCGACACCCCGGGGACAGGCTATCTGAAGTTCAGCACCACCTATCTGGGCAGCGGAGCCACCAGCATTACCCATGACTTAAGCCTTGCTTCCACTGCCGGGGATATCCGCAGCGTAATCATCGAGTTCAGCGGCCCCTCCAGCGGAGATCAGGCCTATGAGATTATAGATCAGCTGAGCTACAGCACTGTCGGGCCGCCTTGCGTGGATGATGAGCAGTCACCTGCAGTCTCTATCCAGACCCCGCAGGCTGACGGACAAATCGTCCAGTCAGCCCACAGTGAGCTGGCCTTTTATGCCCAGGACAGCGAGACCGGAATTGCAGCGGTCCAGGTCCAGTTTCTGGACGATACCCAGAATACCCTGGATGATTTCTATGTCTGCGGCGGAAGCGGTGGCCAGCCCTGCATATATGACGTTTATCCCTTTTCAGTGCACTACGACTTCCATACCTTCCTTCCGGAGCATACCAAGACCATCAGGGTGAGGGCCTGGGACTTTGCCGGACATTCGGCCCAGGCTAACAGACAGATCCAGCTCGTGCCCATCGGGGACCAGATGAACCTCTGGGCCCAGGCAATGGAGATCAATCAGGCCATTCAGCCCTGGCTGCCCAGCAATGACTATCAGACCAGATTGAGCGACAAGACCCCCATTACCTTCAAGTACCCGGATGTCAGCACTTCGGATGCTGCAGTCCCCCTGGTGGCCGACAGGACCACGGTGGTCAGGGTCTATCCCGGTGTCGAAGACGTCTATGAGCAGCAATCCTTAAAAGACGTCCGGGCGGTCCTGCGCTGCTATACAGACTCCGGCTATACCCAGCCCTGTCCTGCCCCCTCGGAGATATCACCCTGCAATCAGCCGCCTGATATTCTGCCGGAGATCACTGTCGATCCGGCAGAGATTCTAGAGAACAAGAGAGGGGATATCAGCTCCAGCCTCAACTTTGTCCTGCCCAGCCAGTGGACCGCAGCCGGCACAGTACACCTCGAGGCAGAGATCCAGGGCCCCATTGGACTTACAGAATGCAAGGGATGCCAGGATGCCGCCAACCGCATCCGGGTGACTGATGTTACATTTCACTCTCTGCCGGATTTCGCTTCTGACCTGATCCACTTTGTCCAAGTGCGTAGAGAAGTGGACAGTGCAGTGCATACCCCCACACAGTCGGAAATGGACAACCACACCACCCAGCTGGCCAGAAGGTATCCCCTGGATGAGACCGCTGTCCACACCAAGCCCGATACCCAGTGGACCCTGAAGGACGATCTCAAGCTGGAGCTCGGTACCAGATGCGGCAGGGTCACCGGGCTCTTGGCCAAGTCGTTCCCCAGCAAGGCCGGGAAGATGGCCGTCTATGGGCTTGTTGATACAGGCTATGACTGCGCCGGAATGGGAGGCGGCGGCTATGCCTATGGCCGGGGCAATCGGCCCGACACATTCGCCCACGAGGTGGGACATGCCCTGGGCCTCAACCATGCAGGCCCCCCACCTGGCCATGGGGCAGAATGCTCTACAGGAGGAAGCTGCGATGACTGGCCCTGGCCCCACGGGACCTTCCCCGGATACGGCTTCGATATCCTGGACATGAAGGTGATCGTTCCAGGCACCGCAGAGGCAGACCCCCATGACATCATGTCCTATGGCGGAGGCCTGGATTGGATCTCCTCCCGCAACTGGACCAGGATCTTCAATGTCTTTAACCAGAGCGACTACCCTTATCCTGAGGCAGATGCCAGCAGCCTTGAGCGAGACAGCAGAGAATCGAGCAGGTCCGACTATCTTATAGTTCGGGGGGAGTACCAGAGAGGATCCGGCTGGGGCCTGCAGCCGGCCTTTGAGGTCTCTCTTCCCCAGGGCACATCTGATGCAGTAGGCCAGGGCATATACTCGCTCACCCTCTACAATGCCAGATCACAGCCGCTCTTCACCAGAAGCTTTTCCCTGCCAGACAGCCATGTCGATCTGGACGACGCCCAGGCCCTGGAGCCGGTGCTTGGCTTTCAGGAGGTTCTGCCCCTGCCTGATGGGGCGGTCTTCTTGGTCCTCACCCAGGAGGAACAGGGCGTGCTGGATGTGCTGGAGCGCAGCGCTTGCACGCCAGTGGTCGAAATAATCTCCCCCACTTCCAGGGGATTCGCCACCCAGGAGGGGCAGCCCATAATCCAGTGGGAGGGCAGTGATGGAGATCGCGACCCGCTTAGATATATGGTCCAATACATCACTGCAGACCAATTAGAGGCAGGCCAGGAGTGGACCACACTGGGCAGTGACCTGAATGAGCCGGAGCTGTTGGTCGATCCTCAAGAGCTTCCAGGAGGCGAGGCCAATGTACGTGTCCTGGCCACTGACGGGTTCAATACCGCTGCGGCTCTTTCCGAAGCCTTTCAGGTTGCCCATAAGCCTCCACAGCCCCAGATACTCTGGCCCCAGAACAACGACATAGTCGGAGGTCAAAGAGACAGGGTGGTCCTGCGGGGCACGGCCTCTGACCTGGAGGACGGCTTGCTGAGTACTGGCAACCTCTATTGGTATTCTTCCCGAGACGGTCTCTTGGGCCGGGGCAGGCGGATTGAAGTACAGGGGCTCACCCCAGGGACTCATGAGCTGACCCTGGTGGCAGAGGATTCTCATGGCCTGACAGCTGAAGCGGAAGTGGGCATCGAGGTCATGGAGCACCTGAACACCCAGCCTGTGGCCGATGCAGGTGCTGACCGCGCCACTCTGCCCGGCATCCCTGTGCTGCTGGACGGCTCTGGATCAGCGGACCTGGACAATGATCCGCTTGTCTTTAACTGGAGCATTCAGAGCAGTCCGCCGGGCAGCAGTCCGGTTTTGCTGGATGCTCAAACCGAACATCCCCAGTTTGTCGCTGAAGAACAAGGTCAGTACGAATGTGCCTTGGTGGTGCATGACGGCCAGGTGGAGAGCCTCAAGGACCGGGTGCTGATCCAGGTCACCGCAGATGCCTGCCCAGGGGACTTTGACCGTGACGGGGACGTGGACGGCAGAGACCTGTCCACATTCTCTGCGGACTTCGGCCGGACCGACTGCGCTGATGACTGCGAGGGAGACTTTGACCGGGATGGTGATGTGGACGGGATGGATCTGGCTGTCTTTTCGAGCGACTTCGGGAGAACGGATTGCCCATAACAAACAATGCAAGGAAGGGGGGCGGGAGATGAAGGGGAAAGATTTTTTTAAAAAATGGCATTGGCTCTTGGCAGTAGCCATTGTAGCTGCCGGATTTTGGCTTACACCTTTTACTTCACAGGCAAAGATGACCATTCCGGTCATGGTGGATTACTTTTCTACTGCTTCCTTTGGGTCGAATGGACCTGTTGCCATAACCTATATGCAGGATAAAAAAGAGTATGCAATAGCTGATCTTGATGATAAGCTTATCTATATAGTGAGCTTGACGGGTATATTAAAAGATAAAATAGATATTTCAAGTTACTTTGAAAAAATTCATGGTGTTGCATATGTAGGTAACAAGGAGCAGTTTGCTGTAGTATCCTATCTTTACAAAAAGATATTTATTGTGGAGAAGAATGGCAATCTAGTAAAGGAGATCAATATTCCTTTTGTCAGCAAGCCTATGAGTATATGCTATTTAAAAGAGAAAAAACAATTTGTGGTGGCTGATTACTATTCAAAAATATTTTTCATAGATATAGATGGTCTTTTGGTTGATCAATTAGATATATCTGCTTTTGGTTGTTCAGTTCCAACAGGAATAACTTACAATCCGGATGATTCGTGTTTTGCTGTCTGTGAGTATAATACTCAAAACATATTTCTTTTTGATGATGCTGGAAATCTCAACGACAAGTTTAATGCAAAATTTCTTACAAGTAATATTTATGGGATAGCTTACAACCAGGATACAAAAAACTATGATGTAGTGGACTATAACAATTCCAACTTCTTTTCTATAAATGATCAAGGGTATTATGCAGGAGCGATCTCAACTGATGTCTATGGGTCTGCTTCTCCACATGATATAACTTACCTTTCCAATACAGATGAATGGGCGTTTATAGATAACTCTGCCAAAAAAATATTTATTATCAGTCCTTCTGGCATACTACAAAACGAAATAGATGTCTCCAGCTTTTGTTCCAATCCTACAGGCCTAGTCTATATGGGGGCAAGCAACACATTTGCCGTACTTGATTATGTGCTTAAGAAAATCTTCCTGGTTTCCACTGCTGGAGCTTTGATCGAACAGTTAAATATTAATGTATTTGGCCTTTCTTCATACGCCCCCTACCATATTGAGCTCGATACATCCTCCAATCAATTATTATTTTCTGACATCAATGGTTATGCTGTGTCCTTCCTTGAGGCCATAAATCCTGTAAAACTGAAAAAGCAGCTCAGCACCAGCGCAGCCGGCTGTACAAAACCAGTGGGCATTGGCTACGTTCCGGAAAACCAGACCCTGCTCATAACAGACAATGTGAAGGATGAGGTCTTTGTCATAGACCAATACGGCTCGCTTAAGGCCAGATTCGATAGCGCAGGTGTCCTCTATTCCAACGAGCCACTGGGCATAGCCTATGATCCAAACAACCAGATCTTTGCCCTGGTGGATTGGGAGGATCACCGGATCAACCTGCTCAAGCTCCCGGCCCTGACCAAAAGCGTCAACAGATGTGAAGGCGACTTTGATCAGGACGGCGATGTGGACGGCATGGACCTGTCCACCTTTGCTGCCGACTTTGGGAGGACAGACTGCCCGTAAGATTGATGCCCGCGAAGGGCCGCGAAGCGCTGCAAAGAAGAAGGAAGAAAGGCATCGGATGAGGCGAAATGGTGTGTTTTGCATCTACTGGAGTCATATGGGGAGGACGCGTCATGGCAAAAGTATCGTATACCAGCATCTGCTGGGTGGTTGCTCTCATTCTCACCGCATTGAGCTTTTCTGCAGCTGCCCTTGCTGCACCCTATCCCTTTTTTGACGACCTGGAGTCCGGTACAGGGAGCTGGTCCTCTGACCCGCCCTGGGCCTTGGTTGAGAGCAGTTCTCACAGCCCTACCCATGCCTGGACCGACAGCCCGGGAACCTCCTACCAAAATAACGCCGATACGGCCCTTACTCTTGCCTCGTCCCTCGATCTCTCCAGCGCTGTTTTCCCCAGGCTCACCTTCTGGCACCGCTACCAGATCGAGGCTGAGTTCGACTTCGGTTATGTGGAAGTATCCATTGACAATGGGGGCACCTGGAGCGAGCTGGCCGCTTATACCGGGATCAAGGATTCCGAGTGGACCCAGGAGCAGATCGATCTGACCCCCTATGCCGGCCAATCCCAGGTCTTGTTCCGTTTCCGCCTTGTCACGGACAAGTCCATGGTCCTGGACGGCTGGTCCATCGACGACGTGGCGGTCTCTGAAGCGCCCCAGGCCGTGACCCTTATTGCAGTGGGCAATCCGGACTACAACGGCCTGGAGCTGACCTGGACCGAAAATCTGGACCCGGATTTCGCCGTCTACAAAATTTTTCGCAGCACCGCGCCCGGTGTGAGCACCGAGGACACCCTGGCGGCCACCATCTCGGACCAGGGGGCCACCAGCTATACCGATACCGGGCTCTATCCGGAGACCGATTACTATTACAAGGTGTATGTCTTCAACACCTCCGGCGCATACGCAGGCAGCAAGGAGGAGAGCGGCCAAACCCTGCCTGCGGACTCCTACTTTTGTGGTTTTGAGGACGGGCTCGGGCAATGGCAGCTGCAGTCTCCCTGGTACATCACCGATACCAACGCCCATACCGGCTCCTACTGTCTGACCGACAGCCCGGGCTCCTACGCCAACAGCGCCAATACCTCGGCCGTGATCAAGGTCAACCTGGCCAGCAATGTCATGCCGGTGCTCACCTTCTGGCAGCGCTTTGGCTTTCAGGCCAATGCCGACTTCGGCTATGTGGAGGCCTCCTTTGACCAGGGCAGCACTTGGGAGCGGATCTGCTTTGTCACGGGGAGCACCTCGAACTGGAAGCAGGAGAAGGTCGACCTGACCCGCTACGCCGGACAGCCGGACGTACGGATACGATTCAGGCTGGTGAGCAACGGCTCGGTCCAATCCGACGGCTGGTACATCGATGATGTATCCATTGCAGAGACAGAGGCTCCGCTCTTGCCCTACCCATTTTTCGACGACTTGAGCCAGGGCTCGGACAACTGGGTCACCGGGCCATGGGAGGTGGTCAACGAAGGACCGGAATCCAGGCCCTGCCTCACGGACAGCCCTGTGGGAAACTATTTGCAGGATACCAACACGCATATGCGCCTTATTTTGGCCGGCAATGTTGATTTGAGCCAGGCCAAGAATCCGATGCTTACATTTCGGCATAAGCACAGTTTTGCATATTGGCATACGTCATATGATGAAATTGATCGAGGCTGGATTCATCTTTCTACTACTTCTGGTCAACAAGGAACTTGGCATAGTTTATCTAGTTTTAATAGATCAGCTGACTGGACTGATAAACAAATAGATCTATCTGATTATGCAGGAGAGTCTCGAGTTCGAATCAAATTCGGCATATATGATGCTTATGGTAGAAATTGGGGAGAGCCTTACTATTCTCACCAAAGCAGCGGCTGGTCCATCTGCGATGTGGCCCTGCACGACGCCCCGCTCAACGTGACCCTGAATACTCCAACCAGCATCACCGAGCACTCCATGGACCTATCCTGGTCCAAGAACACGGATACTGACTTTGTCCAGTACGAGATCTACCGCTCCACATCGCCGGGCGTAAGCAGATCAAGCACCCTGGTAGCCACCATAACGGATCAGAACACGACCTCCTACCAGGACAGCGATCTTATCTATGAGGACACCACCTATTATTACAAGGTTTATGTCCTGGACAGCGAAGACCTCTACAATCAGGGCAGCAATGAGGTCAGCGGCCGCACCCTGGACAGCGCCGTAACTGGCACCTTCCCCTTTTACGACGATATGGAGTCCGGGGACAAATGGGCCAGCGACCTGCCCTGGGCCATGACCAACTCCGACAGCCACAGCGGCAGCTTGGCCTGGACCGACAGCCCGGGCCGTAATTACGAGAACAATATGGACCGCTCCATGAGGACCGTAATCGACCTCAGTGGATCAACCCGCCCTGTTCTCTCATTTTGGCACCATTACAACTTCGAGAGCTACGGAGACTTCGGATATTTGGAGGTATCCATAGACCAGGGTGCTTCCTGGAGTCGGAGGTATACCATCACCGGCTCCTCGGGCACGGCATGGGTCAGGGAAGAGATAAGCCTTTCAGATTGCTCAGGACATGAGATCTGGCTCAGGTTCAGGATCGTTACCAACGGGTCAAACACTGCCGATGGCTGGTACATAGATGACGTGGCCATCACGGAGAACACAGCCACGGCGAGCTATCCCTTTTATGACGATATGGAGTCAGATACTGACAACTGGATACTATCCACTTGGCGCAAGACAGACGATCACAGCCACAGCCCGAGCTTTGCTATGACCGAGAGCCCAGACGGCGGTCATATTGACTACGCGAACGTCCTTCTGGTCCAGCGCGGCACCATGGATCTGAGCTCTGCCACCCAGCCCCATCTGAGCTACTGGACTGCCTACCAATTGGGTAATGGCTGTAGTGCAAATGTTTTAGTCTCAACAAATGGAGGGCAAACCTGGACCAATGTATGGCATATCGCCAGTACTACAAGCAGTTGGCGAAAGATTGAGCTGGATCTTTCGTCATACAAAAACTCTGACCAGGTAGTAGTGGCCTTTTATTTGAGGGATGCCTATGCAGGAAATACCGGATGGGGCTGGTCCATCGACGACGTCTTGATCGGGGAGAAGTGCCCGGCCAGCTCCATGCAGATCAACCCGGAATCGGCCAGCCTGCTTTTGGGGGCAACCCAGGCCTTCAACGCCACGGATGAGAACGGGACCTGGATTCCTCAGAGCATCGACTGGGCGGTGCGGGGCGAAATCGGCTCTATTGACGATCAAGGCTTGTTTACAGCTGAAAACATTGGCGTCGGGGCCTTGCAGGCCTCTATCTGCGCCGGTCAGGTCAAAGCGGTCTCCGGCCTGGTTGAGGTGGTCGGACCGGCCGGGGGCACCACCCAGGTGGAGCAGGGTCGCCTCTCCAACAGCGGAGGCGCCGATCCAGGCAACGGGTGCGTGTTCTTTAACGCCTACATCGCCTCCCGTCCGGAAGAAATTCTGACCCAGGCCTCTCCTGGCTGCGGGTACGCTGGCGGCACCTGGCAGGTCAATGCTGGCAATTTTCCCACTGCCTGGAGCCCTGGCGAGACCCTGCACATCGACTTTATCGATGCTTGCCTAGCCGAGCAGGGCAGCCTGGATGTCGTCCTGGACGTCAGTCCGCAGAGCACCAACCTGAAGCTGAGCCCCATGCGCTTCGATCTGCAGACCACCTCCAGCACCAATGTCAACGCGGTCACCCTGCTCAAGGACTCCGGGCTGAAGGACGCCGAGGAGCTGGCCCAGGCCATCCCCAACGCCCTGGAGGTGGCCTACTGGGATGCCGAGCATCAGGCCTATATTGGCCATACCCTGGGCTCACCCCTGACCAACTTCGAGGTGCACCCCGGCCGGCCCTACTTTGTTACGGTCACCGCTCCGGGAACCTGGACTCCCGTGGGCGCTGTTCCGGATCCCTGGCCGAGCTTTGACCTGCTCACCACCGGGCAGACCAACGTGAACATGCTTACCCTGCCTCTGTCCATGCTCCGGGTGACCAATTCTGAAGAGCTTGGTCACATGATTCTGGACTGCACCGAAGTGGCCAAATGGGATGCGGCTGGCCAGGGTTATGTGGCCCACACCTACGACACCCCGCTGGCCAATTTCGAGGTCATACCCGGGCAGCCGTACTTTGTTACCGTGGGCAGTCCCAGCACCTTTAAAACCCTGGCAGCCGATACCGATATGCAAACCAAGGCCACAGGGGTAACCCAGAACGAGTATGGCCAGGTCTTCAACTCGGACATGAGTGTGCCGGAGGATGGTGCGATCACGTTTACGGCCTCCATTGAAGGCCGGGATAATGAGGTTCTTACCCAGGACTCTGTAGGCTGCGGCTACGGCTCAGGCTACTGGCAGGTCAATGTGGGCAACTTCCCCACGGCATGGGAAACCGGCGAGATCCTCAAAGTCCATATTCACAATCCGAGCCTTCGGGAAGTGGCCAGCCTGGAGATCGTTCTCGGCTGCGGGGGACAGCAGACGGATGTCGTTCTTTATCCAGAGCCCTGTGAAGGAAACCTCGACGGGGACGAGGATGTGGATGGCTCGGATCTGGCCGCCTTTAGTGCGGATTTCGGGAGAACGGACTGCAACGGCGGATGCAAGGGAGATTTTGACGAGGACGGCGATGTGGACGGCTCGGATCTGGCTGTCTTTTCGAGCGACTTCGGGAGAACGGATTGTCCATAAGACGGGACTTTTTGCCCGCGAAGGGCCGCGAAGCGACGCGAAGAAGAAGGAAGAGAGGCTTTGTATCCGCCGGGGAGAAGATCCTGGCGGATACAGCCACTTCCAATCTGAGAAATGTTTTTCAGGCAGGCAAGGCTTTTAAAGCGACAAAATGTGCCGGGAAGGAAAGGAGGGGACGATGAAAGAGCATGTTTTTACTTTCAGAATTTGTCTCGCTGTTTGTTACGTTGGGGTCTGCTTTGTCCTATTATGTTTCACTGCTATTGCCGAAGCTCAAATGATAACCGTTCCTGTTCAAGTGGACAGCCATGCTGCTCCTTGGGACCCAACCTTAAATCCCAGCTTTGACTTTGGGGTCAATGACCACAGCCCGCCTGTAATTATTGGTAAGGATGAGGGATTTGACTTTTCCTTTGGCAACATCTTCAGCATAACTTACCTATCTGGAGCCGTTAGAGCAGGTGGTGCCTTTGCCTGGGCGGATGCCAAAGGTGATCCAAGCTATGTGACGAATGATGCTGGCGGGAGCAGCAGAACAGGATTTCCGAGCCGATATATGCCGGATGATTGGGATACGTACTTGATGACCCTTGTGGGGACCTTTGCAGATGCAAGCGGTGTCATTGTGGGTAATCCATTTGAGGTTGGTAACGGCCCGACCGATGTACAGGTACCTTCCGGGGCCTCGCAACTCCAACTGGGGATCAACGACGATATCTTTAGGGACAACAGTGGTTCATTTGAGGTCAGCGTTCAGGGAACTGCTGTGCCGATACCTGGTGCCCTGTGGCTGCTTGTTGCTGGACTGATCAGCATTACAGGAGCCAAGTTCAGTAAGTCCTCTGGCAAATTTGACTTAATGGATTAGATGGAGAAGATAGGATATCTTGAAAGTTCAAGGTTCAGGTCAAAGTTTAAAGTTAAGATAGAAATTCAAAGGTATAAGCCAAGAGCATTCAAGGACAGATAATATCAATAGCATCATCAATAAAAACATCGTATTATACAAAAACTTTTGACTGTTGAGTAGGATGCGTACATAGAGCTTGCAGCAAGGGGAGGAAGCCTGCGGTGTGGCAACCCACCTTTCTTCCCTCCGCTTTTGCCTCATTCCCGTTTTGAAGACTCGAAGGTGCTCTCTCATTTCGGGCTTCGTATTTCTAATACATTGAAGCGGTTTACCAAAAGAGGAGGTACATCATGACTGCCTCAAAATGTTGGTTTAAGATCTATATCCTTGCTGTCCTCCTCTTCATATCAATACTGCCTGTTCAAGTCGGTGCCGCCACCCTGGAGGTCGGGCCATCCGGGTACCCCTACACCTCGATACAGAGCGCAATCGACCATGCCGCTTCCGGGGACACAGTCCTGGTGCATGACGGGACCTATGCGGAAAACATCGACTTTAAGGGCAAGGCGATTACGGTCCGCTCCCAGAACGGCCCGGAGCTGACCGTTATCGACGGCAACGGCAGTGGGAGCGTGGTCACCTTCAGCTCCGAAGAGGATGATGACTCGGTTCTGGAGGGCTTTACCATCACCAACGGGCAGGGCCAGGGCGGCGGCATCCGCTGTGAGAACTCCTCGCCGACCATCCGGAGCTGCCGCATCACAGGCAACTCCTCATCGGGCGACGGCGGAGGGGTCTACTGCATCAAAGAGCCCACCTCGTCTCACGGCTGCGCCCCGAGCTTTATCAATTGCAGGATCTCAGGGAACCAAGCCGGTTTTGGCGGTGAAGGCGGAGGGGCATATCTGGGTCTGTATTCCAGACCCAGTTTTTCAAGCTGCAGTTTTGAAAACAATACTGCCAAAACCGGCGGCGGGGTGTCCTGCTACGCTTCGTACGCATCCTTCGACGGCTGCATCTTTACCGCCAACACCGCCTCGAGCCTCGGTGGCGGCCTGTATGCCTACAACAGGTCTCCCATCCTGACCAACTGCATCTTTGCCGGCAATACGGTGACCGGCTCTCTGGCCGGAACCGGCGGGGGCGGTCTGGCCTGCTTCCAATGCTCTCCGCTGATAACCAACTGCACCTTTTACGGCAATACCGGCAACTCCAGCGGCGGGGCCATTCTGGCCCTGGATGCATCGCCCGTGGTTCTGAACTCCATTTTCTGGGGCAACGATGACAGCGGCCCGGATCCGGATGAGATCAGCCTTAGCAGCGGTGCAACCATAGATGTTTCCTTCTCCGATATCCAAGGAGGATATGCTGGCACCGGGAATATCGATATCGATCCGGCGTTCAATAACCCGGCGGGCTTTGATCTCCATCTGCAAGCCGCTTCCCCCTGCATCAATCAGGGCACGACCACCGGAGCTCCGCAAAGGGACATTGATGGAGATCCTCGTCTGGCGGCTGCAGGCGGGGATGATCAGCCGGATATAGGGGCTGACGAATATCGCTCCTCAAGGGATGTGGGGCCTCCGGGAAGCGGCTATCCGTTTACCTCGGTGAGCGCCGCGGTCAAAGCCTCGGTCTCCGGAAACCTCATCGTGGTGCATGACGGCACCTACGCCGAGAACATCGACTTTGCCGGCAAGGCCATCACCCTGCGCTCGGAGAACGGACCTGAGCACACTATACTGGACGGCAGCGGCACCGGGAGTGTGGTCACCTTTCAGAGCGGGGAGAGCAGCGGCTCCATCCTCGATGGCTTCACTGTCCAGAACGGAGACCAAACCGGCGGCATCGCCTGCACTAATGGCTCTTCACCCACGATTATAAATAATATTGTTCAGAACAGCACAGCCGAGTACTTCGGAGGCGGCATCTATATCTATCAAGGCTCATCCCCTCGAATCGAAAAGTGTACCATTACCGGAAATGCTGCCAATTACGGAGGCGGGATCTTTTTCTGGCAAGACTGCGCTCCGACAATTCAGGGCTGCAGCATCACCCAGAACACTGCTGCATACGAAGGGGGCGGGATCTACGCCGAGGCCTGCGGTGAACCAAGGCCGCAGATAGCGGATACGCTGATCATAGGCAATACAGCTCAGGAAGGGGCAGGCGGCGGGCTTCTCTGCTCTTCCTGCTCTCTGGACCTGACCAACTCCATCCTGGCCGGCAATTCCGCCCGTCATGGCGGCGGCATGTATATGGACTCCGTTTCCGATCCGGCTATCCTGCACAGCACCATCACCGACAATCAGGCCACAGTTAACGGAGGCGGAATCCATTGCACCCAGGGCGCTTCACCAACTGTGGTCAACAGCATTCTCTGGGGTGATACAGCTGCTGGCTCCGGACAGGAAGTATACCTGGGGACGGAGTCCACAATCGATATCACTTATTCGGATGTGCAGGACGGCTATGCCGGCACCGGGAACATCAATGATGCCCCATTATTTGTAGACCCGGATTCAGGCGATTACCACCTGCAGCCTGGATCGCCCTGCATTGATCAGGGGAATCCTGCTCAGTCCACAGATTACGACTTTGAACACGATCCCCGTCTCTTGTCTCTCGGCGGGGATGACATGCCTGACATGGGGGCGGACGAGGCCTTGGAAAATGTCCTCCATGTCGGCCGCACCGGGTATCCCTACACCTCCATTCAGGCGGCTATCGATGATGCTCAGGATGGATACACGGTCCTGGTCCACGACGGCACCTTCAAGGAAATCATCGATTTCGAAGGCAAGTCGATCACTGTGCGCTCGGAAAACGGGCCATACGCAACAGCCATTGATGGAGACCTCAAGGATGCCGTAGTCACATTCAACTCCAATGAAGACTCCAATGCCACTCTGCAGGGCTTTACCATCCAGAACGGCAACTCCACCCTCGGAGCAGGCGGCGGGATCGTGATTGTCGGTTCCTCTTCCCCCGGCATCCTGGACTGCATCGTCAGAAGGAACACGGCCGACTGGGGCGGAGGCATTCATGTAGGCGGCTATGCCCGGCCCCGCATCACCAACTGCGCTGTGGTTCATAATGAATCAACATACGGGGGCGGGATCAACTGCGGCGGAGAGGCAGAACCGCTGATCAGCCACTGTACCATTACTGACAATAGGGCCACTACTGCAGGCGGTGGATTGAACTTCAAGGATTTTGTCCAGGCCAGGGTAGAAAACTGTATAGTCTGGGGCAATACCGCCGGCAATTCGCCAGATCAGATAAACACCAGCCTATTTGGCCAGGGCTCCCTATTGGTGGGACATTCCGATATCCAGGGCGGCTGGACAGGAACAGGCAATATCGATGCCAACCCGCTATTTCTGGACCGAGACACGGAGGTCCCGGTCCCTGGATTCCATCTGGCACCGAGCTCTCCATGCATTGACGCAGGCACAGACACCATACTCTATCCTCCAGCGCAGGACTTTGAGGGCGACACCAGATCCTACGACGGCAACGGCGACGGCACGCCCCTTCCGGATATGGGGGCGGACGAGCTTGTTCCCAAGCCCGACCTGGTGATTGAAGCCTTCCTGGTTGAGCCTCCGTACCCTGAGCCGGAAGAGCCGCACACGGTCCGGATAATCGTCACGAACCAGGGACCGCTCGATATCGCGCAGAGCTTTCGCTGCGGGTTCAATGCCGGAGAAAAGCCGATATCGCAGTGGCGGTATTGGAGCGTGGACGAACTGGCTGCCGGAGCAAGTGCTCAGCAGACCTTCGAGTTCCCTGCGGGCCGGCCACTGAATACCTACACCCTCCGAGCGGAAGCCGATTGGGACGGACTGATCCCGGAGCTGAGCGAGCTGAACAACCTGGCCTACAAGCTCGCTGTCATCAACTGGTGCCAAGGGGATTTCGATGGAGACGGAGATGTCGACGGCTCGGACCTGGCTGCTTTTTCAGGGGACTTCGGTAGGACGAACTGCGGCCAACCCCCTCCCTGTGAAGGGAACTTTGATTTGGACACGGATGTGGACGGCTCCGATCTCGCCGCCTTCGCAGCCGACTTCGGCCGGACGGACTGCAACGTGCCGCGTTTGGGGGATATTCAGATTCCCGCCGGTAAAGGCGTTCTTGTGGGAGCGAGCGACGAGATAGCCATCGGCCTCTCGGAGCCTGCCCCGGCGGGCGGAGTCACTGTCCATCTGAGCAGCAGCCACCCCAGCATTCTTTCTTTGGGCCAATCCTCGGTGTTCGTACCGCAGGGAGAAAGCTCAGCCAAGGTAACGGTCAACGGGCTCTCCTTAGGGATATCCGCCCTCAAGGGAAGCGCCCAGGGCTACACCGAAGGCAGCGCAGAACTCCGGGTTGTCCTCGGCTTCCTCAGTATTCCGGAAAACCTGAACGTTCCCCTGGGAAGCGAAGTCAGCCTTCCGGTGACTGTTGCCCCAAACTCGGCTCCAGCCGGCGGAGTGGAGGTGAATGTGGCCAGCGCTGATGCTTCCACAGTCCAGGTCATTTCTCCATCAGTGACTATCCCTGAGGGAGACTCCTCGGTCAATGCCCGGGTTCAAGGTTTGGCCCCCGGGACGGTTGAAATCACTGCCGCAGGAACCCATTATCTCCAGGACAAAGGCCTGGCCGCCTGTTCCGCCAGCCTGAACATTGTACAGTCTTCGGCAACCCTGAGCGTGGGCTTTCCGGTCGAGATCACAGTGCAGCTCGAAAGCGCCGGCTCTCCGGTTGCAGCCCCGGCATCCGGGATTGAGATCTTCCTGACCTCAGACAATCCCGGTTGTGTCAATCATCCGACCTCTGCAAACATCCCTGCCGGTCAGACCAAGACCACCTTCGAGCTCAGCTCTGGAGAGTCCGGCACTTTTCCCTGCAACACAGTTCTAGTCGCCAGCGCATTAGATATCGATCCAGATACCATTAGTGTTGCTGTCAATCCTGCCCCTGGGATTAGCCTCTCCGTTCCCAGCCGAATAGGCTCCGGCCTGCAGTTCAGCAGCTCGTTTTCACT
>CAZQPF010000010.1:43191-77700 GCA_964595165.1 uncultured Desulfohalobiaceae bacterium
CGTGGCAGCAACGATCTCGGGCTTCATCGCCACTGATGCTGCATCAATGACGGTGACCGTTTCCTCTTCCGGCATAGATGTCTCCGTTCCCAGCCGAATAGGCTCCGGCCTGCAGTTCAGCAGCTCGTTTTCACTGGGAGCCAGCAATCACGGCGGGGTCAGCGTGACCTTGACCAGCAGCGATCCCTCCAGGGCGCTGTTGTCCCCTGACAGCTCAACACCCGGTTCGACTACGATCCAGGTCTTTGTATCCGACGGCAGCAGATACGGCAATTACTATGTCCAGGGAGTGGAGGACGCCACAGGCTCGGTGAGCATCACGGCCTCAGCTCCTGGATTCACTGACGGTACGGGCTCCGTGGATATTGTCCAGCCGGCCCTGCGCATCTACGGGCTGAACACCTCGACCAGCACTCTGTCCGATGACGATCCCTTTTACATTCAGGTGGGGGTGCCGAACAACGATTCCTCCAACTTGTATCAGGTGCAGCAGGCCAGGGCAGGGGGAGGAGGCCTGAGCACCACGGTGAGCAACAGCAACGCCGCGGTGGGTCAGCTGGCGAGCAGCGGCGGGACGAGCCAGAGCGTAGCCTTGAGCATTGCCGAGGGAAGCAACCGGACTCCGACGAGCGTGGCTGACGGGGGAGTGGCCTTTGATCCATTGGGCACGGGAAGCACGGACGTGGCAGCAACGATCTCGGGCTTCATCGCCACTGATGCTGCATCAATGACGGTGTTCGTCTCAGAGGAATGATTGTAGTAACCCTTGTGCAAGCAATTTTGGCTTATGCTCTCAGATTTAGGTGAGAGCATTGGTAAAGGAGAAGCAAGGTTTTTGTCAAAAGGGAAATGATCTATCAAAAGCTTGAGCACAAGGAGGTCTTAGGTATGCAAAAATATAAAAGAAACATTATTTTGTTCTTTGCTCTATTTCTCGTTTTTATCTTCAGCTTGAATGCACACGCGGCAAAGTGGTACGTGGATAGCGATGCACCAAAAGGAGGAGATGGGACAAGCTGGTATACAGCCTTCAATCATATCCAGAGCGCCATCGATGCAGTGGCTGGTACATATATGATCTGTATGGCTCCTCCAGATCAGATCTATGTCAAGTCAGGTACTTATACATTCAAGTCGACTATTGAGCTTGACAAGTATGTCAGTGTTTACGGCGGTTTTCCGAATGCTATGGCTACCCCGGACATGAGTGACAGAAACTGGAAGAAGTTTCCCACAATACTCGATGGAGAAGGATCAAAAGCCTGTCTATCAATAACCAGCAATGCAATCTTTGACGGCTTTGTAGTCAGAAACGGCTATAATCCTTTTGGAACCGGTGCCGGTATATATATAGAGAGCAATCCTGTCTATTGTTCCATTGGTGGATGGTATCATACGCCCAAAATCAGAAACTGCAGCATCGAGTATAACAATGGGGGTGGATTGCATGATAGTGAATCCAGTCCGGTTATCGAGGACTGTATTTTTCTTGCCAACACCAGCTCGGTTGGCGGAGCTATCGCCTCGGTTAACTCCGCCCCACGAATAGAACGCTGCCTGTTCAAGGGCAATCAAGCTACTGCCCCTAGCTCCAGAGGCGGCGGGGCTATAGACGTGGTCTGGGCCTGCTATTCCGGCGCCTGCGTTACCCCGGTCAACTCGCCAGTAGAAATCACCAACTGCCTGTTTCGAAACAACAGCTGCCACACTGAGGTGAGCCCGGCCGGAGGCGGTGCCATTCACCTGTACCAGCTGTGGGAGCAGGCCAAGATCACCAACTGTACTTTTGTAAACAATAGCGCTCCACATTCTTCAGGCGGTGGCATATTCACCAAGAATCACTCCTGCCTCATCCAGAACTCCATCCTGTGGGGTAATAGCCCCAATCAGATAGGCTACTCTGGCGAGGACTATCGCCCCCGGGTGAATTTCACGGACATCCAGGACGGCTGGACCGGACCGGGCCCCAGCAACATCGATGCCGATCCCGATTTTGTCAGTGCGGTAAACTTTCATCTGCAGGCCGGCTCCCCCTGCATCGATGCGGCCAATGATGCAGTGGCGCCGAATGAGGACCTGGAGAAAACCTCCAGACCTCAGGATGGGGACGGAGACGACATCGCTGTCACCGATATGGGGGCCTATGAGGCTCTGGCCATGATAGATCCCTGTCCCGGAGACTTTGATGCCGATCGGGACGTGGACGGTGTGGATCTCTCCGTATTTTCCGCCGATTTTGGCCGGACAGACTGTACTGATGACTGCAAAGGCGACTTTGATCAGGATGGGGATGTGGACGGCCTGGATCTGTCCACCTTTGCCGTGGACTTCGGGCGGACGGACTGTCCGCAGCCATGACGGGCATGCAAGGGATGAAAACAACATCTACCAAGCGCAAAAAAGGAGAAGATATGGCCCTCACAATGTCTGGATTGGCAGGAGCACAACGAGATGTACTCAGTCGGGGAATCAATTCGCTCCAAGGACTTCGCAAACGTGACATGCCAAAATGGAGGCATCGGTTGGGTCTCATTATTTCCATAGGTTTTCTTATTTCCGTGATCTGTTCAGCGTTGCCCGCATGGGGTCTTGATTGGTCCAAGCAGATAGTCGAGAGCCATATCTGCTTCAGTGATAGCTGGGATCCGGAGCATGCGATCGCTGTTGCAGTCAATGGAACGGTGTTTGTGGCGTATGGAGGCAACCACCTTTTTGTGGCCAGCAAGGACCCAAGCGATGCGAGCTGGAGCATAGAGATAGCGGACTCAGGAGTGAATGTCGGCCCCTACACCTCTCTTGAGCTCGATGAAGAAGGGAATCCACATGTCAGCTATTATGACGAAGAGAATGGGGTCCTCAAGTACGCGGTTCGCAACGAGTCCGGCTGGATCTGCCAGATTGTGCCCAGGGAGGACAGCAACCGTACAGGCCTTTACTCCTCGCTGGCCTTGGATAATGCGGGCCATCCGCACATCAGCCATTATGATTCCCAAAAACGCAATCTGCTGCATTCCTGGCACGACGGGACCCAATGGCATACAGAGGTCCTGGATGCAGGAGCCAATGGCGTTTCCAGCCTAGCCATAGATGAACAGGACAGAATCCATATTGGCTACTATGACGCTACACCTGATGAGCAGATCACCTATGCCCTGCACAACGGCACGGCCTGGTCCTATCAGACCGTATATCAAAGCAGCAGATTGGTTGATCACAATGTTTCACTGTCCCTAAGCCCAGAAGGACTGCCCTATATTTCCTACTATGTATATTCAGGAAATTATTATCGGCTTTACGTTCGCTATCCTGGGATGCCGGATTGGAATTACCTGACATATCAGGATGGATCCTATACAAGATACTACGTCAATGAATTGAACGAGTCCATCGCTGGTGAGGCTGCCTCCCTGGTCTGTGATAGCGATGGTGTGATCCACCTGATCTATGAGGGAAAGTATGTAGTCTATGACTGGGACAATGAGCAGTGGATCAGGGAGGAATATGATCCAGACCGCAGCTCGAATGATTTGAGCCTCTTTATTGATGGGGATAAGAAGCCGCATGTTGTCTATTACTCTGAGGCTGCTGTTCGCTATGCACACAAGTCTGAATCGGGCTGGGAACGTCAGGTTGTTGATTCCAGGATTGATTCCGGGGCCTTTCCGGCTATTGCTGTAGACTCCCAGGACAATCCACAGTTGGTATATGTCAATGAACAGGACAGCTATCAGGAAAAAAATCTGCGGTATTGCCTCAAGGACGCTCAGGGCTGGCAGTGCCAGACGATCGATACGGACTACGGTACCGGATATGAGACCGTCATGAAGGCAGACAATCAGGGCAGGCCGCATGTAGCCTGCGGCAGCGGAAACTCCTATGCCGGACGGCCGGAATTGAAGTATCTGCATCATAACGGAACAGACTGGATCGTAGAAACTGTCATAGACGATACAGACATACGCTACCTGGATCTGGCTCTTGATGGTGTTCAGCCACACATCCTGCACGCCAATCTGAGTGATCATGTGATCCATGCCTGGCGGGAAAACGGCAACTGGCAAAGCGAGAACCTACCGCTCACCTATGCCGGTGGCAGGTACGTCCAGCTGGAGCTGGGCAGTGACGGGTCAATGCATGTGGCCTACTACGGCAATGATTCGGATCTCATCTATATGCACGGCAACGGAACTGCCTGGCAGAGCACCATTGTAGACTGGCAAGGCTCAGTGGGGGCCTATGCCTCGCTTGCTCTAGACTTCAAGGATCGACCGCATATCGCCTATACGCATTACGGCAACCGCAGCGTGAAGTATGCCTGCTTTGATGGATCAAGCTGGCACAACGAGTATGTTGAGTACAACAAGGATGGGACCTATCCCCATCTCTGTCTGGACAGCATGGATCAGCCGCATATCGTCTTCTATGACAAGGAGAACGCGGATCTGAAGTATGCATCACTGCATGATGATGCCTGGGACATAGAGGTCATCGAAAGCGAGGGCTCAGCGGGTCTGTTGAAGCCCAGCCTGGACATAGACTCTCAAGATGGGCTCCATGCGGCCTATAAGGCGGAACGGGACGCCAAGTATGCCCTGGCCTCTGTCGCCATCCCCTGTCCCGGAGACTTTGATGCCGATCAGGACGTGGACGGCGCGGATCTGAGCGTATTTGCAGCCGACTTCGGCCGGACAGACTGTATTGATGACTGCGAAGGCGACTTTGATCAGGACGGGGATGTGGACGGCCTGGATCTGTCCATCTTTTCCGCTGACTTCGGGCGGACGGACTGTCCGCAGCCATGAGGCGGCACAGAGCTTCGTCGGCTCAATCACGGCTGCATCAGCGCGTTTTTCTGGCGGTTACGCTCTGCCTGATCACGGCTCTTGCGCTTGTTGCCGGCTGCCCAGGGGCAGGCCGGGCAGCAGGCGTGAGCCTGGCTTGGGATCCAAGCCCTTCGCCTGCCGTGAAAGGGTACTCCCTGTGCTTTGGTCCAAGCAGCGGCGCATACGCCCAGTGCCTGGATCTCGGCCTGCGGACCTCCTGGAGCGGAGGCTCCTTTCTTCCCGGCCGGAGCTATTATTTTGCGGTCAAAGCCTATGACAGCCACGGCCGGGAAAGCCCCTTTTCCAATGAGGTCAGATGGACCTGTCAAGGATGCCTTTGCGATCTGGATCAAGACGGGGATGTCGACTGCACTGATCTGAGCCTTTTGGGAGCCGTTTTCGGAAAGACCAGGCCTGTTGTCTCGGGCGATTGGGACCAGGACGGGGATGTTGACGTCAACGATCTCGGCGCTTTTGTCTCTTTTTTTGGGAAAAGCTGGATTGGAGAGGACAATGCCTTTGATTTTGATGGAGACAGGGATGTTGATGCTGCAGACCTGAATGTTTTTGCTGAGCATTTCGGCCAAGCAGTGCTTGTGGGAGACTTCGATAGAGACGGAGATGTTGATGTCAAAGACCTCTCTGGATGCATTGCCGAGTTCGGAAGAACGGAATGCAAGTACTGAGTGTGGTGGGAAGAGAGGGCGCGGTCAAGCACCGATAAATGAACAATCTAGCGCAAACCAGAACACTTAGAGCTAAGTGGAGTCCATGTTCTTCAGCTTCAGCGATGTTATGTGCGGCCAGCTGATGATATGTAAGAGGCGACTGTGGCTGAAAACACTGAACACCATTCCAGTGGATCGCTTGAAAAGATGTATATGCACTCAGAACCAATAAGGAGGCATCATGAGGTCAACAGTTGCTTGGGGAATCGTTATTATCTTTTGCCTGTGGCTTGCTCCAGCAAATGCATCGGACCTGGCAGCTACCTGGACCGGCAGGGGTGATGCCTCCAGCTACTCCGATGCCCAGAACTGGGACATTCAGGTTGTGCCCTGCAACGTTGGCACTGTGAGCTTCAAGGTATTCATTCCTGAGGGCTATACAGTTAGTGCCGATGTGCCGGAGTGTCAGGTCAGCAGCTTGGAGGTAGGCGATGACAGCAACTTTAATATCGAATCTAATTGTAATCTTAACGTGCTGGGGACTCCCCAAATTTACGGCTTGCTTAAAGCTGACAACAGCACTTTCCTTGGTTCCCCTTTCCATTTATTGGGAAATAAGGCTAGAGTTTACGGAGTAAGAGGGGCTAATATTTCTGTAGGTAGCGGCGATCCTTCCATGGAGAACATTTATTCCTCTTTAGGGCTTTGGGTCATATCAGGCTATGGAGGATCAACTCGATACTGGGATCTTTTTTTGGCAGACGGAGATAATACTTTACTCGACCTTTCATCTGTAAAGAGCATCGATGCTGGTTTCAATGATAATGATAACAATGATCATAATATACAGCGTATTCAAGCTTTGAATGGAAGCACAATCGACCTCTCTGGACTCATTAATATTAATTCTCCCCAAAGTCTTAAAGATAAGTTGCAATTTACAATTAATCAAAATTCCAAAATACTTCTCACCTCTCTTAGTGAAGTTGTCAATGAAGGTAAAGGAATAACTGAATTTTCAGCTATAGATAATTCAACCTTGTATCTGCCAAGTCTCACAAACGCTAGTCATATTTTTTTTAATGCACTCGGTGGTTCTACGATTAGTGTCGATGACCCAAATGATAGCAAGACACCAGACCAATTAATGTATTCATCTGCTGGTATTTGGGCTATATCAGGCTATGGAGGATCAACTCGATACTGGGATCTTTTTTTGGCAGACGGAGATAATACTTTACTCAACCTTTCATCTGTAAAGAGCATCGATGCTGGTTTCAATGATAATGATAGCAATGATTATAACATCCAGCGCATTCAAGCTCTGGATGGCGGAACTATTGATCTCTCCGGATTAGAGAAAGTCATTGCCCCTGTGCGTAACGAAGATCGCATTGAATTCATAGTAAATGAAGGAACTTTAATTTTTGGTACCATTAGCGAGGATGGTCCTCCCTTTATCAATATCGCAGGAGCCCAGTCCGACCCTTCCACCGCCCTGCTTGAGGTCAAGGGAGACATGCATCTCCAGGAACCCAATGAGCTGCACTTTTCAGAGGCTACACTCAAGGTGGGCGGAGACCTCATTTACACCCTGACTAACGAAGCGGACTTCAAGGCAGCCGATATCCTAAATGAGGACACTGTCAACTCCATTGTCCACTTCAACGGCAACGGCACCCAGATGCTCGAGGCGGGCGGTCTGGATGTGGATACCTACACTGTGCTCTTGCAGAATGACAACTTCGGCTTTGGCAAGATGATCGTTGGCCAGCCGGACCAGCCTACCACGGTCAGCCTCCAGGACGACCACTTCAACGGCAACGGCTGCAAGTCCGAGGCCCTGTATCTCTTTGGGGTATCCGATACAGACCCAAACGGCCTTCTCATCCACGAAGGCTCGAGCTTAGTGCTCAACGGAATCAATGTCTACGCCCTCCGCAATGGGGTGATGGAGCATCTCAACAGCTTATTGGGCAATGCAGAAGAGATTGCCTACCAAGGCGGCGGTACAATTAGGCGAGGCAACCCTGTTTGCGAAGGCGACTTCGACCTGGATGGCGACGTGGACGGTTCTGATTTGGCCACTTTTGCCGCTGGCTTCGGTCGTACTGACTGTTCTCAAGAAAATCCATGTAACGGCGACTTCTGTTTTGACGGTGATGTGGATGGAACAGATCTGTCAGTATTTTCCAATGATTTTGGCAGGACTGGATGCCCAGATATGCAATCGGAATCCAGTAATAGCAATCAGCCTTAAGATCTCCTTCTGAGGTCTCATACGAAACGAAGCTTGTGGAGCAAGGAGACTGAACCGCGTAAGAATAATGATATTTCGATGTGATCGAGGAAGAGGAATAAGGAGGCTTGAACCATGTTGAGATTATGCAAGTCCTTTATCTATGACAGGATGGATTGGTTCTTGCCGATCCTGCTCCCACTCTTGTTCAGCTTGCTTGTCCTGGACCGGGCCAAGGCCTATGCAGGATCTTTTCCCTCCATACTGAAGGAAAACACCACGCAAGCCTCGAACTCCACCTTCTTAGGGCCCCCTGACGGGGCATTTCATGAGTTAGATCAAGGCGAGTACGTGACCTATGAGCTCTGGCCCTATCTGATCAAGGACGGCCCTGGCCAAGATCTGAATCTTTACGAGTCAGGGGCTGATGAAACGGAGTTCGACAATATCGACATCCTGGTCAGTACAGACGGGGTCAGCTTTCTGAGCATCACAAACACCGGATCAGCCGGCGTCCCCATAGCGGGAGACGGCACCCAAGGTTCGGAAGACCGGTTTCGCTCCTATGATCTGCCCTCGGGGATGTCTCTGGTGCGCTATGTACGGGTAGAGGCCATATATTCCGGATTCGACCTGGACGCCGTGGGGGCTGTCCATACGAACCGCTGTGCCGGGGACTTCTCCTGTGATCAGGATGTCGATGGTTCGGATCTGAGCGTATTTGCCGCAGACTTTGGCCGCACTGACTGCACGGGCGATTGTGAGGGGGATTTTGATCAAGACCAGGATGTGGACGGCTTGGACCTTTCTGCCTTTGCCGCTGATTTCGGTCGCACGGACTGTCCGCCCAGCCTCTGGTTGACCGATCCCAATGGCTGGCAAAATATTACTGCAGGTACCTGGCATCCTATCGCCTGGCACGGCAGCGATGAGGTAAACAAGGTAGACATCCTCCTCTCCCTGGATCTGGGCAAGACCTACCCCATCAGCGTGGCCCAGGGGGCTCTGAACAACGGCATCTACAACTGGGGACCGGTGCCGTTCCATGACCCGTCCAGGCTGAGCAGCGATTGCAAGATCAAGGTAAGGGACTCGAGCTATCCGGAGACCATCCTGGATATCAGCGACGGCGTTTTCGCATTGCAGCCTGCGGCAGTGCCTATGACCGAATCAGTACTTCATGACATGAACGAGATACTGAAGAACGACCCGGAAGGGGTAGAGCGGGACAGCGATGGGGACGGCCTTTATGACAATGTGGAGACCTATCTGGGTACGGACCCAGGCCACTGGGACACAGACAAGGACAGCTTCGCCGATATTCACGAGGTCTTCTACGGGCTCATAAGCGAGGACCCAATTACGGATCAAGATGATGACGGTAAGATCAAGGCCCTGGATAGAGATGATGACGGCGACGGCCTGCACGATGGATTGGACAGGGACACCGACCTGGACAGCATTGCAGACTATTTGGAGATATACGGCTTTGAATGGGACTTTGGCATACTGGCCCAATGGGACGGAGACGCAAAGGCCGAGTATTTCAAGACCAATCCCAACAAGGTCAGCTCGGACCGAGACCCGTATTCAGACTATGATGAGGCCACTAATGGACCGGGCATGGATGACTTTGTCAAATCTCCTGGAGATCACCCCAACATAGCCACCCTGCCCAATATCAAGATCAGCCCCAGAGTCCAGGAGGGCAGATGGTGGCAGGTGACTCTGAATCAGGAGATCACCACCACTGAAGGCAAGTCTGTGGCCAACGGCACAGAGTGGAGCGAGGACATATATGACCTGAGCGAGGTCACTGACGAGTACCACTGGGAGGTCACCCAGGAGGTCAGCTACAGCCTGACCGACTTCGGCGGCAGCAGCAGTGTATCCTACGGCCAGAGCCATTCCGAGGCCAAGACCACCGGCACGGTCAGATCAGAGGGAGGAAGCATCCTAAACACCAGGGAATGGTCCACGGCCACCTGTACCAACCCTTTGCAGGCGGCCAGCATCAAGTTCTACCTTAAGGCCGTTAATGTGGGCACCTGTCCGGTGGCCGATCCTGTCCTGGATGTAAACCTGGTCATCGGGGGCAAAGAGGTCCTGCGATTCAGGCTGCAGGACCTGCCCACCTTGGGTGCAGGAGACTCATACAACTTTGTGCTGGACCTGTACAACGACTTTCTGCCATCCAAGTATCTGACCCTGAATGAGCTGCGCCTATTGGATACCGGGGCACCGATCTCCTTTGATATCTATGAGATTGCTGGGGGAACTGTCCTGGGTGCTCAAGAGCAAGAAGACCGCTGGGAGTACTACCAGCTCAATGCAGAAGAGGTCTGTGCCCGGCTGTTTCTGGATCTGGGCAATGGACAGACCACGGAGCATCTGGTCTATGCCGGATCAGGCCAGAGCTTTAATGAACCTGAGGTAACCCTGCTTGACGCCCTTAAATGGACTGCCAATGTCCAGCTGATGGAGGTGAGTGGGGTTCCGACCCCCCATGTCCGCTTTTATGAACCAGGCGGCACTCTGGGGGACCCGGCCCCGTTCGATGGCTGGTACTTCAAGCTGGATCCGGAGACATATGCAGGTATTGAAAGTGTCATCCAGGACCAGGATTTTAACTTTCTGGATACTGTCATCACCAGTGACAGTGTGGTCATAGCAAAGGCACCTCCTATGGAGCAGACCCCCAGAATACATTGGGCTACATTGTCCGCGCGCGACGGAACTGTCACGGCCCATGCAGACGACTACTTTTTGCATCAAAGCCTTCTTGAAGCCAACTATGTAGACAAGGATGGATTTTTCCACCCCATGGCCTGGAACAGCACTGCAGGGGTATTTTCAGGCCAGATTTCCAAATATTATATTAAAGACGGCACTGAAAAGATCCAGGTGCACAACCCCTTGTACCAGGGCAGAACTCCAGGCCCATGCCCCTGGAACTCCACCATTGACCCCTGTCCCTGGACCACCGAGATCACAGGATCCGGGATCGGCTATGTGCCCTTTAGCTACCAGGACCCTTATCTCCTGGGCTCATATGGTACCACAAGCTTCCATGATGTCTTTGTCAGGCAAGACAGGGCATATCTGACCAATGCTGCAGGGCTGCATATTCTGGACATCAGTGACCCTTCCCAGCCTGTCCTGATTGGATCATGTGAGGAATACGGCTTTAACAGGCTCTTCGTGCAGGGTTTGCATGCCTATGTCTTAGCTGGTTCCTGGTATCTGAAGGTGGTGGATATAGATCCGGACAGCCCGGACTACCTGACTGTCGTGGCAAGCCGGGAATGTACATTCGCAGAAGATGGCTTAGGAGATGTCCATGTCCAGGGGGATTATGCCTATGTGTGTTCAGCCTCTGGAGAGCTGGGGGTCTTTGATGTGAGCAACCCGGCCAGCCCTGTCCTGCTTGGGGCATCTGAGATCTATCACAGTGACGACCTCTATGTTCAGGGCGATTATGCCTATGTCACTGCAGGCAAAAAAATATTGGTCTGCGACGTCAGCGATCCAACCCAGCCAATAGAGGTCGGCGATATTGAATTTTCAGGGTATACCCGCGATGTCTTTGTGCAGGGCAGTTATGCCTATGTGACTGCCGGTGACAAGCTGCATATGCTTGACATCAGTGACCCCCCTGCCCCGGTACTTATCAGCACCTGTGATTTGGCAGATTATGGCCTTGGCCTGCATGCCTATGAAGGCCATGCCTTTGTCACTACCTGGAACAATGCCCTGCAGGTCGTCGATGTCAGGGATCCCAAGTCACCCGGCATCGTTAGCTCCTACGGTACAGAAACCCGCCCATACCGCCTTTTCGTGCAAGACAGGAAGGTCTATATGCTGCCTTATAGCCAGGGTCTCTGGGTGATAGGCTTTAACAAATAATAAATATTGAACACTTCACTTCCTTGAGGCGATGGAGTGTTCAATATTTATCTTTACTGATATTTGACCATCAATATTTGACTAATGCGACTGCAAAAGTAGTTTATGAAGTAGCATCTTATACCATTATAGGTTAAAAAATTATGTACAGGAAACCTCTCCTTATGTTCATATAGATCGCATCCTGACAATTATTGATTCATTCAGGATGCGATGGTTGCAGATGAATCAAATCGTTTCTGATGTTGTAACTATGAATCATACTCAAAGAATATATGGATGGTTGTTTTTTTTAATATACTCTGTTAGAAAGGATTATCTTGTTGAGAAGATGATAAATAAATAATCAATTTAAACTGATAAACGCTCCATAGAAGGAGAGAAAGTTATGTCTGCATTCCAATATACTATTTTTTTTCAGCGTTGGATGAACTCCAAAAGGCTGTTCAAAGCTTGGGGACTCGCTTTATTCTGCCTTTTGCTTACCCCGGTTTGGGCAGTTTGTCAGCTCACTGTCCCTGTGATGGTTGACTACTTCGATACAGGGACGCTCCAAGTCCTGGATCCTCGCGGTATTACATATCTCCCTGCATCAAAGAGCTATGCTCTTGCAGATGAAGATACAGCTTCCATCTACGTCGTGAATAATCTGGGTCTTTTGCAGAACACGCTGGATATATCGGCTGTCACGACGAGACCCGAAGGTGTGGCCTATATTTCTGCCTCCGACCAGTACGCAGTTGTGGATCCCTTCCTGGACGACATCCTGATCTTCAATGCCTCTGGCTCTTTGATTAAGCCTGTTGATGTCTCCGGATTTTCTCCGAGCCCTGTTGGAATTGACTATATTCCGGCAACTGATCGATTTGTGGTTGTGGACAGCTCTGCGGATGAAGTTTTCTTGTGCGATATGAACGGAAACTTGATCGATCAGTTCGATATTGCTGTCCATGGTATCAACAATCCGCAAGGCGTCACCTATCTAGCGGCTACGGACGAGGTAGCAGTTGTCGATCCTTCAGATGATGAAATCTATGTGCTCGATTGGGACGGAAACCTGCAGTATTCGTTCGATACAGGCTTTGTGTCCGGCACCCCCTATGCATTGGTCTACAATTCTGACCGCAAGGCATATGCTGTAGCGGACATTTCCGAGGACGAGGTGTTCTTGCTCAATGCGGAAGGCTCGTTCGTCAACTCCTTTGCCACCACAGTATTCGGGTCGACAGCCCCCAGCGGCATCACCTACGTGGCCTCCTCCCAAAGCTGGGCCATCCTGGACAGCACCGGCAACGAAGTGTTCATTGTGAATGCTTCCGGCTTTTTGCAAAGCCAGTTCGACGCCTCGAGCTACACCAGCTCACCGCAAGGAATCGCTTCCATTCAGGGAACTGATACCTTTTACATCGTGGACAACTCGGCGGATGAGATCTTCCGGGTGGACTCCAGCGGGGCACTGCTCGGTCAAATGGATCTCCGTACCTTTGGCATTGATTCCATTAATTCCTTAGGCTTGGCCTATCTGCCTTTCACCGGCTTTGCAGCCATTACGGACGGGTCGGATAAGCTCTCCTTCGTCGATCCAGACAACAAGCCTGGGAGAATCGTTGGTCAAATGGGCATACTTTTCCGTAACTCCTCCACTCCCCAGGGCATCGTTCAGATTCCGGAAAACGGCCATCTGGCCATAGTGGACAATGGAGCGGACGAGATCTTTGTGATTGATCAGCGCGGGGTTCTCCGGGCCAGGGTGAATACCAGCGAGGTGATCTTTGCGCTCGATCCCAGGGGCATCGCTTACGATCCGGTGAATCAGCTGTTTGCCGTCTTGGATTTTAATGCCAGGCAGGTTTACCTGCTCGACCTTCCAGCCCTGGTCCAACCGGAGGATATCTGTGAAGGCGACTTTGATCGGGACGGTGATGTCGATGGTTCTGATTTGAGCGTATTTTCTTCTGATTTCGGACGGACGGAATGTCCATAAATTGGGGATCTTGGGCATCAAGCAGGCGAGAATGGGCTCAGGATATCCAAAAAGCTTCATGTGAGTGAAAAGAGAGCATCCGGCTTGCCACGGGCAGGCCGGATGCGATTCATCGATCCGTTTGGCATCGACCGTTTTCCCGGAGGCGGCTTAGGAAATGGAAGCATCTTTGGATGGCATTGATCTTGGTGCTTTGTCAGCATTGCACGGCCTTTGCGGAGCTCAGGCCGAAGCTCGGCCTAAATGAGCGACATGAAGACATTAAGAACCGGAGCTTCACTACCTCCAGCACCATATATGCTTGAGACATGGCCACAATCAAGCTACAGACCATGCATTATTCAAAGGAGACTGCAATGAAAAGAGCAATAATTGCAACTTATCTGATCGTTTTATACATCTTGTCTATCAATACAGCTATGGCCAAATTTAGCGATGGGACGCTCCCGTATTTTCCATTTACTCCAGGAACTGAATGGGCATACGATAATGGAAATAGTGTATTGGTTGCTGAGTCAATCTTTTCTGCAAGTATATTTTTTACAATTATAGAAAATAGTGATGAGACAGGAAATATTTATTTGAATATCAGTGAAGATAAAGTACAAAGAGGAGTGTTTATCAATCCTCATTTCATTATGACGGCTAACTATTTCGCACCAAAAGTGCTGCTGCAGCCTCCTTTGCAAGCAGGGACAACCTGGAAGGAAACACTTTCCTCGAATGGATATCATCCGGAAATAACCTGTACCTATACATCAGATAATCTCAGCGTGGAAGCCGGAGGCAAGACCTACAACCAGTGCCTTGAGCTGATCTGGGAGATAGATTATCCGGACGGATACGATTGGGAAAATCCTTTGGTCATGCGAAAGCTCTATTTTGATAAGGACATTGGCTGTATCAAGCGAATTGATATTTGGCAGGATGGTTCAGAGTCCTCAATAGAGCTCCTGAATGCTACTCTGGGCCCGGAGTTTTGCCAAGGGGATTTTTCCGGAGACGGAGATGTGGACGGTTTAGATTTGTCAGTCTTGTCAGCACACTTCGGTCGTACCGACTGCAACGGCGATTGCGAAGGGGACTTTGATCAGGACGGAGATGTGGACGGAGCAGACCTCTCTGTTTTTGCTGCAGACTTTGGAAGAACGAATTGTCCGTAATTTTATGCAGTATTTAACTGCAGATATATTGTTAAGCATAATAGGGGATATTGTATGGCTGCAAAGATTTTAGCAATATTTATCAGTTTATTGTGCACTCTATGTTGTATAACCACTGCTTCTGCCTATTCAGTGAATATAAATGGATTGGAGGTGGAGCTTGATTTCAATAAAACGAGCATCAATCCTGAAGATATAACATATTATAATTATATTTATTGGAAAGTTCCATTTGGTATGCAAGAATATATTGACCTTAGCTCGTTTTTAGATTATATCAAAGAAGGATATAGGTATATCTATGATCTGACAGGGGAAGTACACATCGTCCCTGATGGACCTCATGCCGGAAAATCGGTTCAGGATGTCATTATAATAGATAATGACAATGTATCCTACAATTGTCTTGTCCAAGAAGAGGGTTCGAATGAGTATGAATTTCTCTTATTGGATGAAAAATATATATATTATACTCCTCATGGTGATTATTTTCAGCAAAAGTTCGCCGGCCCGGTTTCATTAATTATTCATTTCAATGATGGAACACAGGAGAGTATAGATCTGAATATAGAAAACCTGTTTTATCCGGATACTCCATATTATGCCATAGAGTATGATCCTTTCAAACATTCGATGAATGCTACCATATATAATGGAGATGCCATTTATTTGACTTTTTCAAATAGCACGGTTGATGGCATGGATATCGCTTCCCTGGAAAATGGATTCTCAGACACCTTGAGTACTATATACGATTTTCTTTCTTCCCAAGGTATCTATACCCTGGATTTTGCCGCAAACAATTCAGGGGCAGGCTATGATATTGATTCCTATGCCAGAAAATACATAGATACCAGGGAGGTATTCGATTTTAGAGTCGATGGTGCATACGTTCAGTACAGAAGCTACAGCGATCAGCAGAACAGCAGATATCGAGGCTGGATCGGGTTCACCAAGAACGGAACGGCAGTGACCGAAACGGACATTCTGGATATTGTCTTGCTGAGCAGCTCAGGTCAACAAGTGCCTATGGATTACGGCTTTCACTCCGATGTATTCTACCGAGGGGCATGGAATGCTACGCAGGGAAAAGTTGCTTTTTATGGAACGGACAATTACTCTGGATTCTCCATCAATTTGGACGACATTTTCATTCTGCCTGAAGATTCCTATACTTATGCGGCAACCACTTCTTTTGGCTCGGTAGTGAATGCAACCCTTTCTTTTCCGGGGAAGACCATTCTCCCTTCAGCTTCCAGCCTCGTCTACGATTGGAAGCATGACGGCTCTCTCACCTTATCCTGGGAGGCGCCGCTTGGTACATATGATCGAACCATGATCATTTTGTACGAGTGGCCTCCTTTCAATGATATCATGTATGTAGCTGTTCCGCCTCATGTGGAACAGTTTTCCATACCGGCAAGCCTCATGCAAAAGATTCGGAAGGTCGCCTTAAAAGATTATGTTCAGTTTGAGGTCCAGACCCGTTCCTATACTGAAAGTTTGGATAATAACTATGCCCGAGGGTACTCGCCAAGCCTCCAGATCCCCATGGATGTGGATCTTTGCGAGGGGGATTTCGATGAGGACAATGATGTGGACGGCGCGGACCTGGCTGCCTTTGCGGCTGATTTCGGTCGTACCGACTGCAGCGGCGATTGCGAAGGTGACTTTGACCAGGACGGAGATGTGGACGGAGCTGACCTCTCTGTTTTTGCCAGTGATTTCGGACGGACAGGCTGCCCGTAGTGCGAGGGTTCATACTATTTTCACAATCCTGCCTCAGGAGGGGATCATGAAGTTGACAAAGGTTCTGAGCCTTGCCTTTCTAGTTGGATTTATCCTCCCACTGTCAGGCCTTGCCGGGGAAAAAAACCAGGGACCTGCTGCTGTTTTCCTGAAAAAAATTCATGATTTCGGAAGATTGTCGGACAAAGCCGCAGTGACCCACCATTTCCGCATCCAAAACAAAGGGAGCCAACCGCTGCGGCTTTATCAAGCCACATCCTCCTGAGGCTGCGCCGTGGTCCGGCATGACCGGATCATCCCTCCCGGGCAGGAGGGAACGGTAGCCGTGCAGCTACATACCAAGGGGTACCAGGGAAATCTTCGCAAGCGGGTTCATCTCATGACCAATGATCCGAATCAAGAGCGTATCCATCTCGAGGTTCGTGCTTTTGTAGCTGCTCCCATCGTGCTGCAGCCCAGGCTGGCTGTCCTCCGCGGCGATCCCAGCCGGGACATACAAACGGAGGTCAGGATTGAAAACCATACCTCGAACGATCTTCAACTGACACCGGCTGGGAACTCCTGTCCAGAAAAGGTGCAATTTGAGCTCAAAACGCTGAAGGCGGGGAAAACCTACACCCTCGTTCTGTACAATACGATGCAGGGTCCGGGGCGCTACTCGGGCTCCATCCGTTTTGCAACGAATCTTTCAGCTCCGAAAGAGATCGAGATCTTCTTTATGGGCTTTCTTCAGCAAGGCCTGGATGCGGCACGGCCACTGAAGCAAGATACCGGCTAGTCTCAGCAGGGGAATATGGCCGCGTTGTGTCCGTTGCCGGAAGTAGCGCCATGAAGGAAAAAAGGTGGGAAAAGTGCGCAGCATTTCAATCATATGCAATCAAGTACTCTCATGAAGGCATTGGAATGCATACAGGGCTGAGGGCAGCAGGAATGGTGACATGTCAAGCAAAGCAATTTTAACAGGTTAGGTGTGCATTCAAGTACCATGAGAGTGGTACTAAACTTGCTTCGTCAAAAGTGAAAAAGCCAAACCCGTCGCAAGACGGGGACGGAAAGCCACGGGTCCTTGAGAATCCTCCCTCACTCCCTCCATTCGAAGTGACTGAAGTCACTTGGATAGCCGGGCTGCCATTTGATTCCCCACATTGCCTGCATCTTGCTGGCTAACATCCTTGTTTGATTACATGTTTGAGGCTTTGTGCATTTATGCAGCTGTCCAGGCTTTCATTGTGTGCACCATTTGATGTGCAAACATGTTCCACTATCAGGAGGGAGGATTGAGTGATTATTGGCCGTATTGCATTTGGGGTTTTGTAATGAATGCTCGGATGAAGCCACCGCAAAGAGATTCAACAATTTCCATGATGTAGTCTCCGTCTTTCGTGAGACCTTCCCCCCAGGTGGTGGGTTTTAGCCGACGACAATGAAGTCATGAGGATCTTGAGCCATGAAAGCCGCCACCCTTTTCTTAAGCTTGTGTCTCCTGCTTTTCTTGTGTCCCATGCCGGCTGGAGCCTCTTGTCCCGGCAATCTTGATGACAACATCGATACCCCTCTCCATAGCTACAGCATAGACTACACCAACGACAATACAGACTCCGACTTTTTTTCAGATGCCAACGCCAATCGCGTCTCCGATGCACTGGACGACCACCATGATTCCTTTACAGATCTTTCATTTTTAGCTCCTTTCTTCAACACCGACCCCTCGGAGGTTTGCTGTTACGATTCCTCGAATATCGGAGGGGCGAACTTCTGCCAGATTACACTGGATACGCCTTTCCTCCAGCCCGAGACAGAGCCCTGTATCCGGCTGGTTACTGGACATGAGCTCTTTCACCATGTCCAGTACGCCTATATCAACAACGGCTCCAGCAGCTGCGGCGGGTGCGGGGGTACCTGGGGCAAGTGGACCTGTGAAGGCACCGCCCGGCTCATGCAGGACAAGATCTACGACGATCTGGATCAGGATGCAGGATGCATCACCTACCTGGAGGAGATCAACGACTACCTGGCCAACCCGAACATCACCCTGACGAGCGCTTCCTATAAAGCGGCCCTGTTCTGGAACTACTTGACAGAGCAGCTGGGGTCGGTTTTGACCGAGCCGGAGCGGGGTTCGGATCTGATAGAGGCGTACTGGGCCAACACCGACCCGGACCATCCGGACAGCATGCAGGTTCTTCGCGATACTCTCCAGGATTATGCCCCAAGCTCCTCTCTGGAAAATATCTTCCACGACTTCTCTATCATCAATTATGCCAAGGAGCTCGATGTCTCAGGGATTCCCGGCTCGAGCAAGTACTTTTACATCGATGAAACTGCAGCTGGCGGAGGAAGCAGCTACGACCCGATCAGCCGCTCCACGGTCTCCTTTTCCAATGCATTGAGCTCGAGCAGCGTCAATGCCTGGGCGGCGCGCTACTTCGAGGTTGATGTGGACTCACCGGGTCAATGCGAGGTTGTCGGCTTCCGCGGCGAGGCTGTGGACAACGGCCTCGATCTCGGCTGGACGGTTATCGGGATCAAGTCTTCTGACCGAGTGGTTGAGCTCCACAAGGGAAGAGGCAGCTCTTTTTACAAGGCCTTCATCAACAATCCATCCGATCCCTTTGTCAAGCTTGCGGCTGTGGTCACCGGGCTCAATGAAGGAGGCAGCTTCGACTACGTGTTCGCCGCCGGGTTTTCCGAGAAGGGCATTGAAATCCGGCGCCCCACCTTTTCGCGGCAAGCCTATGTGGGCGAGCACGATTCACCGGACCGCTTTCAGGTTCGGGTGCTCGTTACCGGCCCGCCGATTTTGACTCCAGGCGGTTCAGGGGTCATTTCGGTGAAGGGCTTGTCCAAGGACGACTTTTCGGTTTTCGTAGAAAATGGAAGCCTCGGCTTTTCGGAGCAAGCTACAGTTCTCACCGGGGCCTATGTGGGCGGGGAGTACTGGCTTACCTGCCAGGCACCTGTAGCGGATCCGGCAGCGGCGCTGTACAACGTTCGGGTCTGCCTCTGCGAGACCACTCCCGGAGAGTGCGCAGTGGTAGATACCGAGCGCAATGCTGTCGTCTATGCCAAGCTCATCCGCAACCAGATGCTCGTTCTGGACCGTTCCGGCAGCATGTCTCTGCCTTCGGCGACGCCGAAGCTCGATGCGGCCCAGGCGGCTGCCAATATCTTCGTTGACGCGGCTGCGGACGACGACCTCCTGGGGGTGGTCAGCTTTACCGGCGATGGGACCGAGTGCAACGACGACTCCGAGCTGCGGCACGATCTGCAGACCGTGAGTGGCAGCCGCGTCACGGCCAAGGGAAAGATCGACGGTATGAGCGCCGGCGGATTGACCGGCCTTGGCGACGGCATGGTCAAGGCTCAGGACCGTTTGGGTATATTGGGCAGCCCGGCTGGTGTCGATCACATTGTGCTTATGAGCGACGGTATGGAGAACGAGGCCCGCTGCTGGGATTCCACTGGACCGTCCTGCAGCAACGGCCCGGTGCCCTGCGACGAGGACGTTAAGCCGATTTTCTCCACCGGTGAGGGCAGCGGCACCATAATTGATGCCATCGCCTTCGGGCCGCAGACCGACCAGGCCTTGATGCAGGATATCGCGGCCACTGGGTCCGGAGACTACTACTATGTCGATGTGAGCGATGCCACCTCGGCAGCTGTAGCCAGCGCGCCATTGTCGTTCTCTTCAGCCGCAGCGATACCCGCGGAGCTGACCCTCGGCAACCGCATCTCCGAGGTCTATCTGGCCATCAACGACAAGATCCAGCACAAGGACCGGATTTTCTTTGTCAAGCGCAATGCCTCATCCGGTACGTTTCGGCAGGACATCGAGCTCAGTGAAGGGAAAATCGAGCGAGCAACATTCGCTTTCAACTGGGAAGACTCAAGCGCCGTCTCCGAGGTGAGGCTGTACGATCCAAACGGGAGTCCCATCGGTCCTGGAGATGCTCAGATATTGAGGGATGATACCCACACCGTGTTCCAGTTCAGCAAGACCGTTCCTGGAGGAAAGTGGATAGCTGAGATCGATCTGAAGGATCCCACTCAGTACATGGTGGCGGTCTCCGGCAAGTTCCAGCGAGGGGTGCAGGCCCGTCTCTACTTCAGCCAGGTGCCTGCCCAGCGCCAGTGCCTTATCAGCTCCCGTTTCTTGGCCGGCCTGCCGGTTACCGTCCTGGTGAGCCTGGCGGATATCAAAGGCGGTGTGCGCCACGCAGAAGTGCAGTCTATTGTCAGCATGCCCAATGGAGAGCTGTTCCGGCTTCCGCTCTTCGATGACGGCCTCCACGACGACGGGGATGCCAACGACGGGGTTTACGGAAACGTGTTCAACAAGACCTCATTCTTCTCGCAAATGGGGGTTCCTGAAGAGGAGGCTAAAGAAAATCCAGGCACCCGCGGCAGCTATGTGGTCTCTGTTATTGCCAAGGGGCGGTCCAATCTGCAAGAGCCGTTTACTCGCTATCTGAATCAAGCCTTCCAGGTTTACGAATGCTTTCTGGAGATCGATCCGGATTACGACAACGACGGGCTGCCGGATCGCTATGAGCAGCTCTATGCCTGCCTGGATTACAGGGTCTTCGATTCGGATCGGGATCAGGATAAAGACGGTCTGTCCAGCAAGGAGGAGTATCGGCTCGGCTCCAATTCCTGCGATGCGGATACGGACGACGGCGGGGAGATCGATAGCTCAGAGGCCAAGCGAGGGGCGAACCTCCTCGATCCAGGAGACGACCTCCTGCCCAGGCCCTTTGATGTAGAGGTGATCACCAATCTGGGCGATGAGATACCGGCCTCAATCCTCCAGCCCGGAACAAACACCATCCGCCACCCGGTGCATCCGTCGTATCAGACCCTTCGCCTCTTGCGAGGGACCTCTCCCAGGAAGCTCGTTCTCGTGGATGAGTTCGACCCTGCGGCCTCCAAGACACCGGGTATCTACTTCGATGAAGGGCTCACCAATGACGTCAGGTATTACTATCAGCTCGTCGCCGAAGGCAAGAGCGGAGCTGTGAGCATGCCCAGCCCGATCTTTTCCGGGATGCCCAAGAAGGATCCTTTTCCACCCAGAGGCTGGGTGCTCATCAATCGGGGTCTGATCGCTACCTCGACGACCAAGGTGAAGCTCTCCTTCGATACCGGGCCGGATAATGTTCTGGTTCGGGTATCCAACGACCCGACCTTTGGGGAAGGATCGCTGCAGGCGCAGGCTGAGCAGTGGGTGGAAAATCCGGGCCAGCTGGACTGGGAGCTCGAGCCGGATCCGGAAACTGGACGGGCTGCGGTGTATGTTCAGTATCAGGACAAAGCCGGCAATACATCTGTTACATATCACGATAGCATCATGGTTGATGAAGATGGAGACCTCGATAATGATGGTGTTGAAGATGAAAAGGATAATTGTTTACAGGTAGCCAATCCGAAGCAGTTGGACAGTGACAAAGACGGGGTCGGAGACGCCTGCGACAACTGTCCGGAGATCCAGAATCCGGATCAGAGGGATTCTGACTTCGACGGCGAGGGCAATGCCTGCGACCCGGACTGGCCTCCGGACATCTGTGAAGGGGACTTCGATGCTGACGGGGATGTGGATGGAAAAGACCTGTCCACCTTCGCCGCAGATTTTGGAAGAACGGACTGTTGTCAATCGCAGGTTCCGCCCTGCGAGGGCGATTTCGACAAGGATTGCGATGTGGACGGAAGAGACCTGGCCACCTTTTCCGAAGATTTTGGAAGAACTGACTGTCCGTAAGCCTCCCCGACAAGGCAACGTTGTGATCAAATAATCAATAAAAGCGTAGAAGGTATTGCCTAAAAGCCGGATTGGCCGTAAGTAAAGAGGAAAAAGGAAGGCCCCTTGTATCTGGTGAACACAAGGGGCCTTGGGGTGTAGGCAGGAAGCCTACGGTGTGGCAAAACCAGTATCGCATCCTCCCACCCCAAGGTCAACCCTTTAGATGTAACTCCTGATTAAATTGAGACATTCTGTGAGTTGCACCCCAAGGGGCCTCCTTCCATTTCATCCCTGAATCCAGACAAGGAGATCGCTCCAATCCGGGTCGATTGTTCGCTTCTGCGGAGCGTGAATGGCCACAATTCGGATGCGTTTGTTCATCCTGACTTAGGCTGTTCAACTTAGGATCTGTCGCAAAACAACTCAAGCATAAAAGATCCTGGTCCACGAATCACCACGAATGAAGATAAGAAATCCAGCCTGCTGATCGCAGGCAGGACGGCTTTATCCCGCTCTCGCGGGAAGCCCCCTCGCCGTCATGTGATCTTCGCGTCCATTCGCGGGCAATGCTCTTTTCCCTGCGGGTTTAATGATTTCCGTTTCTTTGCTCTTGCTATCAGCTGTCTGTGAGCTATCAGCTTCTTCTTGGCGATTACTCTTTCCGCTGGCCGATCAGGCCAGGGAAAGATCAGTGAAGATTGATGAAGATTCGTGGATAAAGCTTCTTATTGATGCATTCATTCTGTTTCGAGTCCTAACAGGGGAGGAGAGGCTATGCGGGTAATACTCAAATGTCCGACTACACCCCTCCGGATGAGGCACCGGTCCGGAGGGGTGGGGCACAGCTCTGTGAAGTGCAGGTGTCTGTCGCTCATGCGATTTCAGCATGAGGAGGAAAAACCTTTGTTTAAGATGGAAGAGGAGGTTTGATGAAAAATAAACTAGTACGGATGATATTTTTTACCGTGCTACTCGTTGCCTTTGCTTCCCTGTCCCAGGCTGCTGTGGTCAAGTGGTCCCAGATGCCGAGCATGCAGCCTTTCAACGGATACAGCTTTTCTTCGGAAACGCAGGTGCCGGCCCAGGTGGCAGATGACTTCTTATGCGAAAACGGGCTGCCGGTTATCGGCCTCACTTGGTGGGGCTCCTACTGGGATCCGATCGTCTATCCCTATTCGAACAGTGCTACATTCGGGGATCCGGCAAGCAATCCGCCGGGGATTGTCAGAGGCTTTAACATTAACATTTATTCTGACGTGCCGGCGGGAGCTGGCTTTCTGCCATGGAGTCACCCGGGTGCGCAGGGGTATTCCCAATACGTTCCTTTGGATGGCGTGCAGGTCACCGAAAAGGTGTTCGGACAAATTCAACGTCCAGCCAGCACCCAGACCGTGTTTCAATACGATGCCCAGCTTCCAGTGCCCTTTGATCAAGTAGCCGGGAACATCTACTGGCTCTCCATTCAGGCGGTCGATCCAAAAGGAAACCCTTTGCAATGGGGCTGGCAGGAGTCAGTGGACCACTGGAACGACAATGCGGTGCAGATCGGCTATGCACGGCAAGGCTGGTGGGATCTGCTCCCGGGAGAGGACATGGCCTTTGAGACAAAAGCAGTCCCCATTCCTGGCGCAGCGTGGCTCTTAGGGGCGGGATTGCTCGGGCTGTTCGGGTTTTCCAGGAAGCGAAGAAAAGCATAATATAAGGAGGAGGTCAATGAAAAGGCATATTGTAGCTTGTATTGCCTGTCTCATGCTGCTGGTCCTGGCAGGACCTGCATCTGGGGCGCTGACATTCCAGCTGGATTTCGGTCAGGATGGGAGCTTAGAAACGGAGTGGAAGCTATTTCCGACAGAAGGAGTTTTAATCGATCTCTATGTATCCAATGCACCAGAGCCGGGTCTTCAGAGTATGGGGTTTGATTTCGTCTATGATCCGGCGGCCATTCGAGTCGAAGCCGGGACGGGATCTGAAACAGCTATTGGGACAAATTGGTTTATTCCGGGACCCGTTGAAACATCCCCTGGCGTGCTTCAAATGACAGGGGGCCGAATTGGAGGTCTTGTAGGAGATAATATAAAGCTGGCCACCATAGATCTCTCCTGTCTGGCTCCAACCGGGATAACCGAGCTCTTCCTTTTTGATTCCGATCGAGGCGGTACATATGATGATTTCGTGCTGGTAGATGGTACATTATTGGATGGGGATCTTGCCGGTGGCATCAAGCTGGGTGAGATAAACCAGGTACCTATCCCGGGAGCGATCTGGATCCTGGGGTCCGGGCTCGTTGCACTCGTCGGTTTGAGAAGGCGGTTCTCTTCCTAAACACAAGGCCTGTAGCATTTGGGGGAGGGCAAAGGTTCGCTTGTCCTCCCCCTTCATTTTTTAGGCTGGATATAGATCATGCTTGCTAACAACTTGCATCGGTATCTCCTCCTTGCGCTCCTGTTTCTTTGCATCTCCGGCCCATTGGCTGCCAGTCCCGGAAATTACTTTATGCAATTGGAGCAAGGGAAGCTTACCGCAAACATTGAAGAGAAAAATGTTCTGGAAGTTTTGCTTGACCTTGCCGAGAAAGGCAACTTTGGTCTGCAGTGTGTTGGAGAGATAGATCAGACTGTCAGTGCAGAGCTTAAAGAAAAAGATCTTATCTCGGGTATCAAGGACATCCTGCGGCTGGCCGGCCTGAGCTACATCATGGTTAAGCAGCCGTCCCCTGCAGGCTTTCCACAAGAGGAGAGGCTGTATACTCTTCTGGTTTGCGCTGGAGATCATGCAGATACCGGGAGCAGGGAGTATGCCGCTTCCCGCAATACCAAGGAAGTCAGCCAGCAAAGGAGGCAATGGAGGGAGCAGCCAGCTACAACAGGAGTCGCAGCTGCAACTGGCGAGCAACGTGATGCGGACGGCGAAAAACGCATCGAGTTCGAAGGTTCTCGGGAGGACTTGCAGCAGTTCGTGGACAATCTCGTGCAGAAAGGGGATATCCAGCCAGAGGAGTACGAAAAGATCGTCCACATTATGGAAAGGAAGAATTGAACGGCGAGTCCTATGATTCGCTCTGCAGCTTTTTCAGCAAACGGACCGCTGCTTCTTGTTCCGGGAAGGACGGCTTTACGTCTAGAAGGTCCCGCAGAATGGCTCCTGCTTCTTCCCTTCTTTCCGATGCCTCAAGAGCCTCGGCCAGGTGATACTTGTAGGTCGGGTTGTCCGGATCCTTGTCCAGGGCTTGCTGAATTTGGATGAGCGCCTGCTCCAGATCGCCCATCTTGAAGTAAACCCATCCCAAAGTGTCCAGGGCCAAAGGATTTTCGGTCTTTGCTGCTTTTTGGGCCAGCTCGAGAGCCCTTTCCAGCTCCTGGTGATCGCTGGATTCTGCCAGGAGATAGGCCAGGTTATTGGCCGCCGGCAAAAAGTCGGCCTTCTTTTCCAGAATGCTGCGGAATTGCTTTTGGGCCTGAGCTATATCGCCGGCTTGTTGATACAAAAGACCCAAGCTGAAAGCGGTGCTCAGAGATTCGGGGTTGGCCCCCAAACTCAGTTTGAGCTTGGTGATACCTTCGTCAACCCGGTCGCTAGCAGTATAGAGCTGCGCAATCCTGTGGTATGGGGTTATTCGTTTGGGATCTAGCTGGACCGCCTGGAGCAAAAGCTTCTCCGCCTCCTTGGGGTTGCCCCTGTGTAGCTCGATTCTGGCCAAGAGCTCATGGGCGAAGCTATTTTGGGGATGCTCCTGGATAAAGCCCCGACACAACAATGCAGCCTTTGGAGCTTGGTTGAGCTTGAGGAGCGCCTGAGCCTGGCCTTCAAGGGCCGGTTCCCAGCTTGAGGAAAGACTGCTGGCTCGTTCGAAGTGGCTGAGAGCTTGGGCGTACTTTTCTTCGGCAAACAAGACGTGTCCTAGATTGAGCTCGCCAAGAGCCTCATTTCCTTCTATGTTTTTGAGATCCTGGAATACTTGCCTCGCCTGCTCGTAGTTTTTCTGGGCCAGAAGGGCCCGGCCTAATGCCGTGAGCACTGAGCTGTCCTTGGGATGGTGCTTTTGCAGGATGCTCAGCTCCGATATAGCCTTAGGCCATTGTCTATGCCTCATATGATAGCTGATCAAAGCGATTCTGGCAGGCTTGTACGTTGGATTTCTATCAAGTGCCTGCTTGAGAGCTTCCAGGGCTAGCTGGGGCTCTTGGCTTGCCAAATGGGCCTGGGCCAGCATGAGGTAGGCCTCCAGTCGATCTGGCTGCTCATTGATAACCTGTCTGAGATCTATAATGGCTTCGCTTGGTTGCTCACGATGAAGCAAAATCTCGCCTCTGAGGAACATGGCTTCCAGGTCTTTGGGATTGTGCTCCAGGATGGAGTTCAGTTCCTGCATGGCGGAATCCAGATCAGAATTTTGCTGGTACATTCTAGTCAAAAGGAGCTTGGCTTGAAGACCCACAGGATTGGTTGGGGCCTGAGTTGCAGCTTTTCGAAGCAACTTTTCAGCTTTCTGCCTTTGATCCCTTTGAATATAAAGCCTTGCCAGGTCCAGGCATAGCACAGAGCTTTCTGTGGTTTCCGAAATGGCTTGTTGAAGTATGCTTTCCGCTTCCTGGTATCTCTCCTGCTCCATCAGAAGACCGGACAGAGCTCTCGGGTATCTTTCCTCTAGCGGGTAGAGCTTTATAAGCTTTGCAAGCTCCTTTTCTGCTTTGGCTGCCTGCTCGGTTTGGGCATAGAACTCGACAAGCAGGGAGCGCAGTGTTTGTGAGTCTGGTTCCATGGCTACAAGATTGTGAAATTGAGCTTCCGCCTCAGACAGCTGATTAAGGCTAGCCAAGAGGTTTATCAAATGCAGCCTAATTGCTTTGCTTTCCGGAATATTTTCCAACCCTAGCCTCAGCAGCTCAAGAGCTTTGGGCTGCTCTTCTTGTTTTTGGAAGGTCAGAGATTGCAGAACGTAAGCCTCTTCAAGCTGGGGGTCGTTCTCAAGCAAGCTGGACAATATGTCTCTCCCTTCTTGGAACCTATTCCCACGTATAGCCACTGCCGCTTTCAAGAATAGAGCCCGGGAATTTTGTGGTCCTTGTTCTAGCACTGTTTCAATCTCCTTGGCCGCCTTGTCCAGCGCTCCAGCTTGAAGATAGATCATTCCGAGAAAAGTTCTTGCCTCGAGGTGATCTGGATCCAGCTCCAAAGCGCGTTGCACATGGGAGTAAGCCTTGCGAATGTTTTTCTCCTCCAACTCGCATTTGGCTAAAAGGAAATGTCCTTTTATGAAAAGTGGATCTATTTTTATGGCATTTTTAAGAGCAAGTCTTGCTTCGGTATATTTATGATCTTGTATATAGTTCTGCGCCTCGTTATAAAAAGCGTTACGCTTATCTTCCGCTGAAGCACAAGCTAGAAAGATAAGAACAAGTCCTAAAATGAATACCATCTTGTACCATGCATATGATTCAGTAATCATATATCGAGCTCTCCAGGTTAGATTTGAATCCAGATGCCTTAGAGTACAACTTACAACATGAGTTTAAGCATTAATTGTTGTTACTTGTAATAAAAGCTATATATTTATATATACTTGAGATTTACGGTATATTGTTCAAAGAGAAAAGTCATTACTAATTTTGCATATTTTATACCTTTTTGCAAATTATTGTAAACATGCAACAATTTTGTCTATTGTTGTAAGACATTAAAAATATTTTATAAAAATGTAAAACAATTTTAAAGATCAACTTGTTTGTATTCTTGAAAATAAGCAAAAAGTATGTAAACTAACCACTAAAAATTTATTTAAGAATATGCATTATATGTTCTATGTTGCATATGTATGCAAAAATTTTCTTTCATGATGGTTGCTCTTAAAAAAAAGATAAATTAAATTATATAGTTATAATTTACTAAGTTGCATGTCCAATAAGCACATTTTCTTAGAAAAATTGCAACATATTCGATTTGTTTCTAAATTTTACATGGCCTGAAACTTGCTGTTAACTATTTGAAAGTTTTAGATAAAGCATCAGTTTGTCTGTAAGTCCTCACCCTGGAAAAAGGAGCCTGGTATGCACCGAAAAGGCGTGTTTTTCAGTTTCCTTCTTTTTTCCTTTCTGCTGCCCTCTTCTATGCTTCCCACCGATGCATCGGCCAAAGAAGCGTTTTATCTCGGATCCGGCGACGTTCTGCACATTTCGGTGTGGAAAGACGAAGCTCTTACCAGAGAGGCGATCGTTCGTCCTGATGGCCGCATCTCCTTTCCCCTTGCCGGCGAGGTCTCGGCAGCCGGACGCACCATCCATGAAGTGCAGCAGGAGCTGACTCAAAAGCTCGAGCCCTACGTGCCGGATTCCCCGGTGACGGTTATGCTCTCCCAGTTGCGCAGCGCCCGGATCTATGTGGTGGGCAAGGTCAACAAGCCGGGGATGTTCCTGCTGGAAGCCAAGACCAACGTTATGCAGGCCATCGCCTTGGCAGGCGGACTGACCAGGTTCGCGGATAAGGACGATATCTGCGTTCTCAGGCAGGGTCCTGACGGCCAACAGGCCATTCCCTTCGACTACGGCGAGGTCGTGAGAGCGGAAGGGCTGGAGGCCAATATACAGCTCCAATCTGGGGATACCGTGGTTGTCCCTTGAGCCGCAATCCATGAACCATAGCGCATAGAGGGCGTCGTGAGTACCTGGCTGCTCCGGGGATTACTATGGCTGTGCGGGGGGTTATTTTTTCTGCCTCTCACTGCCTGGGGTGCACAGCATCTCCTCGAACCGTCACTGACGTTTCAGGCCGAGTATGATGACAATATCTTTTTCGACGAGCGCTCCGGTCTGCTCGCAAGGCTCATGCCGCAGCTCTCAGGGCAAAAGGTTTTCGACCGGGGAGAAATCGCTTTTGAGGCCTTGGCCGAGGTCATCCGCTATGAAACGCATGACCGATATGACCGGGTCAATCAGGAGTATTCTCTTAATGCAAGGGCGGAGCTTACGGAAAATGTGGAGCTGAACTGGTCCTCGACTTTCAGGGCGGACTATACCTTTGAAGAGCTGCTTCTTGAAACCGGTGAAATTACAGACAAAACAAGAAGATATCGGACTCGGCTTCAACCAGGCTTGCTTTTCGACCTTTCACAGAACTCCTATCTCCAAGCCAATATTCCCTTAAGCTTCATTGATTACCGCACAGACAGCCAGAAAGACAATCGCGACTACACTGTTCTCGGGCTGGAGCTGACATTCGGGCATGCGCTGACCCCTCGAACCACGCTCCTGCTGAGCGGTCTTTTCACCCGAGTCGAAATCGATGATCTAGACTTGATGGGGCTGGGTGCACTGGGCAATGAAGTGCACTACGGCCGTTTTGACCAGAGCCAGCACATCTATCAGGCACTTGCTGGTTTCCAAAGGGAGATGAGCGATAGGACGACACTTTCCCTGCAAGCCGGCGTGAGCCTGACACAGTCCGAGTTCACCATGCGTTTGCCCGTCCCGAGCCCCAATTTCATCCTCGCTTTGCAAGAGGAAGAGATCGATACCGAAGATGTAGGGTTCGTAATCGACTCGGAGCTGGATATGGATCTTCCAGTTGGGCGGCTATCTCTCCAGGGGAGCAGAAGGGTTCTTCAAGACGCCAATGGTCAAAGCTTGACCCGGGATCAGCTGAGCTGCCAATGGAGTTCCTTTTTAAGGCAGGACACCTCCGCTTTTATCACAGGTAAGGTGGTCCGATCCAAAAGCATGCAAGACGAAAATCTCCCGCTTTCCAGCAGAATCGACAATCAGCTTTACCGGCTGGCACTCGGTCTGGAGCAACGCCTGGGGAGGAATGCTTGGCTGCAGGCTAAGTACATCTATCTGGGAATCGATGATCAAGAGGACAACGAGTTCAAGGATCGCAACCGGGTGATCCTGCAGCTCACCTGGGAGTGGCCGCTTGAGCTGTGAACTGATGAGATAAAAAGTCTTTTACTTGCAGCGAGCCCCTTTTCAGCTGAAGAGGTGTTGGGTCTGTATATAACCCGGAGCGCCTAGCGTCTGTAATATCAACGTCAGGTATGAGGAGCGGGTATATGGAAGAACAGTTTGATGTGAAAAACTTTGTCCGAATAGTTCGGCGGCGCAAAGGGTATTTTCTAGGGACCGCTTTAGCAGTGCTTTTGATCACAGCTATGGTTACCATTTTACTGCCTCCCGTCTATAAATCGGAAGCCACAATACTCGTTGAGGCCCAGGAGATCCCGGAGGATATGGTCCGGTCTACCGTGACGGGCTACGTGGAGGAGCGCCTGCAGGCGATCAATCAGCTCGTGCTCTCCAGATCCAATCTTCTCGAGGTGATCAATCGCTTCGATCTGTATCCCAAGCTCCGGCGAACGTCGTCCACCGAGGAAATCATTACCACCATGCGGGAGAATATTCACCTCGAACCTGTGCAGACCGAGGTGTCCAATCCGGAGTCCGGGAGGCAGGGCACTGCGACAGTGGCCTTTACCTTGTCCTATGAGGGCAAGGATCCGCGCAAGGTAGCACAAGTTGCCAATAGGCTGGTATCTCTGTTTTTAGAGGAAAACTCGAAAATGCGGGAGGAGAAGGCTGAGACTACAGTTGATTTTCTGGATAAGCAGCTCTCTGAGCTTCGGCTGGAGATAGCGCAGTACGAGGAGCATATCGCTGTATTCAAGGACAAGCACCTCCTAGCTCTTCCGGAGATGATGGAGCTCAATCTCCATTCGCTGCAGCGTTACCAGGAAAGGATCGACAAGGCCCAGGAGGATATCAAGAAGCTACAGGACAGGAAGATCTATCTCCAAGGGCAGCTGGCAACTCTCGAGCCGAGCAAGTATACCATGACCCTGGACGGCCAGCGGGTTATGACCCCGGAAGAGGAGCTCAAGCAGCTGCGCAGCAGCTATCTTTCCCTCAAAGCAGCGCACTCATCCGAGCACCCGGATGTCGTCCGGTTCAAGAAACAGCTCGAGGCATTGGAGAAGGAGGTTCAGGTCCGGGATCAGCTGCAAACGGCCAAGGAGGAGCTGGCCGGCCAGAAAAAGGAGCTGAGCAAGCTGAAGGAAACGTACTCCGATCTCCACCCGGATGTGATCCAGGCCGATAAAAAGCTCCGGCTCCTGGAGGCCAATGTGAAGGATCTGGCCAGCCGCCAGGAGGGATTCACATCGAACAATGCCCAACCGGACAATCCTTCCTATATCAACCTCCAGACCCAGATTAAATCCACCGAGATGGAGATCGGAGCGGTGCGGCAATCGCTCAAGGACCTTCAGGCCAAGTCGGAGGAGCTCCGCAAGCGGATCGAGCTCACACCCAAGGTGGAGCAGGAGTACTCTGCTCTGCAAAGGGATTATGCCAATGCCCAGGATAAGTACAGGGAGACGAAGTCACGGTTGTTGGCCGCCCGCGAATCACAGAACATGGAGACGAGCCGTGTGGCCCAGAAGCTGACCCTGATCGATCCTCCGGCCATGCCGGAGGAACCATTTAAGCCCAATCGTTTGGCCCTCCTGCTTATCGGGGCGGTGCTCTCTCTCGGCTTCGGCATTGGGGCCGGTTCACTCTCGGAGTTTATGGACCCGAGCGTGTACACCCCGAAGGAGCTCTCTGCGGTCTGCCAGTATCGCATTCTGGGAGCAGTGCCCTATATGGAAACCAAACAAGACCGGCTCAGTCGGGTAAGGAAACGCCTCGCCGTGATCGTAGCTTGCCTGGCTGCCTTGGTCGCTGGCCTCCTGGCAGTGCATTTCCTTGTCCGGCCCCTGGATGTGGTTTGGGTGCAGATAATCCAAAAGCTTGGCCTCTGGTTTTGAAATGGGCCTTTTCTAGCTTCTAACGGGTAGGCTGACTGGATTAAAATGGAGGGGCAATGAGCAAGATCGCCAAGGCCATGTACAAGGCCAAACAGGAGTGGGAGAGCAAGGAAGGCTCCCATGGAGCGTCTATACAGGATGAGCCCATTCAAGGCCAAGCACCGGACCATCGCAGGACCAGAGTGCAGCAGGCGGAGACGAAACATCTGGAGAGGAACAGAATCCTCACTTCCTATGCGGATCAAGCCCTATTGGATACCTACAATCTCATTCGGACCCGGCTTCTGCATAGCACCAAGGATAAGGGATGGAACACGCTGATGATCACCAGCCCGAACCCTGGAGAGGGCAAAACGACTACCGCCATCAACCTGGGGTGCAGCCTGGCCAGAGAGGCACAGCAGACTGCCCTGCTGGTTGATACCCATCTCCGCTTCCCCAAGGTGCACGACTGTCTAGGGCTGGATTGCCCCACCGGATTGACCGACTACCTTCGCGATAGGGCCCAGGTGCCTGATCTCCTTATCAATCCAGGTATGGAGCACTTCGTCGTTCTGCCGGCCGGTCCGGCCTTCAACGGATCCACCGATCTCTTGGGCTCGCCGCGGATGAAGGAGCTCGTTATGGAGCTCAAGTCCCGGTATCCGGACCGCTATGTCCTGTTCGACTGCCCTTGTCTGCTTGGCACGCCCGACTCCCTTGTCTTCGCCTCTTACGTTGACGCTGTGGTCCTGGTGGTGGAGGCAGGGCGAACCAAGAGAGAGGATGTTGCCGCTTCCCTGGGCCTCTTGAGCGATCGCAACGTGGTGGGCGTTGTGATGAACAAGGTTAAGTCGCAATGATGTACAGACAGTTCTACGGCCTTCGCGAAAAGCCCTTCACTATGATTCCCAAGCCGGGCTGCCTCTATCCGAGCGCCGGGCACAGCACGGCTCTGATCTATCTGGAGTACGGCCTTCGGGAGAATATCGGGTTCATTCTGCTTACCGGAGAGATCGGCACCGGGAAAACTACGCTCATCAGATCGCTCCTGGAGCGGATTGAATCCGAGATGGAGGTGGCTGTTCTCTTCAATACCAACGTCTCCGAGGAGGAGCTGATACGCGGGATCCTCCGGGAATATGAGCTCGATCCGGTCGCGGATAAATCGCAGAATCTGGATCTGCTGAACAGTTTCCTCATCGGTCAGTATGCAAAAAGACGCAGGGTGCTTTTGATTGTCGATGAAGCGCAGAACTTGAAACGCGAGGCCCTGGAAGAGCTGCGGATGCTTTCCAATCTCGTGGGGGAGAGCGAAAGCCTGATTCAGATTGTATTGGTTGGTCAGCCGGAGCTGCGGCGGACCATTCGGCATCCGAGCCTGGAGCAGCTGGCACAGCGAATTGGGGTGAGCTATCATCTCGGCCCGATGGAGCAGGGGGATACCGAGGAGTACATCCGCTACCGGCTGGAAAGAGCGGGTTGCGAAAAGGCGGATCTTTTTTCTGCAGAGGCCATAGATTCCATTCACCAGGCCTGCAAAGGCATCCCCAGGGCCATCAACCTGCTCTGCGACGCATGCCTCGTCTACGGCTTTGCCGACGATGCGCAGAGCATCACTCCGGATATCGTGGACCAGGTCCTTCAAGACAGGCAGGCCCAAGAGCTGTATTCGGAGCAGTCTTCAGAACTTGGCGCTGAGCCGCTCCATTCTTCTTTGCCGGAGAAAGACGATCCGATGCTGTGGGGCAGGGTGCAGCATGTCATGGAGAGGCTGGATTTTCTGGAGCGTGAAGTTCGCTTGCGCCTGGATCAGGACAGGGATGCGCTTGTTCGCAGCTTGGGAGATCAGCTGCAGGAGGAGCGAAAAAAGTGCGATCGGCTGCAGCATCTTTACGGCAGGGCCAAAGCGCAAATTGCCTTGCTTGAAGCCCGTAATGCAGCATTCCGGCAAGCAGAGGATGAGATCCGAGAGCAGCCAGCCATTCCTTCTGAAAAACCCAAGCCGGAGCTGCAGCATTTTGCAGAGTCTCCAATGCCCATGGAGCGAACCGCAGGTTTCGGGATGGGCAGAAGTATGCTTCTGGCGCTGGCCGCTCTTGGCATCGCGCTGGGAACCGTTCATCTGTTCGTTAGTCCTCTGGATGCGATTCTGGCTGGTTTTTTCGGGTGATCGCTACATCGCTTAAGAGCACCTGTGCAGGTATAAAGCTGCTCTCAAGGATTGTGTTTACGGTGAATACATTTTCAAGCAACTGGTTACTGACTGAGTGATACAATCTTATCTGTACCTTCTGGGTTATGGACGCAGTGGTTCGACACTTCTGGACTGGTTGATAGACAGTCATCCTGCCGTCTTCAGCCTAGGCGAGATAGACAGGCTGCCCGGTTGTCTTGATTCGGCAGAGCCCATACCGGAATCTGTCAATGAGAATGAGACACATGGGCCATAGAATTTAGCACCAATC